>JASFTK010000158.1:0-3015 GCA_050053595.1 Candidatus Bathyarchaeota archaeon | reverse complement strand
AGTGTCGAGGATGAAATCTAGCTCCTCCCTGTCGAACTCCCGCATGGAGATGATGTCTCTGCCTTTGAAAGATTCTACGTTGACCATAACTGGCACAGTATGAAGATATCTTCTGATGTTATAAAATGGATGGAAAAACGGGAGTCAGGGGTGGATGTGGGTGCCAGTCTTCCCCTGGAGGGCGTCAACGACGTTATCAAGGGATGAGATTATGGCGCGGTTGCCGCCCCACTTGACGAACCGTATGCAGGCTTCTACTTTGGGACCCATGCTCCCTCTCAAGAAGTGCCCCTCTGCACTGTACTTATCGGCCTCCTCGACGCTCATCTCCCTTATGGGCTTCTGATAGGGTTGCCCGAAGTTCAACATCGCGTACTCGACATCTGTCAATATCAAGAGATCTGTGGCCTCGATAGCCTCAGCCATTCTCTCTCCCGCCTTGTCCTTGTCGATGACCGCGAAGACACCCTCCAGCTTGCCGTCTTCACCCTCTATCACAGGTATCCCGCCGCCTCCCGATGCAACGACAATAACCCCCATATCGATGAGCTTCTTGATGGTCTCACCCTCGACGTTCTTGATGGGATCAGGTGAAGGGACCACCCTCCTGTAAGGTTTAGGGGTTGAGTTTGTAGGAACCACCTGCTTAATGATGAAGCCAGTCCGCTTCTTCTCTAGGTGCTCCTTCCCGGCTGGGGGATCAATGACATAGCCCTTCTCCTGGGCGAGTGTTTCAGCCTCCTCTCTGGAGAAAAAGTTACCGATAGGCTTGGTGGGATCCAAGAACTCAGGGTCGTTGGGGCTCACTAGCACCTGATTCACAATTGCGACCACCGGGATCTCTCCGAATCTGTTCCCAGCCACCTTGAGATGGTTCTGGAGGGTCTGTTGGAACATGTACCCTATCTGCCCTTGGCTCATGGAGCCAACCACGTCGAATGCTTGAGGCGGGACAAGCCCTACCCCAGACTCCTGCTGGACTAGTAAGTTCCCAACCTGCGGACCGTTGCCGTGGGTGATGGCTATCCTGTCCCCCTCTCCCTGGCTCTGGATGAGCTTGACGATCTGCTCACAGGTTATGGCGACGTTCCTCAGCTGCTGTGCCGTGGTCCCCTTCTCATCCGCTCGTTTGATGGCATTCCCGCCAAGCGCTATCAACAATCTTCTTCCCATACATCACACCTTACTCAATTACCTGGATAGGGTTGAAATATTACATTAAGTCGTATATATTCCTTTGAGCATCAAAAGAGGACTGAGTGGCCGTGAAGACCTTGTTTGACGGGATATCCGAGGCGGTTGAGAGAAACCGGGGCGAGGCCTTGTCGTTCCTCCAGAAACTGATATCTGCTGCGAGCCCCAGCGGAGAGGAGGCCAAGGCGTCAAGGGTGATAGCCCAAGGGATGAGGGCCTTTGGCTTCGACGAGGTCGAAGTGGACAATCTCAACGATACAATGGGGGTCATAAAGGGCTCAGGGGGCGGTAGGGACATCCTGTTCAACGGCCACCTAGACCACGTCCCACCAGGGGAGATGGAGGATCCCTACAAGGGGAAGGTCATGGACGGTAGGGCTTTCGGGGTTGAGGGGCAGGTGGTCTACGGTAGAGCAGCCTCAGACATGAAGGGGGCTCTGGCGGCAATGGTGATGGCAGGGAAGACCATCAAGGACCTCGGGATTGAACTCAAAGGAGACTTCAAGATAGCGGCGGTAGCCCTAGAAGAAATGGGCGGTGCTGGGACCCTCGCAACCATCGAGGAGAGCAATTTCACGGGGGACCTCGTGGTCATCGGAGAGGCGACAGAGATGGAGATGGCCTTGGGGCACAGGGGAGGCGCCCGGGCCAACATTGTCGTCGAGGGCAGGAGCTGTCATGCCAGTGCTCCAGAACGGGGCGTCAACGCTCTATACAAGGCGACGGAGATCATCTCCCGGATCAGGTCGGAGTTGATCCCAAGACTCCCTGACCACCCCCTTTACAGTAAGACCTCCATCGCGATCACCAGGATATCCGTAAAGCCAGACGCCCCGAACGTGGTACCAGAAGAGTGTACATTCCACATCGACTGCAGGAACAACCCCGATTACCCCCGCCAGAGACTTGTCAAAGACTTAGAGGCACTCATCATCCATATGCAGGAAGAGGATCCGGAGCTAAAGACCACCGTCGTCCCCTCCAAGAGACCTGGCAGTGACAGGAGTTTCACGGGTTTCTACACGGACCCCGAAGAAAATCCTGTGGTCGACGAGGCGAAGAAGGCGGTGGCTGAGGTCTTGGGGAGGGATCCGAGGCTCAGGGTCTGGAAATTCGCCACTGACGGCCGGTTCTACGCGTGGAGGGGGATCCCCGTAATTGGTTTCGGACCAGGCGAGGAGAGATTCGCTCACACAAACCAAGACCATGTCAGGATCGACGATTATATCCAAGCGATCAAGGTCTACACTTGGCTGGCCTGTAAGATATGTGGGATCTAGACCCCTCCAGTCTCGGGGTAGAGCCCCATACCTTTCAACAGTTTGACTAGGGTCGGGGTCAGATCAAACTTTGGGAACTCTTCAGGAACCACCCACTTTGCGTCGAGGGCATCCGAGGCAGCTCTTAAGGTACCGCTCACCACTCCCGCCAGATAGTCGACAATGACGAAATGGAACTTGATACGGGACCCCTCACCAAATACGACTTTATCGACTACCCCTATGAGGTCTATGATCTCCACTTCGAGACCGGTCTCCTCCCATGCCTCCCTTATGGCGGCCTCCTCAGCTCTCTCCCCCAGCTCCACGAGACCTCCTGGGATGGACCAGAGACCAGCGTCAGGCTCAGCAGCTCTTTGAACAATTAGATAGCGTTCATTATCCCTGATGAGAACTCCAACCCCGACCATGGGCATCTTGGGGTAGAGCCGCCTACTGCTCATTGCCACCAATTAAGACACCCTCATCCTCCTTAAATCTGGTCGCGTCCCTCACAGGGTTTATTACCGCCGGGTCTGATGGACCCTGAGGGACAGGCGGT
>JASFTK010000157.1:0-3037 GCA_050053595.1 Candidatus Bathyarchaeota archaeon | reverse complement strand
GTCAATCTCTATCCAACCACAGTCTGAAGTTGATCTAAGACACTAAGAACTCTATTTCGCGTGACTTGAGCGTTGTCCCTGAACACCAGTAATCCTCTCAAGCTTTAGATACACACTCGGACACAGATGAGACAACCAAAGGAGTCTGATCTCACTGTGTATAGTGTATTTATGGCCTGAGAGGCTGCTAAAAACCAGTGTTTATCAAAAAATCCCGCAAAACGTTTATAAATATGTTTTCAACAACCTATGTAGCCTCTATCAGGTTTGGACGGCTTCTGACCGGATGAAAATCACCGAGAGAGGGGGAATTAAGTTAAATCGGATGATTCATCACCCCGAGTCATCGTCCGTTCATCTAGATTATATAAAAGGTGTATAGAATGCTTCTGACCGACCAGGATTATTGGCAGATTATGAAGGCCTTCTTCAGGGAGGAGGGTCTTGTCAAGCAGCATCTGGACAGCTACAACGACTTTGTCCAGAACACGCTGCAGCAAATAATAGATGAGATCCATGGCATCCAGATCGAGGTGCCAGACAAGACTTATGATATAAAATTCGGCACCATCGAGGTGGATAAACCCCGGGTCGTCGAGGTGGACGGCACCGTCAGGAGTGTCTATCCACGGGAGACTAGGGTCCGTAACCTCACCTACTCCGCTCCTCTCTACCTTGACATCATCTTAGACGATGAAGGAAGGGAGACCTTGGAGTGTGTCAATATAGGGAACCTCCCCATTATGATCAAGTCGGACCTCTGCCTCCTATCTGATAAGAGCCCAGACGATCTCATCAGCATAGGGGAAGATCCTGACGAGGTAGGTGGATATTTCGTAGTAAACGGATCCGAGAGGGTCATAGTCAGCCTTGAGGACCTCGCGCCTAACAGGGTCCTTATAGAGGTTGATACTAGGGGCTCAAGGCCCGTCTATCGGGGGAAGGTCTTCTCTACCACCGTCGGGTTCAGGGCCCGCATCGAGACTTCCCTCAAGGCCAAGGGGGAGATGGTGATCAGCATCCCGGGTGTACCTGTCCCCGTCCCCTTCGTGGTCCTCATGAGGGCGCTGGGTGTCGAGACCGACAGGGCTGTCGCTGAGATGGTCAGCCTCGACCCCCAAGTCCTAGATGAACTGGAGATGTCTTTCAGGGAGGCCGCTGATGTCCAGAATATCGAGGATGCTATCCTGTTTATCGGTAATAGGGTAGCCTTCGGGCAGGTCAAGGAGTTCAGGCTTAAAAGGGCTGAGACCATCATCGACAGGAACCTCCTCCCCCACATCGGCCGGGAGACCGAAGACCGCACCGACAAGGCGATATTCCTCGGGGAGATGGCCAGCCGCATCATCGAGCTCAAGTTGGGGCGTAGGGAGGAGGACGACAAGGACCATCTCAAGAACAAGAGGATAAAGCTCGCGGGCCCCCTCCTAACAGAACTCTTCAGGAGCGCCTTCTGGAGCCTCTACAGGGATATGCGCTACCAGTTCCGCAGGATGAGCACCAGGAGGAAAGGGGTCCTCATATCCGCTGCAGTCCGACCGGGCATCATCAGCAGCAGGGTCAAGCACGCTCTCGCCACCGGGAACTGGCGCCGGGGCCGGGTTGGGATGACACAGCTCCTTGACAGGACCAACACACTCTCAACCCTCAGCCATCTCAGGCGGCTCCAATCCCCCCTCAGCAGGAGCCAGCCCAACTTCGAAGCCCGGGACCTCCACTCCACTCATTGGGGTAGGCTCTGCCCCAACGAGACCCCCGAAGGAGCCAACTGCGGGCTGGTTAAGAACCTGGCCCTCATGGCCAGCGTATCTGTGGGCACTGATCCCGAGAAGATCAAGAAGACCCTCCTATACCTCGGGGTATTCCCCGCCAAGGATGCTGACGAGCGGCTGAGGCATGAAGGGGCGAAGGTCTTTATCGAGGGATATCTCCTTGGCTACACCACCCTCCCGGAGCAGTTGGTGAGTACTGTGAGGAAGATGAGGCGTAGGAGGGAGATCAGTGGTGAGATGAACATCGCATTCTATCCTGAGCACAACGAGATCTATGTAAACTGTGATGAGGGCAGGATAAGGAGACCTCTGTTACTCGTCAAGGACGGTAAGTCCCTCCTTAGGGCCAGGCATGTCAGGAATATCAGACAGGGCAAGTGGGGTTGGGAGGATCTGGTCCAGGAAGGTATCATAGAGTTCCTCGACGCAGAAGAGGAGGAGAATGCATTCATCGCCATGGATCCCACAAAGCTCAACAGCGAGCATACCCACATGGAGATCTGTAACTATACTATCCTCGGGGTCACCGCCTCCATCATACCTTTCCCGGAGCACAACCAGTCTCCGAGGAATACATACCAAGCTGCGATGGCCAAGCAGGCCCCGGGGATGTACGCCCTCAATTATAGGGAACGGACGGACACCCGGGGTCACCTTCTCCACTACCCCCAGAAGCCGTTGGTCCAGACCCGGCCCATGGAGATCATGGGGTACAACGACCGACCGGCAGGGCAGAACTTTGTGGTAGCCGTCCTGAGCTCAAACGGGTACAACATGGAGGACGCCATCATATTCAACAAGTCCAGCGTAGAGCGGGGTCTCGGTCATAGCAGCTTCTTCAGGATCTACAAGGCTGAGTGTAAGCAATACCTCGGGGGCGCCAAGGACAGGCTGGTCATCCCTGAGGCGGGTATCCGGGGCTACCACGGCGCTGAGGCGTATCGGATGCTGGAGGAAGACGGCCTCATTTCAACGGAATCCCAGGTAAAGGGGGGTGACATCCTCATAGGCAAGACAAGCCCCCCCAGGTTCAGCGAAGAGTACAGAGGATTCGAGGTGAGGGGCCCCCAGCTCAGGGACACCAGCATCGGGGTCAGGCCGACTGAGGAGGGGAACGTCGACTCGGTATTCGTCACCAAGGACATTGAGGGGAGTCACCTGATCAAGGTGAAGGTCAGGAGCCATAGGGTCCCCGAGTTAGGGGACAAGTTTGTCTCACGCCACGGTCAGAAAGGGGTGATCGGTATGGTTGTCCCTCAAGAGGA
>JASFTK010000156.1:0-3114 GCA_050053595.1 Candidatus Bathyarchaeota archaeon | reverse complement strand
TCAAAGGGAGATACACGGTCGAGATCTTGGAGACTCTACCCCTCTTCTACGAACGACTGTCCTGTCTGCTCTTGGAGCCCTTCAGCCCTTCTGGACGCCCAGGTAGAACCCGCCGATGAAAGCAGCCCCGAACGGCGCATGTACTATGAAATTTGTGACCCAGGTCTGTACGCCGCTGGTCTGCCCTAACAGCTCGTTGGCGAAGGCACCCAGGGCATCATAGTCAATAGAGATTATGTTCTCGTATGCCATGTACTGCAGGCTGAGAAAGAACAATCCAATGACTATGGCTATGATCTTGGCCGCTTTTTTAATGGCGTAACCGACGAGGAAACCACCGATCCCCCCGATTCCCAGTTCACCTACAAGGGGCGTCAAGATGTTAGATAGGGAAAGCATCAATCCTATTTTTTCTCCGTCTGCTATTTAAGGGATGGGTTTACCTACTGTTTAATGTAAATTCCGTCCAAACGTAATACCATAGATATCCGTCGATCCCCTTGGAGAATCCTTACCGTCATCCGAGGATCGGGTTCCGGTAGTAGTTTGATTGGGGACAGCCACAACACCAGTTCTTCTGGTATCGGTGGCACCCTGAGCAGTCTTTACCACAGGGGGGCTCCTCCGAAGTGACGGGAGGTATATTGATCGCCATACCACCATAGATCGGTGTCCCAAGGTAGTGGACATATATCACATCTACTTCAGGGAAGTCCCTGAACGACTCGACAGTCGAGTTGATGGTCTGATCTTCCTCCCCCCAGACGCCGATGTGCAGATTCGCCTTCTCGGGCGTCCTGAAGACGTTGAGGACCCTGGGGCAGGACTCCAGCATCTTCTCCAACTCTATCCTCGTACCTTCATTCTTCACCTCGAGGCCAAAACATGCAATCTTGAACCCGAAAGCCTTGGGGTCCAGCCCACTCTGTATGATGGCGCTCTTATCCTCAAGGAGACGATTGAACCTCTTGGTTACCGTTGGCCTGGACGCCCCGACCCTATCCGCCAGCTCTGTGATCGAGATCCGCCCATCCTTATGGAGCTCACCCATAATTTTGAGGTCAAGCTCATCTAACATAAATAGCACCAAGTAATTCGAAATAATGGTATTGATATATAACATTTAGTAAATTATTTTCCCTATTTTTAATTAAATTCGTATAGTCCATGCGTCTCACCCCTCCCTGGACTCCAAATACCTCTTCAGACAACCGGAGACATTGACCCCGTCCAGCAACGAACTGAACCGACCCCGAACCGGGAGGGGTTGCTGTTGAGGCAACGTTATTATTCCACTATCCGGGGCTAGTTAGTGATATCTCCGGGAAATATTGTGGACATGAGGGATTGGTGATGTCGAGTAAGAAGGGGCTGGCGCTACTATCGGGAGGCCTGGACAGCACCCTCGCCGTGAAAGCTATGGTAGACCAGGGTCTTGAGCTGGAAGCCATGCACTTCACAACCCCCTTCTGCAACTGCGACAAGTGCGCCGTCGACCGGATAGGGGAGGAACTCGAGATCCCCGTCCACTACATCCACGGTGGGCAGGACTTCCTAGACCTGGTAGCCGATCCCCCGCACGGCTACGGCAGCCATATGAACATGTGCATCGACTGCAGGATCTTCATGTTCAAGAAGGCCAAGGAACTGGGGGATGAGATAGGAGCCGAGTTCTACATCACCGGGGAGGTCCTGGGGCAGCGCCCCTTCTCCCAGAGGCGCAGGGCGATGGAGCTCATCGAGTCCCAGGCCGGCCTTGAAGGGAAGATCCTGAGACCCCTCTCGGCGAAGCTGCTCCCGGCCACCGATATCGAGGAATCCGGGACCGTAGACCGGGATGCTCTCTACTCGATAAAGGGGAGGAGGAGGACCCCCCAGATGGAGCTCGCCGAGGAGCTCGGGGTCTACGACTACCCCTGCCCCGCTGGAGGCTGCCTCCTAACGGACCCCCAGTTCTCAAAGAAGCTCAAGGAATACCTCCACCATGAGGGGAGACTGGTCCTAGAGGACATGGTCTTCCTGAGGCTGGGGAGACACTTCAGGCTCGGGGGGGTGAAGGCGGTCGTGGGCCGGGATGAGGGGGAGAACGGCGTCCTGGAAGCTCACGCTTTGAGGAGGGGGCTCCCCTGGATGGAGGTCTCAGACTATATGGGCCCCATCACCGTCCTGATGGGCGGGGTGGACGAGTCCTCCCTCAAGCTGGGGGCGGCCATCACGGCCCGGTACTCCGATGCTCCCAGGGATGAGGTTGTCGCCGTCGAGTTACACGGAGCAGCTGTCAGGGTCTTAGAGACCGCCTCTATAACCGATGAAGAGCTTGAGCGGTACAGGGTCTGAAGCTGGGCGCCCCAAGGGATTGTAGAGGGCTAACTCTCTTCAGCGGGGTCTCTCCATCCTCTCCACGCCCCCCCGGGTGCCTATGTAGGCGAAATCGGCGAGGCCCAAGAAGAGCCCCGTTTCCAGGATACCGGGGATCGCCCTCAGCTGTACGTCCAGTCTCCCGGGGTCCTCTATGGGACCAAAGTCCGCGTCCAGGATGAAGTTGCCGTTGTCTGTGACCACAGGCCCCAGCTTCCCGTCCCCCTCCCTCAGGATGGCTGAGGCGCCGAGTTCCGTGATCTCCCTGGCCACTGTTGCAGCGGAGAAGGGGAGGACCTCTAAGGGGATGGGGGTCCCCGCCCCCAGTTTCTGGGTCCGTTTCCTCTCGTCGGCGATCAGTATGTAGTTCTCCGAGTTGTGGGCGACTATCTTCTCCCTGAGGAGGGCGCCTCCGCCCCCTTTGATGGCGTCCAGTCCAGGGTCGATCTGGTCGGCCCCGTCGATGGTGAGTTCTATCTCGGGGTGGTCGTCTAGGCTGCACAGCGGTATCCCGGCTTTTCTTGCGTCTGCTGCGGCCTGGTGGCTGGTGGGGACCGCTGTGATGTCGGTGAGCTCCCTGGTCCTGAGTAGGGCGCCCAGTATCTGGATGAAGTGTCTTGTGGTGCTGCCGCTCCCGAGGCCGATGACTGTGCCGCTCCTGACGTGGGTGGCTGCGGCCTCAGCGGACCCCTGCTTCGCCCTGTTGATCCAGCTCATGGGAAGGTGACCTCAGACCTCGAGTTCGAGCCTGTCCAG
>JASFTK010000155.1:0-3169 GCA_050053595.1 Candidatus Bathyarchaeota archaeon | reverse complement strand
GGAGTTTATGGGTCCTCTGACCATGGGATCTGTCCCCGTGAAGTCGATATAAATGTCGGAGTCCTCGACCGAGACTGTCACCTTGATCTTGACCCGGTCTTCGGTGATCCCGTCTCCCTCGATATAGTCCTCGAAAGAGGCATGTCTCTGGGGAAGTCGGGAGATGGCTGCCCTGAGCCTCCGCTCGGAGTATCGTATCAACTCATCCATATACGTGCTCAGGGCTTCTGCTCCGTGGCGTCCAATGAGGTCCCCCAGCCTCTCAGCTCCTCTCGCGTTCGTCCCCAGTTGGGCTAAGATGTCTCTCCCGACCTCAATGACCCTGACGTTAGATCTCACGAGGCCCAATATCTCATTGTCCAGAACTCCCCTTTTCTGGATCTTTACCGGTGGTAGGCGTAATCCCTCATCGAGAGCCTCGGTGGCGACATGGCCCTTATGCTCACCGATGTCTGCGTGGTGAGCAAGATTGCCGACGATGGCTTTTATCTCTTCATCATGGAACACGGGGGTGGCCACCATCAGGTCCCAAGTGTGGGAGCCCGTGATGAATGGGTCGTTGAAGATGAAGGCGTCCCCTGGCTCCATCTCGATCGAATTCTCCTCACAATAGGAGAGGAGCCCTCTCACCGCAGACGGCATGATACCAAGGTGGAGGGGTATGTGCTCCGCTTGGGCTGCCAACTCACCCCGCGATGTGTAGATTGCGCAGCTGCAGTCCCTCCTGTCCTTGATATTCGTTGAATAGGCGGCCCTCACCAGAACCGCCCCCATCTCCTCGGCGATGGAGAATAGGGAGTTCTTCATCACTTCTAGGGTGGCAGCGTCGACATTGGACATCACTAGGTCCCACCCCTTAGGGTCAGCAGGAGGTTACCCCAGTCATCGACTTCCACCCAAAAATGTGTATTCACAATCGTCGTTGTGTCCCACTCCTCTATCACGCAAGGCCCGTGAACAAGGTTCCCAGGACTTAACAGCTCTCTGTCGTACACTTCGCACTCGTTCCAGCCCTCGTCAGTGAGGTATACAGGTCTACTACCCTTCAAAGCCTCCTGAACATTGCCGACACGCGACGATTTCATCTCTATTGCAGGTTTTGACCTGATACCCCTAGCCACGAGCCTGAAGTTGACGAAGGCTGCTTTCTCGTCGGGCATGCTGTAGCCGTAATGTTTCTCATGGATGCCATGAAAGAGTTTAACGATCCCTTCAATTCCATCTTCCTCTATAGTAGAGGACACCGGGATGTTCAGTTCATGGCTCTGGCCTACATAGCGTATATCGATGGATCTCTCTAGCCGCCTGTCCTCTTCTGGGACTTTATCCTCGTCCAGTTGTTTCATGCCATTCACCTCCATCTCCGTGAAGATCCCCTCAATCTGATCGGTATCAGTCTCTGAATCAATCAGGTATACCGTCTTGACGTACTGGTGAACAACATCGGCGACTAGGAAGCCGAACGCTGAAAAGACCCCTGGGGAAGGCGGTATTATCACCTCCTTAACCCCCACCATCTTCGCTAGATCGACAATCTGGACGGGGGCTGCTCCTCCGAAGGCTACTATAGAGAACTCCCGGGTGTCGTATCCCCTCTCGGTGGTGACATACCTAATGCCCCTGGCCATTGTCGAGTTGGCAACCCTGATGATCCCTTCAGCAGCTTCCACAAGACCAACTCCAAGCTCAACAGCGATTCCTGCCATGGCATCTTTTGAGGCCTCGGCATCGAGGTTCATCTCGCCCCCCAGGAAGTAGTCGGGGTTGATTCTCCCGAGAATGACGTTAGCGTCGGTTATGGTGGGCTTCATTCCTCCCATTCCGTAGCAGGCTGGGCCTGGGTTGGCTCCCGCGCTCTTGGGGCCCACCCTGAGGGCTCCCCCTGAGTCGATCCAGGCGATGCTCCCTCCCCCAGCTCCCACCTCGACAAGGTCGACGACGGGTATCTTGATGGGATGGCCTGAGCCCCTCACGATTATCTCACCTTGCTCGAGGGGTGAGATCTCATACTCCGTGGTTACCAAGGGTTTCCCGTCGATGACGATGCTGCTCTTCGCTGTAGTCCCTCCCATGTCAAAGGAGATGAGCTTCTCCCTGCCCACAAGGTCTCCTATATACGCGGATGCGATGACCCCGCCTGCCGGTCCCGACTCTATAGTGTTCACCGCTCTGCTCATCGCGTCCCCGGTGGTCATGAGTCCCCCGTTGGCCTGCATCACCAGAAGCTGCCGCACCCCGACATCCCTGACGGATTCCCGGAGATCCTCAAGGTACCTGGATACTATTGGGTTGATGTATGCGTTCACCACGGTGGTGCTCATCCTTTCGAACTCTCTGAACTCGGGGAGGAGACTCGAGGAGACGGAGATGTATGCATCTGGCCATATAGACCTGAGAGTCTCCTCGACCGTCTTCTCGTGGAACGGGTTCGCGTAAGAGTGTAGGAGGCAGAGGGCTACCGATTCAGCCCTGGACTCCTTGAGGTGCTCAATCGATCTCTCAAGGCCTTCGAGGTCCAGGGGTTCTAAGATTTCGCCCGTGTGAGAGATCCGTCCCCCCACGCCCCTCCTCAAAGAGCCTGGGACGAGTGGTTTTGGCCTCCCCACTTTCCAGTCGTAGATCCTGGGCCTCGTCTGTCGTCCTATGAGGAGGATGTCCTCGAAGCCTTCGGTGGTTATGAGACCTGTCCTAGCCCCCTTCCGCTCGATTATGGTGTTGATACCTATGGTGCTGCCATGGATCGCTGAGCTGATCTCACCTGCCGATGTTTCCTGTCCCCTGGTGATCGCTTTGATCCCTTCGAGGACACCCCGGGAGAGTTCACTTGGTGTCGTCAGGACCTTCCTAAACTCCATCGCCCCCGTACCCGGGTTGAAGAGCATGAGGTCTGTGAATGTGCCTCCAATGTCCACACCGAGAAGGAGACCGGTCCTGTTCATGGCATGGACTCTCATCCATCCTTTATTTATAATTTCAAGAAATATGGTGATATGGATGAGTGGGATGAAGAGAGCTGCGATTCTGGGCTGTGGGAGCGGGGGGATGACGATGGCCGTCGACCTCGGAATGAAGGGATTCAAGGTGAGCCTCTTCGACTTTCCTGAGTATGACAAGAACCTCAGGGCAGTAGAGGAGAGAGGCAACGTCAAGGCGGTCGGGAGACTTGAAG
>JASFTK010000154.1:0-3185 GCA_050053595.1 Candidatus Bathyarchaeota archaeon | reverse complement strand
AACGATTCCCCCGCGGTGAAGGAACTTGCCGAGAGGATCAAAGATAAGATAACGATCTACAGGAGTTCCAAGAGGGATGCATTCAAAGAGGTCTCAGGAGCTGACGCAGGCAGCCAGGTTCTCCCCTTGGCTTCTAGAAAGTATGCAGTGATCAGCGCCCTCGTCTACACTATCCCCTCTGGGAGACGGTTCTTCCTAGCACCAGAGTCCATTCAATTCCCTTACACCTCTCAAGGGGAGAGACTTGGCGGGATCCTCAACCTATGCAGGGAGGCGAAGCTCTACGAGACAGCCTACAGCTTCATCGAAGCGAGCTCCGGGACGAAGCTCTTGATGTTAGACGGTCCGCTGGCCTTCAGCAACTGGTGGAGCCTTGCTGGGAGAGAGGAGGACAGAAGGAGGCTGATTGATGCAGTCAGTCGTCTATTGGGCCTCTGCAGGGATGAGGGGGTGATAGTGGCTGGGGTCGTGAAACGCCCTTCTGCGAGGTACCTAGTTTATTCTCTGAACCTTCAGCGTGAGACGGATCTCCCAGACTCCTTCCTGCTGTTGCACACACTGGAGCCGGGGGATCGGACTGATCTGTTCTCCCCAAGGACTTCGGTCCGTAAGGCGGTGAGGGCCTCCCCTTTCTTGGACGCGATAGGTCACCCCATCTACTCCTTCTATATACGTCTCAGCCGAGAGTGGTCTATACCGCCTATCCGGGTCGACCTACCCGCCTTCTGTCTAGGGCGTCTGGACGACATCGCTGACTATTGTTACTACTCGAGTGTCTGGAAAGGGATCCCTTTACCCATCGTGAGAGCTGATGAAGAGGTAAAGATCTCTAGGAGGTTCATAGGAGGGGTCTACAGGGATATCCTAAGCAGGGTGGGAAGGCTCTCCGGCGAGGTTAGTTATTTGGCGCCTTACTGGGGTGAAGGGGGGTGGATGGGAGCATGAGGGTCGGGTTCACATACAGCGAGAATGGGGAGTACCGGATCGATAAGATCACCGTAGTATTGGTCAGAGGTCGAGAACTGGCGAAGGGGGACCTGATCTACATCAAGCACCCCAAGAACGGCCGTCCCGTGGTATACCAAGTCTTAGCCGTCTACCCCCACAGGAGGGTAAGGGAGTACGAGGAAGCGCTCCTCAAGGAGGGAAGGGTCTACGAGGACCCCGAGGGGACCACAATCCACGCCAGCGCTTACCAGTGGGGCTGGATCGACGAGGGTGGCAGCCTCAGGCCGCTTCGCCACCTCATCCCTCCCAGCGCCTCCGTCTACCGGGCTGAGAGGGATGTTGTCGCCCGGTTCACCAAGCCCAACGGAGAATGGAAGCTCCTGCTGGGTACCGATCCCAGCACCGACCTTGATGTCGAGCTTGGCGTCTACTCTCTCATCAGGCAGTGCTGCCTTATCTGTGGCGCCGTCGGGACGGGGAAGACCACCACCGCCGTCTCCATGGTTGCTAGGGCTGCAAGCCTCAATCCCCCCGTCAGGTTCTTTATCGTAGACAAGGACGGGGAGTACTCCAGCCTCATCGAGAGGCTGGGCTCCGAGAGGGTGCTCAAGGTCCCCTGGGTCCGATTCTTCCAGCCCTCTGACATCCCATGGGAGGACTATCTCTCAGAGTTTGGGTGGCAGAAGACCTGGTGGAACGCCAAGATCCTGGTAAAAGCTTTGAAGATCCTCTACGCCCAGGCCTCCCCTGTAACCAAGGAACATCTGAGGAAAGCTGTTGGCTACGTAGACCCCGAATCCCTAGGATTCAGGAAGAAGGGAGAGGAGTTCGAGCAGTACCGCCAGCAGGTCCTCAACGCTGTCGGCAGCTCCAGGCTTATCCCTGATGGCGACCTCAGCCCCCTGGACCCGGTGGAGCTGCTCAAGGAACGCCACGTCGTGATCATGGACCTCTCCACCGGCAAGGACACCTGGTCCCAGAAACACCTGGTAGTCTCCCAGGTCCTCCGCAACATATTCAGCGAGGCCTTGGATAACCGGCGTTTCGGCTGTGTCGTTCTCCTCGAGGAAGCGATGTACTACGCCCCTCAGAGAGGGGTCTTCGACCTGGGGGACCGGGAGGCTCGGGGGAAGCTGTTGGGGGCGGTCAAGGAGATCGCCACCAACGGCGGTAGGAACGGCGTTGGACTCTGGATAGTCACCCAGCGCCTCGCAACGGTGGACAAGACTGTAGTCACACAGTGCGCCAACAACATCGTCTGCCACAGCCTCGAAGACTTGGACAAGCAGCGCCTAGCCGAGATAGTAGGGGAAGAGTTCTCCCGGCTCATCGGTGATCTCCCCCAGGGCGAGGCCATCGTCAAGGGGACAGCCCTCAAATGCAGATTCCCCATATGGGTCAAGGTCTTACCCGAGGTCTACCCCGCTTCATCCATCGCAACCCCCATGAGCCGATTCGTCCACATGGAACTAGCCAGCCAGGGAGAGACGCCTCAACCTCAGATAACTGTCGACGATTGACACCTACACTTCTAGAGCCTTCTCCACTGCTCTCTTAGCGATGTGTCCAGCCACGTGGATGGGGGCGTCACCGAAGTGTCTGTCCACCTTCCTCGAAGCCAGACAGGGATAGATCTGGACCAGGGTCCCCGCGCGGGCTCCAGCTTCCTCGATACAAGTACCCGGCAGCTCACCGGCCATAAAGTGGGTGGAGCCGCAAGGGGCTCCCCTCCTGACCTTGACGCAGGCCACTGCCCCGTCTTTGATGGAGACCTCCAATATTGGTGCGCCGAAGAGTGAGGCGAACTCATCGATGGTCGGGACCCCGATGGTGGTGAGAGTACAGAATGTCCGGGGGAAGACTATATCAACGCCGAGGGACACCACTTCATCCTGTATCTGCCTCTCCAAGCCCGGGGGGAGCCACTGATAGTTATCCACAGGGGCGATCACCGCTGGAGCTGATAGCTTGCTCAGGATAGCGGGGAGTAGAGTGAAACCTTGGGGATTCTCCCCGAGGTAGAGTATAAGGTCCCAGCTCCCGTTGATGTCGAGGGCTTTGACAGCCTTCTCTGGCTCCTCGATGAGCGATGGGAGATCCGACGGTAACATGAGGTCTTGGATGTCCCAATCTACTGGTGCGTCTCGCCGAATATTCTCTAGGATACGTTCACCATAGTCTCCTTGGGTGAATACGATGAGTCTTACCGCCTATCCCTCAGGGTCCATCAGACCCGG
>JASFTK010000153.1:0-3215 GCA_050053595.1 Candidatus Bathyarchaeota archaeon | reverse complement strand
GGTCTCCATGGGAAGTTGAGGCGGGATCTGGCGTATCTGACTGATGAGAGGGTCTTGGAGGGGGTGTTGGCGAGGGTCCGGGAGATGTTGGGGGTGTATAACCTGGCTGGGTGTGTGATGTATCTCAGGTGGTGGTTGCTGCCTCTTCTTGAGGGTTATGCTTGGGCTTTTTCTTCTGTCCAGGGGGAGAGGTTTGATTATACGTCTCTGTTCCGGTCGCTCTCTGAGGCGGGGGGTGGGGTTTACGATGGGGCGTTGGGGGTCTTTGGGGTGGGGGGGTCCAGGGAGTCTGTAGTGAGGGGGGCTCTTGCTGGGGCCAGGGAGTTGGTGGGGAATGTGAGGTTGGATCGGCGGAGGCTTATCGAGGATTATCTGGTGTGAGGGGGCGGTTAGATTTATATGGGTTCTAGGCTTGGTATCGATCCGTGCAGCCCGGTCGTCTAGCGGTCAAGGACGGGGGCCTCTGGAGCCTCTGACGAGAGTTCGAATCTCTCCCGGGCTATTTTTCATGTTGGGTTGGGTGTTGTAATGGTGGCCGCTTATAGCGGTTTTCGTGGGGTTTTAAACCGTTCTCGGTTTATTTTGTGTTGGTAGTCTGATTGTGAAAGTAGTGCCCGCACCCTCTTGTGACTGGGCGGTGATGGTGCCTCCGTGGGCCTCCACGGCCCTCCTGCAGTAGGCTAGGCCCAGGCCCATGCCCTTCGGCTTGGTGGTGTGGAAGGGCGTGAAGAGGTTCTGTATATCCTCCTCCGGGATGCCGGTGCCGGTGTCGGTGACCCGCAGTGTTAATCCACCCTCGTCCAGTCCGCCTTCGATGGTGAGGGATCCGCCTTCGGGCATCGCCTCCACGGCGTTCTGTATCAGGTTGTCCAGCACACGGCGTATCTTCCCGGGGTCGAGGGGGATGTCGTCGAGGGTTCTCTGGAGTTCCAGGGTTATCTCCACGGAGCTGGGGATGCCGGTCTCCTCGACGGCTCTATTGATTAGGGCTGTGAGGTCGCTGGTTTCGATTTTGAGGGGTTCTTCCCGTGTCTGGGTGCGGAACCGTTCCAGCATCTCTACGGCTCGGTCGACGTTTCTCTCGATGGTGTCCAGCATCTGTTCTGTGTTGTCCGGTGTTCTCTTCATGAGGTATGTGGAGTTCCTGATGGCCTGCAGGGGGCTCCTGAGGTCGTGTCCCACCATCGCCGCGACCCTTCCAGCGGCCGATAACCGCTCGGCATCTAGCAATTCCCTAGTTCTCTCTCCCACGACTTCCTCTAGTTTGTCAGTGTGTCTATGGAGCTCCTCCTCCATCTGTTTGCGGTCGGATATCTCTCTTAGGATGACTAGTATCTCCTTTTTACCTTCTTCAATCTCGACCATCTGAGCGTGAGCCTCTCCCCAGCCAGTTGATCCGTCCTTTCGTTTGTAGATGAATTCCAGAGGAGGATAGGTCTTTCCTTGTACAAATAGACCGAACAGCTTGAGGGCTCTGGGGAGGTCCTGAGCCCTTATTGTCGCTATCTTCGTGATGTGCCTGTCGATGATCTCTTCCGGTGGAAAACCTGTGTGTTTGCTGAAAGCTTCATTGATGGTTTTCACATATCCCTTGAGGTCTATCGACACTATCCCGTCCGGAGCTAGCTCGATCAGGTTTCTATACCTCTTTTCAGATTCTCGGAGATCCTTTTCCATTCTCTTCCGGTCAGTGATGTCTCTCGTGAAAACAAGAGACGCTGGCTTTCCTTCGAACTCTATGAGGGAGACATGGTTCTCAACATCCAAGATTTTTCCATCCTTCCTGAGGAGCCTGATCTCGTAGCGGACGGGGAGTCCCTCATCCATCGGTCTCCCACGGATCATCTTGAAAGCTCTATCTCGGTCTTCAGGAGCCACTGTATCCAGAGAATCGGCTTCAAGTAACTCTTCAGCCGAGGAGTAGCCCATCAGCTCCACGGTGCGCTGATTCACGTATACAAATTTTCCCTCAGTAATCACGAACACAGCGTCCCTAGATGCCTCAAGCAGAGAGCGATACTGCTTCTCTGAGGTCCTCAGATTATCTGTGTATTTGATTCTACTGAGGACCAAGGCGACGTGCTCTGCGAATATTTCGAGGAGCCTCACATCCTCATTGGTGAAGGCAGCGAGTTTGGCGCTCTCAACGTTGATGACAGCGACCACCTCACCATCGATTTTTACGGGGATATCGAGTTCCGATAGGGTTTTGAACAGACTCTCTCCTGATCCTGGCACATAGTCCTTGTCCTCTCTGATATCAGGGACGAGTTGGGTCTCCCCTGTTCTAATTGCCCTGATAGTGATACCACGCCCATCCAAGGGCAGCTCTAAGGTCTCGTTCTTGATATCCTGCATATGTGAAAAGTGGAGGACCCCCCCTTCTATAACGCCAAATCCACCGTGTTCGAATCCAAGGGTTTTCTCTATTGCTTCGAAGGTCTTTTCCGTAACATCCTTTATGGTTTCGGATGTAGTTAACTCAGAGGCGTGCTTGTGGAGGGATTCGAGCTTTCTCTCATATTGTATAATATTCGTGATGTCTGTTATCCTCTCAAGGACAGCAAAGATGTCCCCCGACTCGTCGAATATAGGCTGTCCATGGATCTCCCATACCCGACCATCGGGTATCTCAATCCGACTCTCTTCGCTCCTCCCTGTCTCGAACACCTTATTGACAGGGCATCCTTTGTGAGGGCTGTTGAGCCCGAACACCCCTTCATAACATCTCTTGCCAAGCAGCTTGTCCCTTGAAGCACCAGCAACGTCTAGGAGAGCGTCGTTCATCCAGATAAAACGGCGGTCTCGGTCATGGAGACTGAGAGGGTCTGAGATGGCATTGAGGATTGCCTTCTTTTCATACTCACTCCTATGGAACTCCTCTCTCATCCGCTTCTGATCGGTGATGTCTCTGAAAAGTCCCTGAATCAACTTCTTATCATCCAGCTCGAACAAATTAGCTTTTATCTCGACGTCTCTGATCTCACCAGTCTTGGTAATGATCTGAGACTCAATGATTTGTCCCTCTTTTTCTCCGATGTGTTCAATAAAGGTCTTGGTGTACTCTCCGACATGCTCATTTTGAGGGTGTAGTATTCTCTGATGTTCCCCGACTAGCTCGCATCGCTCCCTTTCTACAAGTTTCGCTGCGGCTATATTACAGTCAATTAATATCCCTGTAACTGAATCTGCTACGAAAATCGGGTCTCTCGCCT
>JASFTK010000152.1:0-3239 GCA_050053595.1 Candidatus Bathyarchaeota archaeon | reverse complement strand
CTTCATCATAGGACTGCTGCTAATCTACGGACTGGGAATCGCATTCCCCGAGTAACCCGCCTCACGTCCGAATATAAGGGCCTCGGCGACCTCTCCAACCCTTAGAAGCGCGTTTAACCTTTCCAATGCCCCAATCCCCTTGAAGTAGTTGTCCGAGAGGGTGTCCTCTTTAGGTCTATGTCATAGATGAGGTTCTGTTAAGGTTCGATTGATGGTTATGATATCTGAAGGGGTTGCGAGAAAAAAGAGGGATAGACAGGATCTTTGGTTAAACTAACTCAACGCCTTAAGCATCAACAGCCCATAAGCCGTGAATATTGCAGTACTCTCTTGCCTGGACTACAGCTTCGGAGGTACAGAAGACAGCCTTGGGCTTCTCCCCTGGGTTGAGGTACTTACGGAGGACCCCGTTCTCTGTGTCGAGGGCTATCCACTCGATATAGTGTTTCTCAAGCATCGGGTGCTCGACTGAGCCGACTGTGACGGTGTAGTTGTCATCATCCTTCTCAATTACTGGGAGGTGCTTCTCATAGCCACTCTCCTCCCTTTGAATCTCAAGTAGGACCATGGGCTGGCCGCAGCAGACCAGCTCACCTTTCCCGCTGTGTATTACGTCTACAATGTTCCCGCAAATCTCACATTTCCAAGTCTGATTTCTCTCAGTCAATTTATTTCAGTATCAACTGCGGAAGCATCGGTAATATTGATTTCGTCAATGAGAGAATAGGAACCACAGAAACAGATGTTGCCATGGGATCCTAATGGGTGGAGGGTGGAGATGTGTATGCACCTGGTATCGATGACCGTTGGTGTCACTGACTCTAGGTATATCTCTAAGAGTTGGGTGATGTAGGGTCCTGGATAGGGGCTTCGACTATGGCCGTGGCTACGACCGCAGAGTGGAACTGTCAGAGGTAGTCAAGGCTTCCCAGTGCCTCTTCGACGCTCACGATGTCTGCTTTGACGGTTACAGGGGTGTTGGGGTAACGGGGGTTGACCCCTTCAATAGTGCCTGTGTGGTAGCTCACTGTGGCTCCAGGGTCCTTGAGGAGGTTCCCCGTCAGAATACTGACCACATCCTCCCCAGCGTCGATGACCCCCTCTTCCACCAGCTTCTTTGCACCGGCGACGGATGCCGCGGAGGCCGGTTCGCATCCTATCCCGCAGCGGTCTATAATGGCTTTGGCGTCCATAATCTCTTGGTCTGACACCTCCTCTACGAGACCTTCGGTGTCCTCTATCGACCTTTGCGCTTTTCTCCAGCTCACCGGGTTCCCTATCTTGATAGCTGAGGCCACGGTGTGGGGCTCAAGGGGGGTCAAGGAGCTTTCTCTTGATTTATAGAGTCTGTAGAATGGGTTGGCACCTTCAGCCTGGATGGACGCAAGCCTCGGGAGGCTCTCGATGAGACCCAAAGACTCCATCTCCGTCAGGGCTTTCCCAAAAGCCGACGTGTTCCCTAGATTACCAGCGGGGACGATTATCCAGTCCGGGGGATCCCATTTCCTCTGCTGGATGAGTTCGAACATGATGGTCTTCTGCCCCTCGATCCGCCAAGGATTAACTGAGTTAAGCAGGTAGAGTCCCAGTTTCCGGGATGCTTCCTGTACGAGTCCCATGGCCGAATCAAAGTCCCCTCTGATCTGTAATACCCTCGCTCCATATGAGAGAGCCTGAGCGAGCTTCCCATACGCGATCATCCCTTCAGGGATGAAGACTATGCAGGTCATATCTATGATAGCGGCGTAGGACGCCAGCGAGGCTGAGGTGTTACCGGTCGAGGCACAAGCGACGGACCTAGCTCCAATTCTGAGGGCCTCGGAGATCCCCACGGTCATCCCCCGATCCTTGAAAGACCCCGTGGGGTTCTCCCCTTCATGTTTCACTGAGAATTTTTCAATCCTCAAATATTCCGACAGGCCCTTATGGGAGTATATGTTTGTGTTCCCCTCATGCCTTGAGAGGATCTGTCCCTCCTCCAGCCCTGGATTGACGAGTTCCTTGAACCTCCATACGCCGCTGCTCACCGGTCCCCATCTCATCCCCAGCCTCCCGTCGAAGAGAGATCGGTCGACCCGGGGGAATCGGTGAATGACCTCCAGTAGCCCCCCACAGCTACACCTCAACCTGATGCCTGGCTCATTCTCTTGCCCGCATTCGATGCATCTGAATCTTGATTGCAACTAGATCTCCCTCGTGCCCAACCTGCTTGGGGTGGTCTTATATATCTCGCTCTCCACTCCCACCTCCTCAAAAGCCTCGAACATGGCCTTACCGACCTGGCTGGGATCACCGCCGACAGCAAAGAGGGATGGACCACCACCGGCGATGGAGCAGCCGTAAGCTCCCGAGTCTAGGGCGGCCTGTTTCACCTTCCAGAAGTTAGGTATCATCTCGGCGCGCCTAGGTTCGACGAGGTTGTCGCTTATGCTCCTCCCAAATAGGGCGGTGTCTCCGAGGGTGACTGCGGCCACCATTCTCGAGGCATTCCCCACGTTGAGGACTGCGTGTTTCAGAAGGACAGAGTCCGGGAGGAGCGATCTCGCCAGCTTCGTCTTGTTCTCAAAGTTGATGTCGGGGATGACCACCACAATCTCGATCATTGGGGGCTCCAAGCGTACGACATCGAACTCGGAGTCAACCATCACGAAGCCCCCGAGGAGGGAGGCTGAGACATTGTCAGCATGCGGGCTCCCCGCCACCGCAGCCTCCCCGATGGCAGCCAGCTTCACGGTCTCCTTCTCTGAGAGATCTAGTCCCAGAAGATGCATGGTAGCGTAGGCTGCTGCCGCCGCTGATGCGCCGGAGGAGCCCAATCCTTTCCCTGGGGGGACCCCTTTCTGTATCTGTGCTGAGAAACCGTGGGTCAATCTTTTCTCTTTGATGATGTACTGGAGGACTGCTCCAGCGCTGTTCTTGTTTGCGTCCAATGGTATGGTTTCAGCATCCAAGCCCTTGATTGAGATCCTGACCTCTGATTTGGGGATACCCTCCACTCTCACAACGTCGCCTATGTCCTCAAGAGCGAGCCCAAAAACGTCAAAGCCAGGTCCCAGGTTGGCTATGGAAGCCGGAGAATACACTTCAATATGTTTGGTACTCACCTAGCACCTTTAACACCTGACACCCACCAAATCCCTTCCCGTCTATAATAAGTTTTGTATATAGTAGATTCATGAAGGCGGATCTCCGTTGTTTAGGCCTTTCGTAAACAAAGCAATTTGAACCATATGGGTCAG
>JASFTK010000151.1:0-3283 GCA_050053595.1 Candidatus Bathyarchaeota archaeon | reverse complement strand
GTTAGAAGATTATAGCGATGTGATGCGGGTCAAGGGTATTATCCTCTCTGGGAGCCCGGCAAGCATCAGGATGGAGAACCCACCCAGGTATGAGGAGGACATCCTCGAGATGGGCTTACCGGTCCTAGGCTTATGCTACGGTCACCAGCTCATAGCCCACATGGCCGGAGGCGATGTGAGGAGGGGCGAGAAGAGAGAGTACGGCATCACCCAAGCTACAATAGACAAGCCTGTCGGCGTCCTCAAGGGGATGGAACCCGTCGAGCGGGTCTGGATGAGCCACGGCGACACCGTCTTCACCGTCCCCGAGGGGTACGAGGTCCTCGCCCACACCGATATATCACCTGTTGGAGCTTACAGGCACAGGAACAGGCCCATCTACGGCCTCCAGTGGCATCCCGAGGTGGTCCACACAGCGAAGGGGACGCAGATGTTACGCAACTTCGTCTTCGACATCTGCGGCTGCGAGCCCAACTGGAAACCAGCTGATACCATCGAGAGGGCCATCAGCGAGATCCGGGACGCCGTCGGGAGCTCGAAAGCCGTCATTGCACTGAGCGGGGGTGTCGACTCAACCGTCGCCGCAGCCCTTTCCGCCCACGCCCTAGGAGACAGACTGACGACTGTCCACGTTGACCACGGCCTGATGAGGAAGGACGAGTCAGACACAGTGGAAGAGACTTTCAGAGGCATGGGGGTAGACCTAGTCGTAGTAAGAGCCCAGGCCAGATTTTTAAGTGGGCTTAAGGGGGTGGCTGACCCTGAGGAGAAGCGGAGGATCATCGGCGAGGAGTTCATCAGGGTCTTCGAGGCCGAGGCCAGGAGCGCCGGGGCCGAGTACCTCATACAGGGGACCATCTACCCCGACCGTATAGAGTCGGGGGTCCGGAAGTACTCAGACAGGATCAAGACACACCACAACGTAGCCGGCCTCCCCCTCAACATCGAGTTCAGGAAGGTCATCGAGCCCCTGCGGGACCTCTACAAGGATGAGGTGAGGGTCCTGGGGGTGCGCCTCGGCTTACCTGAAGCCCTCGTGGAGCGTCAGCCGTTCCCGGGCCCGGGACTGGCCGTCCGGGTTGTCGGGGAGGTGACAGAGGAGAAGCTCAACCTCATCAGGCAGGCGGATTCCATCGTCTGTGAGGAGGTTGAGGTGTCGCCCATCAAGGAGAATGCTTGGCAGTACCTGGCTGTCCTCACGGGCACAAAGAGCACAGGGGTGAAAGGGGACGAGAGGGCTTACGGGGCAACCGTCGCCGTCCGCATCGTGGAGAGCGTGGACGGCATGACAGCCGGATTCACGAAAGCCCCCTGGGAGATCCTGGAGCGTATCTCCACCCGGATCACCAACGAAGTGCCGGGGGTGACCCGTGTCGTATATGATATCACCCATAAGCCCCCCGCCACCATAGAGTGGGAGTGACTACAGAGGACGCAGATACGCTGAGATAGATCCGACAGCTTACCTCAGACTCTTCAGCGATACAGTAGGCCTTGTATACCTCCTACAATGGCACATTGAGTTTCATAATGCATCGCCAAGTAGATAAGTCAAGAGAAAAATACTATACCTTGTACAAACTCGCGCGCACAGACATAAGCAGACTTGCCCCGAAAAAATCTACCCAAACGTGAGTATAAGGGAGATGTCTCGCAGAATCAGAACCCGTTTAACATAATTTTCCTTTGGAACCCCTAGCTATTGTTATTTCATCCGCCAAAATATTGTTTAAAAAAGCGATAAACTAGTGGGAATAATATTACTAGGATCAATCCAAACAATAGAGTGCTTAGATCAAATTTTCTAATTAATAAGGAATAAGTTGCATATGAGGAATAGAAGATCAATGTACTGATTATTATAATAAACGTCGTATAACTATCATTTTTTTTCGCTGACCTGGTACTCTCAATCATAAAGAGTGCCTCGCTTCCCTGGTCTGTCAATAGGTAATCCCCATGGGAATCTGTATCTATCAGTGTTGAAAGTTTGTTTAAATGATGGTTGATATTCCCACTGCTGGATATCCCGAGTTCATGTTTAATCTCTGCGAAGCCGTGTGGTTTCTCCTCAAGTAATTTTAAGATCTGTATTCTTGTGGGATGTGATATAGCTTCAAAAAGCTCTGCAACTATTATGTCCCTGTCGAGTACATCGTCCTTATCCCCTTCCATCCCAACGCGTCCATATATAATATCTAATCTACACACAGATCTATTTCATCAAAGATTAGCAACCTATTTAATTCCTAAGTTCTTGACCACAAGTCAATACTTCAAGACATGAATGGGATACAAAATTCTACCATATCTCCAGCCCTTTTTTTCGTGCATGGACCAGATAAATGATATTCTACGTGAATTTATCGAGGCCGAGTATCTTTATCATAGAAACGATGAATATTTACAGTCCCCCTGAACAGGCCGATAACCCCGATCTTCTCTCCCCCATACTTTTTTCTTCAGAATGGTGTCGAACTGGGTTATTGTTAAATAGATACTAGACCGATTCACCCATACACGTTTTGACGGTGAGATTGTGAACGGTAACATATACGTACAACTCGCTGATTCACTCGATAAACTTCCCAACGGATTCCCCAGAACAGAATCAGGAATAGAATTAGAGATTTTGAAGAGGGTATTCACACCGGAGGAGGCTCGGATCGCCAGCCATCTAGGAAAAGAGATGGAATCATATGTAGATGTCTCTACAAGAGTCGGGCTTGGACCTGAGCGTGCAAAGGAGATGCTGTCTGAAATGGCTAAAAAAGACCTATTATGGGATGCAGAGATTAGAGGAACATCTCATTACAGGCTTGCTCCCTGGGTTGTAGGCATCTACGAGGCTCAGCTGGAGATGATGGATCACGAATTCGCGCACCTTGTTGAAGAGTACCTCCATGAGGGCGGAATGGAGGGATTAATGCAGCCCCTTCCGTCGATCCACAGAGTAGTACCAGCCCAAAGTGCAGTGAAGTCTGAGTGGATACTCCCTTACGACGATGTAAGGGCGATAATCAATTCGAGTAAATCATTCGGTGTACGTGAGTGTATCTGCAGAAAACAGCAAGACTACGTTGGCAGAAAATGTGATTTCCCGTTAGATATATGTTTGAATTTCTCTTCACGTGAGCGTTCTCCTCGACCTGGAGACATATCCAAGGAGGAGGCTCTTGCACTTCTTGAGAAGGCTGAGGAGATCGGGCTTGTACACACAGTCAGCAACGTGATGGAGGGTCTATCCTATGTATGTAACTGCTGCGGCTGCTGCTGCGGCATT
>JASFTK010000150.1:0-3322 GCA_050053595.1 Candidatus Bathyarchaeota archaeon | reverse complement strand
TCGAGACCGGCGGCCGAACACCTACCGGGATGAAACGGACTATCCACCGGAAGGAGAAGTTCAACCGGTCAGCGGACGCTGGAGCGGTGGCCTTCATCTTTGGGAACCCGGTGCCCGGCCTTCTGGCCACCACGGGGTCATGCTGCCAGAACCGAGCGGCGGACATGCCGGGGATAGGTGTCTGCAAGGAGTATGCGGAGGTGATAACGCGGTTGATGGAGGAAGGGCCGGTCACGGCCAGGGTTACCACAACAGACCAGGTCAAGCCCATGACCTCCTGGGTTCCCTCCGGGGATATCCCGGGTACAGAGAAGCCCGACGAGGTGGTCGTGGTAGGCGCTCACTTCGACGGCCACAGCATCAGCCAGGGCGCTG
Source organism: Candidatus Bathyarchaeota archaeon (assembly GCA_050053595.1). Lineage (GTDB taxonomy): Archaea > Thermoproteota > Bathyarchaeia > TCS64 > TCS64. The sequence goes on along the minus strand of JASFTK010000150.1, from coordinate 2,947 downwards.
TAGATGACGGCTCAGGCACCATAGTAGTGATGGACATCGCCCGGGTGCTGGCTAAGCACAAGGGGCAGTTCAAGCGTACTCTACGCTTCCTCTGTTTCCCCCTAGAGGAGAGCGGCCTCATCGGGTCAGTGGCATACACCAAGACTCATGAGGAGAACATGGACAAGATACAGCTCATGGTCAACTTGGACGGTGCGGGGGGAGGGCGCCCGGGGTCCTGGAGGGTCAGCGGGCACGAGGAGCTGATATCTTACCTCAACGATTTGGCCAAGGAGACCGGGTACCCCATGAAGGCATACCAGAGCCTGAGCGGGTACTCCGACCACTTCCCCTTCTTCCTTATGGGCGTCCCATCCATAAGCCTCGGGAGACCCCTCGACCAGCCCACCCGCCTAGGCAGGGGGTTGAGCCACACCAGAGCGGACACCTTCGACAAGGTGAACTTCAAAGATGTGAAGGAAGCCACGATGGTGGTCTCTAGGATGGCGATGCGGGCTGCCAACGAACCTGAGAGGCTGGCGAGGTACATGAGCTGGGAGGAAGTCAAGGAGGTGCTGGACGAACACGACCTCTACGAGGTGATGGAGATAGAACACCGGTGGCCCTATCCCCCCCTCAAGCTAAAAGAATACCCCTGGAGCTGACCTACGGGAGTTCAAGGGGACGCCCAGAGCCTTACCCCTCTCCCTCAACCTCGAAATCCGGTTCATCCAGCTCGAGCCACGGGAAGGGGGTCGGCCGGCTACGGGGGTATACCTCGAAGACCCGCTTTCTAAGCTCTACATCCCTCTGGGTGAAGGGTTTCCTCTCCCTCTGGAAGAGTACCGCCCTCTGGAGGGAGAGGTAGACCTGTAAGGTATCAGCCTTCAACTTGAGCTCTCTGAGGTTGTAGATATGGGTGTGCATCCCGGTCTCAGTCTCAGGGGGCTCTCTCCACCCCTCCACATACGCCTCGAACTGGTCGGCCATCTCCTCAAGGTCGACGGTCGCCATCCAGAGAAATCTGACGAAATGGTAGGGTTGCTCTTCTCCCATCAAGGCCTCCATATATGATCGCCTTAGTTCTAGAACCGTGTATATGGTAATCTTCTGTGGAATATTAAGGATATGCTGAAAAAAAAGGGAGGGGGGTTACCCTTGGGTGGATCTGTGTCTCAGGGGTTTCCCTGCGAGGGTCCCGGTATGTCTCCCTTGTTCTATGGTGAGAGCCCCGTTGACGAAGACGTATTCTATGCCTTGCGGCAGACGGATGGGATCCTGGTAGGTCGCTCTCTCCCCTACATTCAGGGGGTCAAAGACGGTGACATCCGCGTAGAATCCCGGTCGTAGGATGCCCCTGTCCATGAGGCCCAGCTTTGTAGCGCCGGCTGAGGTCATCTTCCTGACCGCTTCCTCCAAGGTAAGGGCTCTTTCCTCCCTGACATATTTCCTTAGAACTCTGGGGAAGGTCCCGAAGTTCCTGGGATGGACCATCTTGGGATAGTCGGCTGGGAGCGGGGAGCCGTCGGTGCTCACCATTGAGAGGGGATGCTGTAGCAACGCTTTGACGTCTTCCTCGTGCATCGCCTGACCTATACCCCTGAGGGCTTTGTCCTCCCGCATCCTGTCAAGGAAGAGATCCACAGGCTCCATCCCTCGGATCTCTGCTGCCTCGGTCATGAACTTCCCGACCAGATCTTGGTCTTCCTCGCTGGTCGAGAGGATCAGTGCCCGGTCCCAGGTGTGCTCCGCGACTGGGGTCTCCATCTGTATCTTGACGTAGTCCCGTATCTTCTTGTACATCTCAGGGTCCTTGAGCCGTTCCCGCATCTTCTCTGGGCCCCCCTCCTCAGCCCAGGTTGGGAAGCCGCGGACGATGCCACCCCTGAAGGTCCAGGGGTAGACGTCTATACCCACGTCGACGCCCCGTCGTCTGGCGATCTCGATGATCTTGAACCAGAGGTCTAGGGACTTCTCCCAGTTGACCTCACCGCAGGCCTTCGCGTGGCTCCAGGTGGTGGGGAGTCCTGCCTCCTCGCCGATCTTGATCACCTCCATTATGGACCAGATCTCGCTGTCGATTGTGGTGGTGACGAAGTCCCTGCCACCACGGGGGTCGCTCTCCCAGCCCCTCCGGCGGTCGTGGCTGGTATGTATCCCGCCATACTTTGCGGCGACCTTTGCGAGTTCGATGACCTCGTCCACCTCGGCGTAGTTCCCCGGGGTGTACATCAGCCCTGTGCTGAGGCCGAAGGCTCCCGCCTCCATGGTCTGGGCGACCAGTGCCTTCATCTCTCCCAACTCGTCCTTGGTGGGGGCTCTGTTCTCCCAGCCCATGACGCAGAGGCGTACCGTCCCGTGCCCTACTTGGAAGGCGCCGTTGATGCTGCAGCCCTGTCTCTTGAATCTCTCCATGTATTCAGGCAGGGTGGTCCAGTCCACTTCTACATCGTAGTTGTCCTTGACCCTCCGCTTTGCGACCTCCAGAGCCGCTCCTCTGAGGGGGCCGCTTCCGCTGGTACCACACTGGCAAGCGAATTGGGTGGTGACTCCTTGGTGGATCATAGAGTCGCAGGTTGGATAGGCGATGAAGGGTATCTCGGCGTGGCTATGCATGTCGATGAACCCGGGGGAGACCACTAACCCCTTTGCGTCTATCACCGTGTCGGCCTTGGAACTTGGCAGCTGTCGGTTTATCTCGACGATTCTGTCCCCCTCTAGGGCGATATCCGCCTTAAACCAGGGGGCACCGGTGCCGTCGACGACGTATCCGTTCTTTATCAGATATTTCCACACATTAGATCGTTGATCATTTCCTCTTTAGAATAATTAACTTTTTATCCATGAAAAAGCCCGAAAGATGCCCTTTCATCCTTTACTAACGTTTAATTGTTTGTATGCGCTTTCAGGGCTAAACGAGATGTTGGCTAAAGTAAAACTAGACTTTGGGCATCTCAATGGCCGTTAG
>JASFTK010000149.1:0-3371 GCA_050053595.1 Candidatus Bathyarchaeota archaeon | reverse complement strand
CTGGGACCTCATGGACGTAGCCAAAGGCCCGGTGATGGCCAGCCACAGCAACGCCCGGGCGGTCTGCGACCACCCCCGGAACATGACTGATGAGATGATACAGGCCATGGCGGAGAGAGGGGGAGTCATGGGTATGAACTTTGCCCCCTCCTTTGTCCATCCCACCCAAGCCACAGTCCAAGGGGTCGTAGACCACATCGACCACATCGTTGACCTCGTCGGTCCAGACCATATAGGCCTCGGATCCGACTTCGACGGGATACCCTACACCCCCGAGGGTTTGGAGGACGTCACCCGGATGCCTAACATCACCGCCGAACTGGTGAAACGGGGCTACGAAGAGGAGAACATAATGAGAATCTTGGGCGGCAACCATCTAAGACTGATAAAGAATGTGGTGGGCTGAGGGGTTCGAAGGGCCTCAGCTTAAGAATGAACGCCATCGGTAGGAGGAACAGCCGCAGCTTTCGTCAGAGGGATCAAGATACCGGACGGCGTGGAGTAAAGCCCTTGCAGAGGGTTCTCTCCATCGGTCTTGGAACTCCATGAAGGCCTCGGTGCCAGTCCAATCCGTTGAGACCAAGCCTTCCCCGTAGTTGGAGACGAGTTCCAGGGCGGCGTAACAGGCACCGATCTCCCGTGCGAAGAAGACCTCAGGCACCAAGTTCATGGTGACCACATCGATACCCTGCTCAGTATACCTGAGCCTTATCTCTGAGGGAGACTCTAGACGGGGCCCCTCGGCGACCCCCACAACGCCACAGGGAAAGACCCTAGGGAACCCCGCCCGTCTGGCTCCGGCTTGGAGGAGGGATCGGAGGCGGGAGCAGAAAGGGTTGTGGAGACGGTAGGAAACAGATTCTGCCTCCTCCCCCTTTGACCTGATAGCCCTGTAGAGGCTCTGGGCTCTCTTGGTGGTGTAATCAACGAAGCCGTCAGGGATCACTGCATCACCTGGGTCCAGTAGTCGGTTGGTTGATCCACAAAGAGCTGTCCCGAGGATCTTCTTGACCCCTGCTTTGAGGAGTACGTAGAAGACCCTCTCCCCAGCGCTGTCAGGCTCAGTGTTGGGGATCTCCTCAGTGATACCGTGGAAGGGGATGAAAAGGAAGTCTCTACCCCAAGCTGAGAAGTATGTTATAGGCGCGGTCGGGCCGAAGGGGGTCTCAAAGACCATGTCCTCTTCGATGATCTCTATGCCAGCCATGACACTCGGGAACCCCGAGCCGAGAATCGTAGAGCCCCCGATGACAGCGACCCTGACCTCAGGTATTCTCATATCGGAAACCTTGTCCTAGCAGGGTAAAAAGGGTTAGGCGGGTACTCGAATAGGGTGTGGTCCACCATGAGGATGCCCCTAGAAAACGGTTTTTTGCCAAATCTCCTTCAGCGAAAGAGATAACCCCCTCCAAACCCGATATCCCGGCATGTCTCCGAAGGTACTCGTCGAGGTCATAAGCCAAGAAGGCACCTGCGCAGCGGGCCATGAGGTAGGGGATAAGATACTGTTCGACTGGGATACCCACCAGATACAGGGAAGGATCTGCCTCCACGCCCTATACTCGGCCCTCCCCAAGATATACGCACTTGCCCATGGGGCGGATGTCGCCTTCGCGGAGGACAAGGAAGGGAACAAGGTGGCCCGCCACGCCTGTCCCGACGGCTATAATCCTGTGATCTACGAGATGAAGTTTGTCTAGGGCTCTCTTCACGGCTAGAGCCCATAGATAAATAGTGATTGGTTCATATTATTGGTGACTAGGATGTACGTCAAACCGACGTTCACTGATATTCTGAGGGCAAGGAAGAGGCTCGCCCCCTACTTAGATAAGACTCCACTGATGGAGTATCCGGGGCTCTCTGAGGTTTTGGGGTTCAAGGCCTATGTTAAGCATGAGAACTACCAGCCGACGGGCGCCTTCAAGATCCGGGGCGGTATCAACCTCATCAGCCAGCTCAACCCCGAGGAGAGGGAGAGGGGGGTCATCACCGCTTCCACAGGTAACCACGGTCAATCCATAGCCCTCGCAAGTAAGATCTTCGGGGTGCGGGCTATAATATGTGTCCAAGAAGGTGCTAACCCGGTCAAGGTAAATGGGATCAGGAGCTATGGTGCAGAGATCATCGAGGAGGGAAAAGACTTTGATGAAGCCCGCCTCAACGCGGAGCGCCTCGCTGAGGAACACGGATACCGGTATATCCACAGCGCCAACGAGCCCTGGTTGATCGCAGGGGTCGGCACCATCGGCCTGGAGATCCTCGAAGAACTACCCGACGTCGATGCTCTCATAGCCCCCGTCGGCGCGGGATCCCAGATTGCAGGGATGTGTACCTGCTTTAAAGCCGCTGCCCCCGAGGTGGAGGTTATCGCCGTCCAGTCCGAGAACGCCCCTAGCGTCTACAGGAGTTGGAAGAGCGGGGAACTAGAGTCCACGGAGACCGCCGAGACTATGGCGGACGGCCTCGCTACCCGGCAGGCCTTCCACCTCCCCGTCAGCATTATGCGAGACCTCTTGGACGATTTTGTCTTGGTCTCCGACAGTGAGCTCAAAGCCGCGATCAGGCTCTATGTTGAGAAAGCCCACACCATAGCGGAAGGGGCTGGGGCCGCTTCCCTCGCAGCCGGGTACAAGATCCGGGATAGGTTAGAGGGGGAGAAGGTGGCCCTGGTCCTCAGTGGCGGCAATATCACCGCCGATATGTTAAGGGAGATCCTCTGAGGGAAAGCGTTGATTGAGGAGTTGGTGAAGAGAGGGGCCGAGGAGCTCCGGATCAGGGAAGCCGCCCTCGACATAGTGATGGAGAACGCCCGTAAGGCCCGGATCCAATCCAAGCAGGCAATCCTCCGCCTCCACAACGACGACATAGAGGGGGCCCGGGAAAGGTTAGAGAAGGCCCAAGGGCTACTAGATGAGTTGGAGATCACAGTGGAGAAGCACCCAGAGCTAGGGTGTTTCAATCAAGTCTCAGCAGCTAAGGAGGAGTTCTCGGAGGCATATATACTGCTTGAGATCCAGACCGGCAGCAACCTCCCTGAGCCCAAGGACCTAGGGGTGCCCATAACCTCATACCTCTTGGGACTGGGGGATGTCCCGGGGGAATTGAGGCGTCAGGCTCTAGATGCCCTCAGGAGGGGGGATCTGGAGACCGCTGTAGGGAGGCTTGGGATAATGGAAGAGATATACCTTGGCCTGGTGATGATGGAGGAAGCCCCACTTCTTAAGGGGCTGAGGAGGAAGATGGACATCGCCAGAGGAGTCATAGAGAGGACAAGGAGTGAGATCACCGCCGAGGCAGGCCGTAGAAGGCTGGGTGAGAAGGTTGAGCGCCTCACGGATAAGCTGGACGATAGTCGGTAGAACCCTTAAGTT
>JASFTK010000148.1:0-3439 GCA_050053595.1 Candidatus Bathyarchaeota archaeon | reverse complement strand
GTGTTCCCCTCCCTAGGGCACAGCTCCGACGCCCTCTTCAACGCCTTCTCTTCTTTGGGCCAGATACTGATCCAAGGTTCGGGTCCTATCGTCATTCTAGACAGGGATCGCCTCGACTCGTTTATCAGTGTCAACCGGGCGGGGGCGAGACTCTTAGGGGATGATGTGCCCCGATACTTGGCTGAACTGTTCCTCGATAAGAAGGGGATTGTCAGGGATCTGGCCAAGCTCTCCCAGGCCTTCAAGGTTGAACTTTTCACAGCGCTTATGGCTTCAGGCTCAAGCATGGAGATCTATGAGAGTCTGAGGAATGTTCTGGATGTAACTTTGGAACAGCCCCTCTTGGACTTCGATCTCTCCACGATCTCTCTCGTCTACGTCCTGATCAGGGCCCCCCTCAGGATGCAGGAGCAGTTTACGAAGGGGTACATCGAGCTGGAGGTGAACGATTGGCTCAAAGATACACTCGGTCTGAATGTCCCCCAGATCTGCGAGCCGGTATACGTTGACGAGTTCAACGACAGGGTTGATGTCATCATCTTGGTGGGGGGCTTCGACCCCCAACCCCTCTTCAAGAAGGTGGACGAGCGGATAACCCGCTTCGACAACCTGATCAAAGAACACGGCTTCTACGACAGGGAGGTCTGGGACAAGATCCGGCAGAGACTCGTCAACGGACAGACAAAATTGGGATGAGTGTTAACCCTCGCCGAGGCGCTGGAGGATATCGTCGAGGGATGGGTTGTGTTCCACTAGGAAAGATCTTGATAGGCTCACCTCAAAGTCTGAGGCCTTCCTTTGGAGGCGCTCCATCTCGTCGTAGGGGGCTAGATCCTCGATGCGCCCTCTCCCCCCGACAACAACGATCCGGATGACCCATGGATCCCGGGCGTTGACCTCCCTCACCGTGATGGTCTTGGAGACGTCCCCGGAGATATATCCAGCCAGAGCCGTGTAGAGCTCCTGGGTGAGGTCGCTGTCCCAGAGGCCTTGGGGTGTCTGAACGGTGACCCAGAGGTAGTCGGATCTGAAGCTGGGTTTGAGGCCCATGATGTTAGGTGTCCTATAGACCCTGATGACGCTGCGCATGTAGTCTTTGAAGTGCTCGACGTCCAAGATCTCTGTGAGGATCCCTTCTCTGCTCAATGCTTCCTCCTGCTCCGTCACGATCTTGTGGATGATCTTCACCTGCTCCTCCTGGGTGAGCTCAGTGGTCCTCTCATAGAACCTCTTAGATTTAATGATCTCCGAGAAGAGGCGCTGGTACTCCTTGTAGAGGTCGAGGATGGCGTTGAGCTTCTTCCTGTACTCAGAGGTCACCTCCAGCTTCTGTAGGAGGTCGATGTAAAGCTCTATGATACCCTCCACATTTTCTACGTCCCCTTCGAGTGCAGCGGTCTCCTCCTGAATGACCCTGAGCTCCCTCTCTATCTCGTTCAGTTTCTCTTTGGCGTACCGCTTCTTACCGAACCTGAGGAAGCCACCCGACTCTTTCTCGTACTTGTCTCTGTCGAACTCTTTCCGCTTCTTCTTCTCCTCCAGTCTGAACAGTTCATTCTCCACGGCCTCCCTCTTTGTCCTGAACTTGCCGATGAGGGCCTGCAGGTAGGTGAGGTGCTCGTCGATCATCTTCACCTCGTCCTGTGGGGTATTCACCATGAGCTGGAGGACGTGATAGAGGGTGGTGAGCTCCGATTTAATCTCCTGAAAGTTGGTGGGCTGCAGCTCCTCCTGGGGGAGGATGTCGTAACGCCGTATCATCGCGTCGGTGAGATGCCTTATCTCATTGTAGAACCGTAGAATCTGCAGTGTCTCCTCAGTGAGATCCGCGAGGTTCATGAAATCCTCGAGCAGCTTCTTCTGCTGTACACTGAGGATCTGGGAGCTGGGGACAAGCTGCTGTAGCCTCTCGAATATTGCCCCTTTAAGCTCAGAAAAATCGGGATGGGTCTTGAGGAGGTTCTTCATCAACCCCTCAAGGTTTTCCTGGTCCTGCCCTTCCTCTTTCTCAAGGACCAAGTTGACAATAGAGTCCTCGATGGTGCCCTCCTCCGCCACCACCCTGATTGTGGATATGAACTGGAGAGCCTCCTCAATCCATGTCCTTATCTGTCCCTGGACTCCCCTGACATAGAGATTATAGTCCTCTTCGAAACGGGGGCTACTGTAGATCAGCTGCCTGAGCTTCTCTTCAAACTCCTCCTCACTATACGCGTTGGTCCTGATCAGGTACTGCTTGTAGAGTTCTGAGACCTCGCGGTGTTTGACCTCTAGTATCTTGTTGATCATCCCTAGGACTTCTAGCTTCTCCAGCCGGATCTCGTGAAGCTGCTGCATCATCTGGAGCTTCGACTTGAACGCGTTGACGTAGGAGTCAACAGGGTAGTTGACCTTCACCATGCTGAGGGTGTGGATGCTCTCCTCCCTCAGCCCCACCTCCGTCCCGACGCCACTGAGGACATCGGCCATGTCGAAGTCCATAAGGACATAGATCATCTCAGTGATCATCTCGTCTACCTCGTCCCTCGCAACCATGATGTTCCCGGTTTTGGAATAAGCCGGCATCAGAGGCAGGAAAAGGGCTGCGTTGAAGGGGTTCCTGTATACATCACCGAGACCATCTACGATGATCTCATTGGTCTCCCTGTTCAGGACTGTCGAGAACTCTTTTATCGCGTTGAAAGCAGAGTAGCCCTTGGCAGGCGGGTCGTCCCCTGCACAAGGGAGGATGCCCATCCCTATTATGGGGACCCCCGAACCAACAGAGGACCGGAGGTGACGGGCGAAGTCCAGCACCACACCGCTCCCTGTCCCCCCGCCCAACCCGAAGATGATGAGGACGATTGGGCTGGTGATGGATGAGAGGGCGTGGTCTTTGAACATGTTAACGAGGGACTTGATGATCCCCAGCTGGTAGTAATTGAGGTTATAAATAGCCTTGGCCAGGGATCTCCGCCTACCTGCGCCGCCCGCTAAGGGCGGTATCGCCACCGTAGACGGGAGCCAAGGATTGTACTTCTTGATCTTTATCCCCTCATTGGTGAGGTGCTCCTTGAATTTGTGCTGGACAAAGTCAAACATCGCCTCTGCACTGGGAAACTTTATTGACTGTGATATGAGGCTGAGACGTTCCTGTGGTATCCCGTTCCTCTTCATAGCCTCGACGACGTTCTTATGGGACTCTTCAAGGCTCTTGATATCGGGGTCCGCTATGTCAAGGGCCATCAGTGATAGCCTGCTGACTCCTGCCTCCAGCAACTCCATGGTCTTCTCGTTCTTCAGGAAAGCCTCGACTATGTTCGTCCCGGCCCCTCCTAACCCAACCAGATGAATAACGCTTGAATATCCGCTCTCTGTCATCTAATTAACCCTCCAACTCCTTCAATCTCTCGTTTATCTCCTCAAGCCTCTGCCCTAAATTCTTGTCCGTCCTCGAAGC
>JASFTK010000147.1:0-3490 GCA_050053595.1 Candidatus Bathyarchaeota archaeon | reverse complement strand
TGGCGGGTACTTCATCAAGTCAGGATCAGGGGGATCGATGCTGAGGGCAACCGCTGGTAGTCCGTCGGTGACCAGGTTGACCCAGAGGACATGAATTGGGAGGAAGGGGATTGGTAACCCTAGCAGGGTAACTATTGTGATCTCAATGAATTCATCGAAGTTTGCTGCCAACATCAACCTGAGGTACTTAGTGACATTATCATAGATGTGGCGCCCCCCCTGAACAGCTCTGACGATAGTAGCGAAGTTGTCATCTTCCAACACCATATCCGAGGCCTCCTTAGTGACATCTGTGCCCTTAATACCCATTGCGACGCCGATGTCCGCAGTCTTAAGGGCTGGGGCGTCGTTGACGCCATCTCCAGTCATGGCAACGATGTGCCCGTTGTTCTTGAGGGACCGTGCTATACGCATTTTATGCTCAGGGGAAACCCTCGCAAAAACACTAACTTCTTCGATGATGACATCGAGCTTCTCGTCGTCGATCTCCTCAAGGTCCTCTCCAGTCATGACAGATGACTCGGTTTCCTCATTCAGCATACCGATCTGCTTAGCGATGGCGACTGCCGTTAGCCTGTGGTCACCAGTAACCATCACCGTTTTGATTCCAGCTTGGTTACAGACGTCGATAGCTTGAGGGACCTCCCCTCTAGGAGGATCTATCATCCCAACGAGGCCTACAAAGGTGAGATCCGACTCGATCTCTTCCATATTGAACTCTTCTACCTCGCTAGGGACCTCCTTGTAACCCAGAGCTAGGACCCTGAGTGCCTCGCTCGCCATGTTCTGCACAATGTCAAAAATGTAACTCTTGTCCTCTTCAGGAAAGGGTTTAAGAGAGCCTGAATCGTAGATATGGGTGCTCCGTTCAATGATGACCTCAGGGGCACCCTTGACATATGCGAGTTTTTCTCCTTCTGGTGTGGTGTGGATGGTACTCATCCTCTTCCTAGTGGAGTCGAAGGGGAACTCTCCAACTCTAGGATATTCTTCCTTCAGTTCCTCCCTGAGGCCACCTTTGACTCCCGCGACTTTCAGAGCCCCCTCTGTGGGGTCACCAAAGACTATCCAGGCTCCGTCTTCCTCTTGAAGGTGAGAGTCGTTGTTGAGGTAACCTATTCTGAGGAGGAGGTTGAGATCTCCTTTGTTCCCGGGCTTTATGCTCTCGCCCTCGCAGAGAAATTTACCCTCTGGGTCATATCCTGATCCGGTGACCTCTATGTTCCTGTTATTTGTGAAAATTCGCCTTATGGTCATCTCATTCTTTGTAAGGGTACCGGTCTTGTCTGAGCAAATGACCGTGGTGCTCCCCAGGGTCTCAACAGATGCAAGCTTTCTGACGATGGCGTTCTGCCTCGCCATCCTGGAAACACCGAGAGCAAGGGTGATTGTGAGGACGGCTGGGAGCCCCTCGGGGATAGCAGAGACGGCAAGGCTTATGGCTGTCATGAACATGCTCTCGAGGTCAAGGCTGTGGACGAAGACCCCAATTAGGAAAACCCAGATGCAGAGAATTACCGCTATTGCTCCAAGCTGACGCCCCATCTTCTCCATCTTTTGCTTCAATGGCGGCTCCTCAACCACCACTGACTGGACCATACCAGCAATCTTGCCGAACTCAGTGCTCATTCCAGTCTCGGTGACTAAACCAACAGCCCTTCCGTTGGTGACGACGGTTCCGGTGAAGACCATATTAGTCCTGTCTCCGACTCCCACCTCAGGGATTAGAACTCCCAGCGATTTTGTGACTGGGGTAGACTCTCCAGTCAGCGCTGCTTCGTCGACATGGAGGTTTGCGGCCTCCAGCAGCCTCGCGTCAGCTGGGACACGGCTACCCGCCTCAAGGAGGATCACGTCTCCTGGGACTAGTTCCTTGGAGTCTATGGATTCCTCTTTGCTTTCTCTGAGGACCAGGACCTGTGGAGAAACCATCCTTTTCAATGCCTCGACGGCTTGCTCTGCTCTGTATTCCTGAACGAAGCCGAGGATGGCGTTCATAACGACTATGAACAGGATGACGTAGGTGTCCGTAAAGGGCTCCCCCTCTTTGACTGAAATGTACGCTGAGACAAGCGCTGAAAGTATTAGTATTATGACCAGGATGCTCTTGAATTGTCCTATGAAGAGCTCGAGGGGAGTAACTCTTTTCTCCTCTTTGAGTTCGTTGGGCCCGTACTCCTTGAGCCTTCTTGCAGCTTCTTCTTTTTCCAGACCCTTCCTACTCGAGTCTAGTATATCGATTACGTTCTCGATATCCTCGGCATGCCAGTTTTTTTTCTCCAAACGTTCTCACCGATTTATACTATGAGGTGTATCCCGGGGTCTGTGACTCCTCAAAAAAGGTACTGATAAATTTAAATATTCTTTCTATCAGAAAATGCGCCTTAACTTCAGGGGTGTATCTACTCCTAAATAACTCTTAAATCGAGATCAGCATTGATCCGCCGACCCTTATGACATCATGTGAAGGATGAGACTTGCTGTTCCTCGAGCCTTTTTCTCCTCCGCTCTTCCCGCAGGCGTCTTTGAAGGCTCTTGTAGGTGCTGTAGTCCATAGCCACACAGCATCCGAATACTATAATAAACGAAATTCCTAGGGCCACCAGCACATAGTACCAGACCACAGTAACCATATTAGTGTGGGAGAGTTTGGTTTAAAATGCTTGTGATGTGTGCAAAGACCCCTACATTTATAAATTAAAGGCTGAACACAGCCAGATCACCAAGTAGGTCCATTTATCTCGAGAAAAGATCCTTGGCGGAGGTAGATTACGGTGACCCTTCCCTTCTTTAGCCTCCTGCGGAGTTTGGCGTCGTTGGTCGCGACAGGCAGCTTCATTTTCTTGGCAGCTTTCAAAATCGAACTATCCACACTTTCCTCATGCCATGGCTCGTCTTCGATGACTTTACATCTATCAGCAAGTCTGAGAGCGAAATCAATCTCCTTCCTGAAAGATGGTTTGGCTCTAGTTCTCAGCACCTCGAGTTCCTGGATGGATGATCTGGTCACAAGAAACTCGACGTTGTTACCCAGAAGCTTTTTGAGTTCTTCAAAGATGTCGACCCCGAAACTCTGAGGGACAAAGAGAAAATTAGAATCGAGAATGACTGCTCTCGGGGAGTTGCCTTGGCTTATGCCTTCATGGTTCCGACGCCGATGAGCCTCCACCTGCTCCCTATCCTCCGGCTGATGGCCACCCTGTCACCAGGCTCCCCGCAAACAGGTATAGTCAGGGAGGCCTCTAGATAATCCTTGGAGACCTCGTTGACGGTCCCCATCGTCTTAGCAGTTCCGATATTGAGGAGGAGCCTTTCGTCCTTCGCGATTAAGGCCACCTTCTCCATCTCTCGGCTACCGATCACATTCTCGAACAGCTGTGTATCCAGGCTGATCTCTTCTAGCACCGGGGGCAGGGTTCCAGGTTTACCTATGAGGCTCCCAACAAGACCGTCCGATTTAGTGAGGGAAGGATCTAGGAGAGTCCCAACC
>JASFTK010000146.1:0-3512 GCA_050053595.1 Candidatus Bathyarchaeota archaeon | reverse complement strand
AAAGGTTATCGGAGCCGCTCGACGTAGGCTCCCCTATTGAGCCTCGCGTCTCCCCACGATTGGAATCTTACCCCCACAATGGGTGCAACGGTTCTCTTCATCCAGCTGCCAGCGGGTGATGGTGTAACCCGACCTCTCAACTACCTTCTTCCCACAGCTGTGGCAGAAGGTGTCCCCATACTTGTTGAGGGGGATATTACCTACGTAGACATACCGCACCCCCTCCTCCTTGGCGATCTCCCGGGCATGGTAGAGGGTCTCGACCGGCGTAGTGGGGACATGTTTGAATTTGTAATGGGGGAAGAACCGGCTGAGATGGAGGGGGGTGTAGGGGCCGAGCTCTTGGACCATGTACTGGGTCATCCCCCTGATCTCATCCTCACTGTCATTGTTATCGGGGATGACGAGGAAGGTTACCTCAACATGGACCCCCTGTCTCTTCATCTCGACGGTGGCATCCAGGACACTCTGGAGATCGGCGGCACAATGCTCCTTGTAAAAGGCGTCATTGAAGGCCTTCCAGTCGACGTTAGCAGCGTCGATGACATCCACAACCTTTGAGAGAGCCCCCAATGAGATATAGCCATTAGTGACCAGGACATTCTTTATCCCCTCCTCAGCTGCAAGGCGGGCGACATCCTCGACATAGTCCAAGTTGATGAGAGGCTCATTGTAGGTATAGGCGATGCTGGTGCAGCCCCGCCTCTGGGCCATAGCGACCACCTCATCTGGGGAGGAGTACCGGGTGTTGAGCTCCCCAGGCTTCGAGACTGAGAGATGCCAGTTCTGGCACCATGGACAGGTGAAGCTGCAACCGACGCTGCTGATGGAGAGGGCAAGGCTCCCAGGATGAAAGTGGACCAGGGGCTTCTTCTCGATGGGATCCACCGCAAGGGCGGAGAGCTGCCCGTATGTCAGGCTGAATAGGCGCCCATCCCTGTTCTCCTTGGTGTTACAGAACCCCGTCTCCCCAGGCTTGACCACGCACATACGAGGGCAGATGGTGCAACGTACAGTCTCATCCCTGAAGACCTCGTAGAACCTCGACTCCCTCTCCATATCCAAGACCGAAAATGGAAGCCCACGATAAAGGGTTTCCCCTGATCGACCAAACCCCATTGGTAATACATCTTAATCTTAGGTAACTGATTTGGCCAGGGGGTGGCTCGTCCGCGTCCTTGATAGGAAAACCATAAACATGCAATAGCAGATCGGTTAACTGGTGCCTTAAATTTGTCTGAGGACGAGGATATCAGTATTAACTACGAAGTCATCAGGAACCAGAGGTTTATGATCGAGAACGCCAGGTACTTCATCAGAGAGGTCGATCCGTGGAAGACCACAAAGAACGATCTGGACGAGGAGACCTGCATCACCGTCGAGGAGTTCAACAAATGGAAGCGTCACCTCCTTAAGATCCTAGGGGTAGCTACGGATGAGTAACGACGAGATCCTGTTGAAGATCGAGAGGCTGAAGAGCAGGGTCAGAGAGGTCCAGAAGTATGAGCTGATGACCACGAACCAGTACCGTAACCAGGTCGACCTGATCATCGAGATCCTTGAGGACATCGCAAACTCGATGTGAATTTACGTTTTTGTCTCCATATTTTGTGACAATTCTTAACTTTCCCAATGATTGGCGTGGCCTTCCCCTAGTAAACCTTGTATTGTGCCTCCCCGAAAGGGTGGTTGGATATGTGGAGGCTCACCCGCCCCGACGCCTATGCTGTACTGGATGATCCCAAAGTGAGGAGGAGTCTCCCCAGATACGTCGACGTGGTCAGGGGTGAAAGAGAAGCCAAGTTCATATTGGACAGGTCAATGGAAGCAGAGTTCCCCCTGGAGGCCTCAACTGATGAGCTCTGGGAGATCCACAGAGGGCTCCTGAGAGATTTTCAAAGTTACGAGCATGAGATCGATGTTGGTAAGATCGATGTTGAGTGTCTCAAAGCTGGGAGCTCGTTCCTTGACCTCAAGATCGAGCTCGGGAGGAGGATTATGCGGAGATGCCACTTCTGTGAGCGAGGCTGCGGGGTAGACCGCACCTCAGGAGAGGAGGGTTACTGCCGGGGGGGCGATAAGTTCGTGGTCTCAAGTTATTTCCCGCATCTGGGGGAGGAACCCGAGCTGGTCCCTTCGGGGACGGTCTTCACCCTGGGTTGCTCGATAAGGTGCCTTCACTGCCAGAACTGGGGGATAAGTCAGTGGCGGGAGACTGGTACGCCCGTTGATCCTGAGGGGATGGCGGGGCTGGTGGAGAGACTCAGAGCTCAGGGCTGCAGGAATATCAACATGGTGGGCGGGGACCCGACCCCCCACTGCTGGCTATGGCTCAGGACTATGGCCCACGTCGATAAGAGCATAGCGACGATCTGGAACAGCAACAGTTACTACAGCAGGGAGACCGCGGAGCTCCTCGCCGGCTTCATCGACCTCTACCTGCTGGACTTCAAATATGGCAACGACGGGTGCGCAGAGGCGATCTCCGACGCCCCGGGATACTGGGAGGCCTGCACCCGGAATCATCTGATGGCGAAAAAGTATGGCGAGCTTATCATACGTGTGTTGGTCTTGCCTGAGCACAACGAGTGCTGTACACAGCCAATCCTCAGATGGATCGCTGATAATCTTGGACCCTGGACAAGGGTCAATCTGATGTTCCAGTACAGGCCGGAGTGGAGAGCCCGAGAGCGTAGGGAGCTCAGCCGTAGATTGAACAGACGGGAGATAGAAGAAGCCCAGCAGATAGCCCGGGAAGTAGGGTTGAAGAATCTCGTACGAGGCTAACGCGCGCACCTATATGAAGGTGTTTTAGATCTCTGGTTACTGGTATACTAGGTGATTCTCCTGGGCTCCCTGACATGGTACTGGAACAGGACCGTGGCCATCAGGAGAATGAGGGAGATCACCGCGAATGAAGGGAGATAATCATATCGGGAGAGGAGGAAGCCCGTGAAAATGGGGCCCGAGGCGTGGCCAACGTCCCATAAGCTACCGAACACCCCCATCGAGGTCCCATGGCCTCTGGCCTTTGTCTGCTCCGCCACCATGGCCACAGTGGAGCTGGTGACCATCGACTCACCCAACCCGAAGATCAGGGTCAGCACCACGAGAATGA
Organism: Candidatus Bathyarchaeota archaeon; assembly: GCA_050053595.1. GTDB lineage: Archaea > Thermoproteota > Bathyarchaeia > TCS64 > TCS64. Next base: position 394 of record JASFTK010000146.1, on the reverse strand, counting down.
TGAAGTCTGTCGTCGTTGGGTAGAAGATGAAAGAGGCCAAGCAGATGAGCATCCCCGCGGATATCAGGGGCTTCCTGCCGTACGTGTCGGAGACCCTTCCCATCACTGGGCGTGCTAGGAAAAGCACCACGAGCTGGACCCCCCACAGGACCCCCGCGTGGAAGCTTGTGAGACCAGCGGTCACCGTGACATAGACCGGGAGGAAAGCCTCTAACGCCCCCACTGTCAGGTTCTGGACCCCCTCCATCCCACTGGTCAGGAGTACCTGGGAGTCCGTCACGACGGCGACCACATCCTCCCTGAACTTCAGCATCACTTCCGCCAACGTCGCGGGGTCGGGGTTCGCTCTGCTGGGGAGCCTACGCCAAAGGATCAGGACCAGGACCAATGAGAT
>JASFTK010000145.1:0-3514 GCA_050053595.1 Candidatus Bathyarchaeota archaeon | reverse complement strand
CTCGCTATTTAAAAACTTCGACACGGATCGAAGGAAACTTCGACAAACGACGAAAAAACAAGTACCCTACAGGGAAGAACGGACACCCATACACATATGCAGACTATAAGGGTATCGGCTACTCAGCCTGGCAGATAGACCTTCTTGATCGACCTCAATGATTTCAACGACGCCATCAAAGAGTATGGTCTCTCGAAATCGCAGGCATACCGCTCCCAGCCGTCCCCCACAACCTCGATGGCGTCCACGTCCATCTCACCCAGACCCCTCCCATGGGCACTCGCGATGTGCGCTATATCGGCAGGGTCTAAACCCATAATCCTGGAGCAGACCGCATCCACGGAGACCGGGTTCACCCCCGCCACCACGATGCCCAGCTCCTTTGGTGTCCCTATGAGGGGGCCGTTCCCTTCCATACAGGTTAGGCCATCCACCACGATCAGGTCATGCCCTACCACCCCCGCCAGGTAGGGGAGGATCTCATCAAGTTGCACGTGGAGCCCGCTCTTCTTCCTCCTGCCCAAGATGCCGAAGAGATTCTTGATGGACAGGGTGACGGAGACGTGGCCCTCGGTCTTGATCTTGGGGAGGTTGATGAAATAGTCGGCTTCAAGGACTGTCCTCGGGAGCCTGAGCTTCCTCCCCGCCACTTCATGGACATCATGGTCGTCCCGGCTCAGGTTGACGAAGTCTACCTCAAGGCCTTCCAACAAGTCCTGCAGCCCCGAACCGGCTATACGGTTCTCAGCGGTGTCCGAGATGTTGTCGGATTCTACCACAGTGATTTTACGGGTTTCTCCTTTAAGGAGGTTGATCACGGCCTCTATGAGCCTGAAATCAGTGATGACCATCCCGTCGGGGTTCTTGGCGTTGCAGATATTGGGTTTGATGATAGCGTGCTCGTCCCCTTCCAGGTTCAACCCGCCGATGAGCGCCACGGCCCGATCCACAGCCCCAGCCACACCCTCACCGGCCCCCACCACGGCCACCCTGTTCTGTTTAGCACTCAAAGCATGGAACCCCCTCTACCCTCCCCCATCGCCCGTTATATCCCTTTCAGGGAGGAGTCCGATGACCTCATCCATAACCCCCAGCATACCCCCCTCGTCCTCGACGGTGAATCGCGGAAGCTCCTCCCCCCTCACAGCCCTGACCAGATGACGGTACTGACCCACGAAAGCGGGGTGCTTAAGCCTCACGAGGTCGAGCAGCCATCCGAGACCCCGCCCCCCAATCTTCCTGCTCCCCTGTGGTGTGTCAACTGAGACAGAATAAGGGGATTTCATCAGCTCCACGCTCATAGTCCCCCTCTCGCCCCGGACCCTCACATCGAAACCGGGGATGAGACTGGTCCAGTTCATCTCCCCTGAAATGGCGGCTCCCCCCTCGGTCTCCAGTTCCACCCTGAGGTTATCGAACACGGGATACCTCTTCACCCACCCCTCTGCACCCACCACCCTGCGGACGGGCCCCGCGAGGACGTGGGCGACGGAGAGGATGTGGGGGAGGAGGTCCTCGACGATGGCGTGGGGTTCCTCCATGCGGAAGTCAGTTTTAGCCCCATAGCTCCAGAGGTTGTTGTCGAACCGCACCTCCAGTCCCTCAAGGCCCCCTATCTCACCCCCTGACAGGAGCCCCTTGGCTCTCTCAAGGCAGGGCGTGAACGCGTAGTTGTGGACGGGGAGGACAACCAGGTCAGATCCCTTTAGAGCCGTCCGGATCCGCTTGCATCCCTCGATGGTCTGAGCCAGGGGTTTCTCCACCAGGACGTGTTTCCCCGCCTGGATAGCCTCCAGTGTGAGCCCCTCATGGAACCTAGGAGGAGTATTGACCGCGACAGCTTCGACATCCCCGTCTTCCAAGAGTTCCCCGGGTTCAAGGTACCCCCTCTCGGCTCCGGCTTTCTTCTTCACCGCCTCCATCCTCCGCCGATCGAGGTCCGCGACGGCCACGACCTCCACCTCGTCCACCTCGGCGATGGCTTTGAGATGGAACATGGTGGTGACCTTGCCGCAGCCTATGATGCCTAGTCTGAGCATATCAACTCACTCGTAGAAGGGCGTATTTATTAGTCTTCCAGAACTCCGGGGCTAGATGAGCATCGCGAGGATCATCTCGGTGATCTTCGCTGGTTTCTCGATACTGGGGGGCTTAGGGGGGTCGTTGATGTTACAGAAATGCTTCCAGTAGAGGTATTTGCCGATGGTGACCTCCCTCCTGAACACCTTGTGGAGGGCGACATCGACTGTGCCCATCCATTTCCGGCCTAGGAAGCTCCCCGCGAACGCCATGCCCAGCAGGTATCCGCAGACCGCCATCAGTGCGTTGATCCACCAGTCCATCATTTAACCCCCATATCTCTAGTGATATCAGTTATCGCTAGTGATATAAAAACACATCGCTAGCGATAAAAGAGAGACAACCCCCGTCGCGACAAACGGGTGTTTCACGTCCACTATATGTACTCTTTGAGAGCCTCTCTGTAACCATAGGAGAAGCTAACCACTGCTGCCAGTAGCAGTTCCAACCAATAGGTAGCCAGGCGGGTGAGGAGGGAGATAGCGGCGGCGAGGGGGAGAGGGGCCCCGAGAACCACGAAAGCCCCCGTGAGGCTTGCGTCGATGACACCTAGGCCGCCTGGGATGAAGACGTTGAGTTGCTGTATGAACTCGATGAGGGCGTAGACCAGGACGATGACCCAGAAGTCGATGTGCCAACCAAGGGAGAGGGCGACTATGTACGCGGTCAGGGAGCCGGTGCTCCAGTGGAACGCCACCATGAGTATGGAGCCAAAATTCTCCAAGGGCTTAGAGGTCAGGGTGCCCACAGCCGAGTCTATCTCCCTGACCACCGATGGGAATCCCTCCCCGCCTATCCTCTCGTCGACCAGCCGGTCAAATATGTTCCTCCTGACCCATCCGGGGCTCATATCGTAGACTCTCACTAGTGTGGCGGGGCTCAGGAAGAGGCCGTATATGGCGCTGGAGCCGACGGCGAACAGGATCACGAAACAGACGAACGCGGGGCTCACGGGCATGGGCCCCCTCCAGAAGACGGTGACCATGAGGGATGCGATTGCGATGAGGGCGCCGAAGGATATGTTATAGTAGGCTTTGTGGAAGACGACGGAGGCGATGGCCTTACCCATGTCCGAGTTCTCCTTGTCCCGAACCAGGTACGCCCTGATGATCTCGGTGCCCACAGGTATGGGGATCAGCCAGACAACGAAGAGGCTCACGAACATGGCCTGGATCACGTCCCAGAGGCCGATGCTGACCCCCAGTGCCCTCAGGAGGACGTACCAGGAGGCTGAGAAGAAGAACATGCCGGCATAGTTCACCAAGACCGCCAGTCCGAAGGATCCGGGGTCGATCCGTCCGACCTCGAAGAGGACCTGGAAAGGGTCGGAGTAGATGAGGTATGCGATGAAGATGATAAGACCGACGGTCGTCAGCAAGAGCCACCGCATTCTCTTCGGGAGCGGCATACTGTCTACCAGTGAAACCCGATCCCC
>JASFTK010000144.1:0-3534 GCA_050053595.1 Candidatus Bathyarchaeota archaeon | reverse complement strand
TTTGGGGTGTCTAGAAGAACTCATCCATCATCTTGCCCACCTTCTCGGCGATGGCGGGACAGGCGGTGAGGCCCGGGGACTCGATGCCTATCAGGTTGATGAAGCCAGAGTATCCTCTGTCCTCTTCGTGCTTTATGACGAAGTCCCTGACGGGGTCTCCTGGGGCTTGGAGCTTGGCCCGTATCCCGGACATATCGGGGTGGAGGTCCCCCTTCCGGATCATAGGTAGGTACCTGATTATATCCCTCCAGAACTCATCCCGGCTCGATTTGACCCCATAATCGATCTCATCGACATAGTAGGCGTTTGGCCCAAACTTCAATCGGCCCGTGAGGTCTGGGACAGAGTGGATACCTAGGCTCGCCTCATCCCTCGGCGGGGGCGGGTAGACCAACATCCTGGCAGGAGGCTTCCCAGTGAGGCTGAAATACTCTCCCTTGCACCAATGGAGCCTGTATCCCACCTCATCGATGTCAATGCCTACCATCTTGGCTACCATATCGGCGTGGAGCCCAGCTGAGTTGATGACCAACCTCGCCTCTACTTCATAGGGATCCCCACCTGAGACCATCTCCACGATATAGCCGTCACTTTTTTGCAGGATCCCCCTGACCTTTGTGTCTAGTACTAGAGGATCTCCTCCACTCTTCCTTCTAGCCTTCCTATGGAAGTGGTCCATGAGGCCGTGGGCGTCCATGATCCCCGTAGTGGGGCTCAGGATCGCCGCATCAGCCTTCACCTTGGGCTCCAGCTCGTGGACACCCTCTGCGTCAATGAGCTCTAGGTCTCTGGCTCCGTTCTCCCTTGCCCCAGCGATGATCCCCTCAAGCTGCTTCAACTCCTTCTCCCCGTTAGCGACGATGATCTTTCCTAATCTCTTGTGAGGTATCCCGTTATCCCTGCAGATCCTGTAGATCATCGGGTTCGCCCTGACGCAGAGCTCAGCCTTGAGGCTGCCCTTGGGGTAGTAGATGCCGGCATGGATGACCTCGCTGTTCCGGCTGCTGGTGGCTTGACCATAACCCAACTCCTTCTCTAGGATGTAGATCTCCCGATCCTCTTTGGTTATCTCAGCGGCGATAGCGAGGCCTACGGCCCCAGCACCCACGATGACAGCATCTACTTTATCCATGATGAGATCAAAGATTATGATATCTAGGATTTATTAAATTTCTAGGAGGGGATCAGCCCTCTGAAAATAACCTGATCCGTTGAGAGTTACTCTAATACCTCTCGTAGCTGAGTTTTATTCGGGTCCTCCCTCCTGCGGTTAGAGGGTTTCTGATAATATTCCTTAGGAGGGGCGACATGGTCCTTTGTTGAGAGAGCCACCTTCTCGGGGTCGCTATAAAGATTAACTTGTAGCATTGGTGATTTCTCTTGCATGGCACGAGTACCTGATTCCTGATGTATTAAAACATCTCTATCGGTAACTTTTGGGTTTGTATTTGCGGGCAGTTTTTCTTTCTGAAGATTCCCTTGAAACCTCAGCTGACCCGCAACAGTTCTTCGAGTATTCTTAGTTGTGTAGGGCTTTCCCTCACGATATCGCTACTTGTGACGATACCCTCGATCATCTCCCCATCAACGACGGGGAGGGTCTTGATGTTCTTGGTAGCCATTAACTTTGCTGCTTCGTCGACAGCAGTATGTGGTTCCACTTTGATGAGGGGGCTGGACATGATGTCCTTCGCTTTCACCATGCTCGCGTTCCGTCTAGGCTCAACGATCCTGGCGAGGATGTTTCTCTCGGTTATGATACCGACAGGCCGCCCGTTGTTCACCACTATGACGGAGCCGATGCGGAATTTGTTCATCTTCCTGACGGCGTCTAAGACCGAGTCATCAGGCCGAACCGTCTTCACATTCCTCGACATGATATCTCTGACAATAATTATCCCGCTCATAGAATCACTTCAGTATCCACCTAGACCTCTCCAAGTATGGTTTTTTAACGTTTCTTACCGACTAATCTATTTCTTCGTGTTTCAAGGAGACAGTGTGAATCTAACGAGATCTAGCGTTTTTCCCAAGAACTCGTCACTCCCTTGGCTACGCTGAACGCACAAAAAAACCCATAAAGCCTTTTTAAGAAGTAGTAATCGAAATGGGTTACTCAATTTCTCAGGACCTAAAGCCACCTGATGGCATTGCTGTCCTAGACTATGGCAGACAATACTCCTATCTCATATTTAGGAGCGTCTTGTAGATGTTCTCAAATTGGATCGCTAACGATGTCGACGGGATCACCCGTGAAGTCTATGACATCACTTACAAGATCCCAGTTGAATAGAATGAGTGTGAATTAATGGGCTACAGTTACGCTGAGGAGGGGCCAACCGCTGATCTGACTATCGACGCTTGGGGCGGGACCCTCGGGGAGGCTTTTACAAATGCAGCTCTCGCTGTCTTTAACGCCATGACCCCTAAAGAGGAGGTCCAGCAGAGAGAGACCCGGACCTTTAAGGTGGATGGTGATGACCTGAAATCACTCCTTTTCAACTTCCTCGACGAGCTTATCTACCTACATGAGGTCGAGCTCATAGTCTTTTCTGATTTTGACGTAGAGGTTGACCTTGACAGGTTAAGATTGAGAGCCATCTGCCGTGGGGAGGTCTTCGATTCCTCAAGACATGCTCAAGGTATTGCCATTAAGGCGGTCACATACCACCTGATGCGGATCGAGGAGCGAGAAGGTGACTGGTCCATCAGGGTCGTAATGGATACTTGAGTAATCAGAGATACCCCTGCTAATATGATTACAAAAAAAGTTGAATGGGGTCCTAAGCCTCAGTACGGATAGTTGTGAGGACCTTCTCGGCTGCTGAGACCCCTGCACCAGGCTCCATATCGTACCCGAGTTCCATCAGGCTCATCTCAAAGGCCGATATCGTGGCGACTACGTCGTTGTTCGTCACATTACCCATGTGACCCACCCTGACGGTCTTACCTCCGAGTTTCCCAAGTCCTCCCGCTATTATGACGCCGTATTTTATCCTCATCAACCCCCTCATATCCGAGTCACTAATCCCTTGAGGGATCTTTGGAACTGAAAGTGTGTGAGCTTCTGAACCCTTGGCTGGGAACTGTTCCAAGCCCAGGGCTTCCAGACCATATTTGACAGCATCTGAGAGGACCCTGTGGCGTCTCCACCTTGCTTTGAGTCCCTCCTCATGGATTATCTTGAGAGCTTCTAACATCCCTAGGACCATCCCCGTGGCGGGGGTCGCGAAGTATCCCCTGGGGTGATCCATGATAGGTTTCCATCGCTTCATGTTGCAGTAGTAGTCGTTTATAGGGGTCTTCCTTTCCATCACTGTCTCCCAAGCCTTCTCGTTGACGCAGAACATCGATATACCTGGGGGCGCAGCTATGGCTTTCTGGCTCCCTGTAAGGCAGTAGTCGATATTCCATTCGTCCATCTTAACGGGCATCCCCCCGATCCCGCATACACTGTCCACGATATAGAGAGTATCTGTCTGCTTCGCAATTTCCCCAACTTTGTCGATGGGGTTCGCGATACCTGTGGAGGTG
>JASFTK010000143.1:0-3566 GCA_050053595.1 Candidatus Bathyarchaeota archaeon | reverse complement strand
TAGCACCTTTAACACCTGACACCCACCAAATCCCTTCCCGTCTATAATAAGTTTTGTATATAGTAGATTCATGAAGGCGGATCTCCGTTGTTTAGGCCTTTCGTAAACAAAGCAATTTGAACCATAGGGGTCAGGGGGTTTCCTTGGTCTCCCCATTGATAAGGAGGACATTCATCCCCTTAAGATATGCTTCGACACTAGCCCGTACGATGTCCTCGTCCACTCCAGTGGAGTTGACGATCCGGTCCCCTCTCCTCAGCCGCACTTCCACGTTGACCATGGCGTCGGTCCCCCCGGTGATAGCCTCTACGTGATACGTGTCAAGCCTGACCTGTTCCCCTTGAGAGAGGACCCGGCTCACCGCGTTCAGTGTTGCGTCGACAGGGCCGTTCCCCGTAGCTGCCTCCAGTCGTTCAATGCCGTCGAGTCTGAGTTTCACGGATGCTGTAGGGGTTATCCTGTTCCCGGTGGTCACGATGAACTCCTCTAGGATCAACCTGGGATCGTTTTTGAGACCCATCGCCTCCTCCGCCATGGAGAGGAGATCGGCGTCTGAGATCCCTCTGCCATTGTCACCCAACAACTTTACTTTCCCCATGATCATCTCGAACTCCCCCTCGGAGGGTTCAAGACCCATCTCTGAGAGGGAGTTTTTAACGCCCGTTGAACCGGCGTGTTTCCCGGAGACAAGACGTCTCGCAGCCCCCACTGTGGCAGGGTCGATGACCTCGTATGTGTTGGGATCTTTAGAGATAGCATGGGTGTGGATCCCCGACTCGTGGGCGAAGGCATTGGAGCCGACGATGGCCTTGTTGGGCTGCACCGGCATCCCAGTTATGTGGCTAACCACCCGTGAGACGCTTGTTAGCTTCTCCGTCTTCACTCTACTCTTGACGCCATAGAGTTGATTCAAGGCGACGGCTACCTCCTCAAGGCTGGCATTCCCAGCTCTCTCTCCGATGCCATTCACCGTTACATGGACCATATCCACACCCGCCCCGAGAGCTGCAAGGGAGTTGGCAACCCCTAGACCGAAGTCATCATGGCAATGGACACCGAGAACTGTTCCAGGGAAAGCTTCCCGTATCTCAGAGTAGAGATCATATGTCCGCCCAGGCGTCAGGGCTCCCACGGTGTCGCAGACAGTGATCCGGTCCAGACCAACCTCAAGGGTCCGGCTTATCACCTGTTTCAGATAGTCTCTGTCCGAGCGGGAACCATCCTCAGCTGAGATCTCAGTCACCATACCTTGGTCCTTGGCATGGGAGACGGCTCTGACAGCTATCTCAATGACTTCTTCCCTAGTTTTCCCTAGTTTCGTCTCTATATGGAGATCCGAGGTAGGGATTATGATATTCACACTGTCAACGCCAACGGAAACGGCGGCGTCGATATCGCTGAGAACCCCCCGGGTGGCACTGCAAATCTCGGCTTCGAGCCCCTCAGAGGCGATGAGCTTGACGCCTTCAGATTCCCCTTGAGAGACAACTGCGAAGCCTGCCTCAATGATCTCGACCCCGAGCTGGTCAATGATTTTAGCTACACTGAGCTTCTTCTCAGGTGTTAGCGAGATGCCAGGGGTCTGTTCTCCATCGCGGAGAGTGGTGTCAAAAAAGGTCACTTGCTCAGGGAAGTTAGTTAATAAAACGATACCCCATGTTCATTCCCTTCAGATGTAGCACCTACCAGTCAACGCGGGCATATAAGTTTAACGTAGTGAAAATGGAGGAGATCGAGGCCGTAATATGAACTAACCAGCCATGCATCAGCCCTCGGAACATAGATCAGAGCCCTCGAATCTCCGGTATAGGAGCAGAGCGAGAAGTCATCCAGCGGTACTATAGACATCGCCCTAAGGGCGTTCATAGGTTAATCATAGTTTTTCTAACCGTTATTTTATGAACTGAAGAAAAGAGGTTAGAGGTAAAACAGGTTACTATTTGATTACCATCGAAGGACTAGCGTATCAAACCAAGGATTGAGCCGTTAAACGTATTGCATCTGAACTACTGTACTTTGGTTTCCAACCGTATCTTCTGAGCTTAGAGCTGTCAAGCTGCATCAACTTGACATCCCCCTTCCAACCCCTGCCGCCATCGACTCCCCCCGTAAGATTGATCTTGACGTCCCGTAGACCCATCTCGTCAATCACTATCTCAGCGATCGATAGGACGTTGACCCTGTCATCAGAGCTGATATTCAATACTTCAGCCCCCTCAGTCGCTCTCTTAGATCCCAGCACCAAGCCCCGGACACAGTCCTCGATGAAGAGATAGGATTTCGACTGGGTCCCATCCCCCAGCACCTCTAGGATTGAGGGATCAGCCCTCAGCTTCTCGATAAAATCATAAACTACGCCATGGCCACTCCGGGGTCCTACGATATTTGCCATCCTGAAAATAGCACAACGGAAACCGTACATCGATGCATATGAGAGGATCAACGCCTCCGAGGCAAGCTTCGAAGCGCCATAATGCGATATCGGCTTCAACGGGGCGTAATCCTCGGGAGTAGGAATGACTCCGGGCTCCCCATAGACGGTTGAGGTGGATGCAAAAACGCAGAGCTCAACGCCTCCAACACGTCTTATCGCCTCCAGCAGATTGTATGTCGCCTCCACATTCTGCCTGAAATGTTCCTCGGGGCTCGCCAGCCAGCTGCGGACCTCCGGATTGGCTGCCAGATGATAAACAGCTTCACAGCCATCCAAGATTCCCGGTAGCCCCTTGGGATCCAAGAGGTCCCCCTCCTCGAACTGGAACCTCTGCGATCCATCCCATCTCTCTAGGTTGTGTCTCTCACCTGAGCTCAGATTATCGAAGACACGCACATGGTTCCCACGTTCCATAAGGTGATCGACAAGGTGGCTCCCGATGAAACCAGCCCCACCAGTCACGAGGGTGCCCATATCTAAAAACCAAGGAAAAAGGGTTGAGGCTATTCTTTCTCGTCTTCTACGGTCTCTTCTTCGACCTCTTCTTCCTCAGATTCATCATCTTCAAGGTCAAAGTCGAAGTCCATATCCTCGAGGGGTACAGGTGGCGGGGTGGTCGCCAGCGTATACCCGATCCATGCCATGATCAACAGGCACAAACCCACGGCTGCAAAAGCTGAGACTTGGACTGTCAGCCATGCCCATGGGGACATGAACAACAGCCAGAAATAAACACCTATGCCTGCAACGCTACCTACTAGAATAAGTCCACCGAGAACTCTGTCATCTGCCATATCAAATCAAACCTAGATCAACGTATCGACTGAAAAATCCTTCTATTAAAAAAGGGGAAGATCAGGGCTTCCTCACAAAGGGTCCGGCGAAGAAGCCTACGACTATGCCCAATATCAGCAGGATCACTGTGTACATCTGCCAGCTACCGACTGATTTACTGGCTGAGGACAACTTTTCGTTGAGGCCCTCTATGGATCTTTCCAGGGTGTCCACCTGGCTCTCGAATCCTGCAACCTCGTCCTCTAGATCGCTCACTTCGCCCTCTAAGCTTGAGACTTGGCCGGTCAGCGAACTCACCTCACTCTCAAATGAGGCTTTGTCGCTCTCCAGCGAGGAG
>JASFTK010000142.1:0-3648 GCA_050053595.1 Candidatus Bathyarchaeota archaeon | reverse complement strand
CCTGAAGCTGATGAACGACAAAGAACACATCAGGAACATAGGGATCATAGCTCACATCGACCATGGCAAAACTACCATGAGTGACAGCTTACTGGCCATGGCCGGTCTCATGGCTCCCGAGAGGGCGGGGGAGACGAGAGCTTTAGACTTCCTCGAGGAGGAGCAGAGGAGAGGTATCACAATCAAGACTGCGAACATCAGCCTCCTCTACGAAGAGGAAGGTCAACCCTACGTAATCAACCTCATCGATACCCCTGGACACGTGGACTTCTCCGGGAAGGTAACCAGAGCCCTGAGGGCGCTTGACGGTTGTCTCCTGTTAGTGGACGCCGTCGAGGAATTCCAGATAATGACTGAGGTCCGACTCAGGGTTGCCCTTGACGAGAGAGTTAAGCCGGTGATGTACATCAACAAGTTTGACAGGCTCATCAAGGAGTTAAAGATGGACGCAGACGCTGTCCAACAGAAGCTCTTAAGGGTAATCAATCAGTTCAACACAATCGTTCAAACCTATGGAGAGGATAGAATCAGAAATTATTGGAGGGTAAATGCTGGCGATGGCACTGTCGCCTTCGGTTCCGCCCTAGATCGCTGGGGATTCACTCTTCCCATGCTTCAGAGGAAAGGCCTCACTTTCAGCGACATAGTGGACTTCTACAAGAACGGAGAGCTGGAGAAGCTCCAGGAGCTCTTGCCCCTCAGCGACGCCATATTGGAGATGGTTGTTCACCACCTCCCCAACCCTATCGATGCACAGCCCTTTAGGCTGGAGAAAATCTGGCAGGGTGACATCGAAAGTAAAATGGGAAAGTCTATGGTTACCCTTGACGAAGAAGGTCCCTTGGTGGTTTGCATCACCAACGTCATTATTGACCCTCAAGCCGGGGTAGTAAGCACGGGACGCATTTTCTCTGGCACCATCAGCAAGGGGAAGGATGTCTACCTCATCATGGCAAAGAGGCAGTACAAGATACAGCAGGTCGGCATCTACATGGGTCAGTATAGGGAGGTCGTCGACGAGATTCCCTGTGGGAACTTGGTGGCATTACTAGGCTTAGAACAAGGCAGGGCAGGGGAGACTCTCGTCAGCCTCTCTGAAAGCGAGGGGGCCGTCGGATTCGAGTCGATCAAGTATATCTCTGACCCAGTTCTCACTGTTGCGGTAGAGCCTAAACGGCCCACAGACTTGCCCAGGCTCATCGATGCTTTACAGAAGCTTTCGATCCAAGACCCGAACTTGGTTGCCACTATCAACCAGGAGACTGGGGAGTATCTCCTATCGGGGATGGGAGAGCTTCACCTGGAGATCGCAATCAAGGACCTAAAGCGAGAGCACAGACTCGACGTTGATGCTACAGAGCCCACCGTTGTCTATAGGGAGACCATTCAGAGGAAGGTGGGTCCATTCATGGGAAAGAGCCCAAACAAGCACAACAGGATCTGGTTCGACGTGGAACCTCTAGACCCCGTAATCATGGATCTCATAAGGGAAGGGGAGTTGTCAGAGCTGAGCTCCAGGCGACAGAGGGAAGAGGTTCTTACTGAGAAAGCTGGATGGACCATAAGGGAGGCGAGGCGTATCGTTTCCGTCGATAAAAACATTAACATTCTCACAGATGAAACCTCCGGGATACAAGATCTGAGGGAGGTAGTCCAGCACGTCGCAGGTGGTTTCTATTGGGCGTTAGAGTCTGGGCCTTATGCGGGCGAGGCCGTTAGGGGAGTCCACGTGAAGTTGATGGACGCCCAGCTCCACGAGGATCCTGTCCATAGGGGTCCCGCACAGATGATGCCAGCAGCCAGGCAGGCCATCTACGCTTCATTGCTATCGGCTGATCCAGTGCTGCTAGAGCCCATCTATAAAATCCAGGTCAGAATTCCCCCCACGGAGCTGGGAAATGTGACCGGGCTCCTCAGCAGGAAAAGGGGAAGCATACACAACGTGGAACAGCAAGGCCCTGCAGTAACCGTTACGGGAATGGTGCCCGTTTCGGAGACACTAGGTCTAAGCCAGGAGATGAGGTCCGCAACCTCAGGGAGCGCCTTTTGGCAGAGCACCTTCGATCATTGGTCCCCCGTACCGCCTAATCTCCTTGACGAGACAGTTGAGAAGGTTAGGACACGAAAAGGCCTGGATCCAAAGCCACCGTCGGCTAGCAGGTATATAGTGAGAGAGTAACCCAGTCACTCATATTCCTCAATAAACCTATATTGAGCCAATCTTTTTGAGACAGAAAGATTAGAATCTAGGGAGGATGGCCCCATGTTCTTCCGTAACCAGCAGGCATTGCTGGAGAACGCAACATCAACACAATTTCATATGCTCAGGAGAGATGCTTTAGATATTTTGGAGACGGCGGTTAGAGCTGTCGATCCCTCTGAGGCCATAAGAAGAAATTTAGCACTAGAGGGCTCGCTGCTCAAGACGAAAGGATTAGAGTGGGATCTTAACAAATTCAAGGAAGTGTACGTCGTCGGCGGTGGGAAGGCCTCGGGAGCGATGGCTAAAGCATTGGAGTATCTTTTGGGAGATCGTATCTCGACTGGGATAATCAACGTCCTGAGGGGTACAGAGGAAGCTCATAAGACCAGTAGAATAGAGTTGAACGGAGCCTCACATCCAGTTCCGGATGAAAGTGGGGTCATTGGTGTTGAAAGAATGATTGAGCTGCTGGACGGAGCCGGTGCCTCTGACTTGGTCATCGTTCTCATTTCTGGTGGGGGCTCGTCCCTACTCTCTTACCCCGCCAAGGAGGTCTCCCTCAACGATATGCGGGACATTACATCGAAGCTTCTCATCAGCGGTGCGACAATAGGCGAGCTTAACACAGTCAGGAAGCACTTGTCCTCGATCAAGGGTGGGCTGATGGCCAAAAGTGCCTATCCCTCCACTGTAGTGAGCCTCATCCTCTCCGATGTGGTGGGGGACCCTCTCGACACCATCGCTTCGGGGCCCACTGCCCCTGACGAGACCACCTTTGCAGACGCCATAGAAATCTTGAAGAGGCGGAACATCTGGGAACAAGCCCCAAAAACGGTCAAGGAGCGTCTTGAGTCGGGTTGCAAAGGGGAGATACCTGAGACCCCAAAAAAGGGGGATCAGTCATTTGACAAGGTGAGCAACATAATCATCGGTAACAACCTCGAGGCATCACGTGCAGCCACGGAAAAAGCGACAGACTTAGGTTACAATGCCATGCTGCTTTCTACACAAATCGAGGGAGAGGCCAGAGAGGTTGGCCGAAACTTTGGGAGTATTGTCCTCGAGATCACCGAAGCAGCTCGCCCCATAAAACCCCCAGCAGCTTTGGTCGCTGGAGGCGAGACAACAGTCACGGTGGAGGGAAATGGGATAGGAGGTAGGAATCAGGAGGTGGCTTTAGCCGCCTCGTTAAAGATTGCAGGTATAGAAGCCGTCCTCGCTGCCTTTGCCACTGATGGAATCGACGGTCCTACCGAGGCTGCTGGAGCACTGGTAGATGGATCGACCCTCGAAAGGGCTGAGTGTATAGGATTGGAACCTATTAAATTTCTTAAAGAAAACGACTCCTATACTTTTTTCAAACGTCTGGGTGATGCCCTTATCACAGGCCCGACTGGTACCAACGTCAACGATCTCACATTGATCCTAGTAGGCCCAAAGGATGA
>JASFTK010000141.1:0-3651 GCA_050053595.1 Candidatus Bathyarchaeota archaeon | reverse complement strand
GCATGGTGGCGAAGAAAGTCCCGTTGGCGATGGCGTTCATCGTCGCGAAGAGGAAGATCAAGGCCACGGCGAGGAGGAGCATCGAGCCCGGGACCAGGCTGAAAACCGTTATGCATACACCTGAGCCTATGATTGCGAAGAAGGCGGTCATGATCCGTCTCTTGAACCCACCCCAGACCCCGAGGAGCAAGCCACCCACGATCATCCCAACGCCCGCGGCAGACTGGAGCCATGCGAGCTCGATGGCCCCACCCCCGAAGTGGTTGGTGACCACTATGGGGAGCAGGGAGAAGGCGGGGTTGACCAAGAGGTTGATGACCATGGACATCGCCATGATGATCCTCAATCCCTCCCAATCCCAGACGAAGCGCATCCCCTCCCTCAAATCATCCAACACCGAGCGCCATCCCGACGTCTTAACTGCGGCATCAGGGGGCTGGGGGACCCCGATGAAGAAGAGGGGGCCTATAGCGAGGACTGCGGTGGCAACGTCGATGGTGAGTATATACTCTATCGGGAGTACCTCGAAGAGGAGCGCCCCAAGGGGCGGCGCGAGGATGTTCACCAGGCCTTGGAGGCTCTGGTTGAACCCCGCCACCCTCGACAGGTGTTTCTGGGGCACCATGAGGGAGGTCGAGGCCTGGAAGGCCGGCCACTGGAAAGCCCCGAGGAGGGACCTGACCAACATCAGGGCGTAGATATGCCATATCTCCACCGCCCCTTGGGAGTACAGGAAGGCAAGGACGACCACAGCAAGGGCTATGGCCCCGTCGGATGCCATCAGCAAGACTCTCCTGTTCCAGCGGTCCACCAGCGAACCCGCGAAGGGACCCAGCAGGACCTGGGGCAGCAGCGCCATGATGGACGCTAGGGCCAGCACCGAGGCCGACCCCGAGGTCTGGGTGAGCCACCAGACTAGGGTGAACTGGACGAGACGGCTGCCGAACAACGAGAAAGACTGACCCCCGAAGATGATTGAGAAACGAGCCATTGACTGGGGTGAACCATCCTCGGGTATATCGGCCATTGTAGTGGATCGGGAAACATCATGGGCTTTTAACCTTTTTAATTGACCCTAGATCACCCAAACCCCCTACTTTCACACGCCTCTCCCCCCTCCAAGGAGGTCGGTCGGGCTTTTATGATCGCGAGAGACGGGGCATGTGGTTGGAGACTTGGCGGAGTTCGACCCCCGGATACACGTCGTGGAGCTGGCTGGCTTAGGGTTCCGTTACTACCGGGGCTGCTTTGAGTCCCTTGAGGAGGCCCCTCCCAAGTACACCTGGAGGAGGATCGACTTCAGGGAGGACGACACCATCGTATACGTCGACCTGCAGGGATCCGAGGTCTAATTCTGACAGTCTTTTCCCTGAGAGGGGCTGGGGATCGGTGATCTCCAGTTAGAGCCCCCGAGGTATCCCTGATTCACAGGCCACCCCCGTCTGGCAGAGGCCGCATCCGTACCCCTTGAATCCCAGGTTCTCCTCGACGTATCTCCGGGTAACCTTCAGGTAAGCACTGCACCTGTCCTTGTCATGGCCCGCTTCTGATATCGCGCCAGCAGGGCAGCGGGGGACACACTCCTTGCAGGTCCCCTCTGCGAACCAGAGACAGTAAGCGTGATGGTCTTCATAGGGCCTAGGTGAAGGGGGTATCTCGATCCTGGCTATCACTGAGCCCACCCTCATCGCCTTCCCCCTCGGGGTGATGAGTCCGTCGCAGAGCCCGAAGGTCCCTAGGCCTGCGGCATAGGCGGCGTGGCGCTCAGACCAGTTCGAGGCGAACCCGTACTTCTCGGACTCCGCTCTCTCCCAGTGGGGGTCGATCATCGGCGAGACACTCGGGTAGCCCACCTCCTGGAGTTCATCCACTACATGCTGCCTAAGCCTCTCGTTGAACTCCTCACCATAGATCCTGGCCCTAGCCCACCGTTCCGTGGGCATCTCTCGGGGTAAGCGGTGCTCAGACTTTGTAGCCATGGTCTGGGAGAGTACCCAGCTTATCACCGTTAGCTCAGCGGGGTCGGCCTGCATCCCGGGGAAGGCCGCCTTGAACCACTCCTCAGGGGTCATGAAGAAGGGGCCGATGTCCTCTTTATAGAACCCGTACAGGGGATCAGCCCCGCTTGAGAAACCCACGAGGGGGTCAGCCCAGGCTCTCTCACCCACCTCGTCCATCAGTGAGTTCTCTGGCGACTCGTTGACGAACCGTCTCACGATCCCCTCGACCCACGTTTTAAGGTCTCCATCCATCAAGCATCGCGGATAATTTACGTCGACGGTATAAAAACGGGGCTGCTTTCCCCGGCCCTGCGCGATGGAAAACCTTTCACATCCACGCTTGTCCTAGTCTGATCTAGGACGCGGATACATTGCAGGGACCTGCAGCCCGGGACCTCCTCCTCATGTTCCTCTGCTACATCTACGTCCTTGCGATGATAGAGGCGGGCCACCTCCTTGAGGAGCGTGGTGTCTCCGGTAGTGTCCCCAGGAAATACCTGCACGCCATGATCGGCAACCTCCCCCTCGTCATACCGTTCTTCGGGTGGCCCCCTGCACCAGCCCTTGTCGCCGCCCCCTTCATCATCATCACCCTCCTCGCCTCCCCCTACTCCCCGAGCCCAGCCATGAGGAGGAAGCTGGGGCGCCTCTCAAGCCTCACCGAGGGGGGGCACAGCCTGGGTCTCTTCCTCTACGCTTGCAGCTACACCCTCCTGGCGGTCCTCTACCCGACCAGACCTCACATAATCGCGGCCGGGGTCATCCCCATGGCTTACGGCGACACCGTCGCGGCCCTAGTCGGGGAGCGGTATGGGAGGAAGGGGTTGGTCAACGGGAAGACCCTTGAGGGCACCCTCGGGATGTTCGCAGCCAGCCTCATGGGCTTGGTCCTGAGCCTCGCCTACTTCTCAATGCTCCATCCGTTCACCCTGGTCGAGGTGCTGCCGGCAACCGTCGGCGTGGCGGTGACCGTGACGGTCGCGGAGCTGTTCTCCCCTGGGGGCTTTGACAACCTCGCGGTCCCCTTGCTGGGTGCCTTCGCGTTCATGTGGCTGGGAGGGGGTTGAGTGGTCTTCGTGGTGATCGAGGGGTTGGACGCCTCGGGGAAGACGACCCAGGCGGAGAGGCTCAGCAGCTATCTGGAGGGGAGGGGGCTGACGGTCTACACACGGTTCCACCCTGAGGGGGACAACTGGGCTGGGAGGAGGGCGAAGAGGTTCCTCCTGGCTGAGGGGAGGAGTGCCCACTTCGCAGCCGCCATCTTCTACATCCTCGATGTCCTCCGCAGCGTCCTCCTTACCCCCTGGCTGATCTACGACTATATCGTCTACGTCCGCTACCTCATGGGGACCGCCTACCTCCCCCCGCCCCTCGGCACATTCGCCTACCACTTCTTCGCCACGTTCCTCCCAGACCCAAAACACACCTTCTATCTACAGATCCCCCCTCAAGAAGCCTACAGGCGTATCGATGCTGCGCGCGAGGAGAAAGAGATGTTCGAGTCCCATGAGCAGCTTGAGAAGATCGGCTCAAGGGCAGCCGATCTCGCCAGGAGGAACAGGTGGACCGTCGTCGAAGCGGATAAACCCCCGGACGATATAGAGCGACATATCCGAGAGTCACTCCTGCAGACCGCGCAGTATAGCCCATG
>JASFTK010000140.1:0-3691 GCA_050053595.1 Candidatus Bathyarchaeota archaeon | reverse complement strand
ATGCTTGAGTCCTTTTCACCAATTCTCCCAGACGCATCATCTTGGAAGGGGTTATAGGGAGACCGTCGGTCCGCTGGTTCGCCCTGAGATCCATTATTGTCTTGATCACATCTGAGGGCTCAGATTTTACAGTCCTGCAGAGGGATACGAACTCAGATATCTCTCCGAGGGCTTTCCTCAACTCGTCGACGGATTCCTGAGAGGCTTGCTCTTGGCCCTCTTCGAGGCCGAGAGATTCCTTGAATATATCCAGTCGCTCGAGAATACCTGTCACATGACGTTGGACTGTGGGGACACTCTCGGGTTTGAGGATGTAAAGATACTCTTTGAGCTCGTTGATCAACTCCCTTACGATCTTTATCCGGTCACCTGTCTTCTCCCATACCTTCTCAGGGGAGAGTCGATCCACAACCGTACCCGTGGTGATCTCGATAGCGATCTCCCGCACGACCTCTTCCAACTCGCTTATCCTGGCCCCGAAGCGATCAAGCATCACTGCTCCCATGTCCCAGAACACCTTCATCGTTTAAAACATTTTCAAGAATCCAAAATACATCAACTATGTAACTCACTTCTACCTGTCAAGATCAATGGTAACAGATGCCGTAAGTGTTCATGGTCTCCACCATTTGAAGCTCAGATACCTTATCTCACCGTCTTGCACCATTGCGATTATGAAGGTTTTCCGTACGCTCGTCGCCAGCCTTCCCGCTTCCACGATTTTAGCCGCAGTCAACCAGTCCCCAGACTTCTTCACTTTGATAATGTAAGGGGCATGGTCGATACCCGGGCCTTTCTCATAGACCGCGAAGTCGCATCCGTATTTTATCCCTGGGGTTACCACAAGACCCTTTTCTTTGAGATCCTTATAGACCCCATATTTTCTCTCAAAGTCATCCAAGTTTCCGCTTGCGATGGATATGAGTTTCTCCAGTCCCACCTGGTCCCGTTCCACGCCAGCGTAGACGCTTATTAATCCCTTCTCCAGTAGGTAAACCCCCT
Organism: Candidatus Bathyarchaeota archaeon; assembly: GCA_050053595.1. Lineage (GTDB taxonomy): Archaea > Thermoproteota > Bathyarchaeia > TCS64 > TCS64. The sequence goes on along the minus strand of JASFTK010000140.1, from coordinate 2,689 downwards.
CGATGGGGTCAAGTATGAGGGGGGCTTCAAAACCCTCTTTTGGTTTAGGGATACCTAGGGGCTTCCCGTAGTACCCCACCTGGTAAAGTCTTCTGCTTTCCTCGTGAGACCAGACTATGAGAAGGCTGTCTCTGAGGACTTCCACTTGTGCTAGGGGTGTCTTAGGTGGGTCCATTAGAGGGCAAGGATCCTGATGAGGTCAGCTTCCTCAACTGCAGCATCGATCATCTCCTCCAGCTTCATGGAGACATCTCTGAGGGTGAGGATCAATGGGAGCTCTGCGTTGCTGGTGATTATCTCAATATCCAGCCCCCTGTAGAGTAGGTCTACCTTACGTTCAAGCTCGTCGACATCACGGGTGAGGGAGATGGAACGCTCAGAGTTGAAACCTAGGCTCAGCAAGCTCTCTCTGAGCTTTACGAGGGCGTTGAATGCGGCGTCAGCCATGTTGACGAGACCGACACCGGTCTTGGAGGGTATCTTCCATTCTCGTTCTCCGATAGCCCAGAGGCGGACTCCCACGGACTCTGCGTGGTCTATAACCTCTGACTGCTTGCTGATGAGACGGTAGAGGTCTTCCCTGTTGAACAGCATGCTCCCCGTCTCATGGAGCTCTTTCATGATATTCCGTTTTATACCTATAGACTCGGTCTGGATCTCCTGGATCTCATCGAGGCTCTCTTTCATGCCTCCTGTCTGATGCTTCACTAGCTTATCGATCATAACGAGGACTTTACGATAGATCTCAACGACAAGTCTAGCGTGGTCCTGACACATCATAAGGAGGTTGCGGAGTGCCCTGTCCTCGCTCTCTACTGGAAAAACCACATTGTGCACCTAGCGTTTTGATATATTACTACTTATTCCGCTTAGTTTTTAAGCATTAGTCAAATGAGACCTGAAAGTTGTATGCCCTTTTGATGATACCAAGTGGGATTAGATGAGAACGGCTCGTTCGATTTCTCAATCTTTCTTTTTCTTGCTGCTTGTCCACCAGTCGAGGTAGTCGCTGTGACGGCGCCTCCGCTGCTCATCCTCATCCTGGCGGTCTGAATATTGGCGGTCTCTGACTTCAGACAGCTGGGCTTCGGTGAAGGATGTCCCACAGCTCTTACAGCTGTGCATCCTCAACTTCCGATCCCAGACCATCTCGCCGCCGCATTCAGGACAGAAAGCGGGCATCTTGATCAAACCTCAATGGATAAAGGGGGGATAAAAAGATTGATGCAGAAAAAGGGGGGTCAATCAGTCTCTGGCGGCGGGGATTTTATGAACCCCTGCTTCATGAGGAGGGTCACTATATCCTGGGTCCTCCTTATGATATAATCCGCGTGCTCGTACAGCTCCTGCCTGCTCAACTTCTTCCGAGCTAGACCCTGCTCCATGGCTTTTACCCCTGTCTCGACAGCCTGACGGGGGTAGATCTCCCACTCGCTCATAGTTGGGAGGAGATAGTCTTCGCTGAGACCTTTATCCTCCGCGTATTTCGCTAGCTCAGTGGCTGATGCAATACACATCTCATCTGAGATGGTCTTTGCCCTTACGTCGAGGGCTCCCCGGAAGATAGCTGGGAAGACAAGGCTGTTGTTGACTTGGTTTGCGAAGTCGCTGCGACCCGTGGCCATGATCTTGACCCCCGCTTCCTTAGCCTCCCATGGCCAGATCTCTGGGATAGGGTTGGCGCACGCAAAAACTATAGGGTCATCAGCCATCACTTTGATCTCTTCTGGCTTGATCACCCCTGGGCCGGGTTTCGAGGCAGCAATGACTATGTCGCTCCCCTCCATCGCCTCCTTGTTCCCTCCCGCGACACAATCGGGGTTGGTCTTCAGGGCGAGGTCCCACTTGTATGTACCCTTTATGTCCTCCCTGTTCTGGTGGATTGTGCCCTTGCTGTCAACCATGATGACTTTATTCGGGTCCACACCAGCGGACTTAAGGACATAGAAAGTCCGGGTGTTGGCTGAACCGCTCCCGACAATGGTGAACTTTGTTTCATCCATCTTCTTACCGACGATTTTGAGGGCGTTGATTACTCCGGCTAGGATAACCGCGGCGGTACCCTGCTGGTCGTCGTGCCAGACTGGGATAGGCATCTCCTTCCTGAGCGTGTCCAGAATGTGGAAGCATTTAGGTTTAGAAAAGTCCTCAAGGTTTATTCCTCCAAATGTGGGCTCCAACCATTTCACCGCTTGGATGACCTCCTCGGGGTCCTTCGTGGCTAAGCAGATGGGGAAAGCGTCAACTCCTCCGAGGTACTTGAAAATAAGGGCTTTCCCTTCCATAACAGGCATCCCCGCTTGGCCTCCGATGTCCCCGAGGCCAAGGACCCGTGTCCCGTCAGACACTACGCCGACGTAGTTCCATTTGCTGGTCTGCTCGAAGGCCTGTTCGATGTCTTTCTCGATCTCTCGGCAGGACTGGGCGACACCAGGGGTGTACCATATGGAGAAGTCTTGGAGGCTCCTGATCGCACATTTAGGCATCACCTCGACCTTCCCCCGGTAGAAGGCGTGGTAGGGTGGGGCAATCTTGCTCCATTTGGAGGCCTTGGCTAGGAGCTCTTCTTTCGTGACTTTCATATAAGCATCTCTCCCCCAGACTAAGCGAGAATGTATATAAAAATACTGACGAATATGAGTTAAAATAGATGGCCCAGTTAAGCTAGCTCTTCTCTGAGGGCCTTGCG
>JASFTK010000139.1:0-3724 GCA_050053595.1 Candidatus Bathyarchaeota archaeon | reverse complement strand
AATAAAGCCCAGACAGAAAATATACACAATAACGTTTCTTTGGCTGATGATCATTTTCTCTATAATCTATGCGGTAAAAAACTCTCTATTCAGAACATTATTGTTTCTCATACCATGGCTGTAAGCGTCCACATAATCATGCTTCCAACATACAAACAGAGATTTATACATCTGGAAGATGAGAGAACCACATTAATGGTCTAATTCATTTTTCTTCTTGCCCAAATGTAGAATGAGACTCTAAACTTAGTTTCACAATTAAATTTTCTCTCCTATTATGGTAATAGCTAGCGCTTGTGCGCGTGCAATTAAACTTAAATCACAAAGTTAAGAGGTGTTTTACAACCTCAAGTTTGAAGCTCGCCCGGGATTTTTTCCATGCCGGGTGTTGTAAGGGTGACCGCCTATTGCAGTTTTCTGGGCGTGATAGGTGGTCAGTCTTTTTTCAGGAACTCCTTTGCCAGGTGATAGTAGACCTTCTGGGAGAGTTCTAGTGTTTTGACGCTCACCCTCTCGTTGGTGCCGTGGGCTAGATCTGCCAGGTGGCTTGTCGGTGTATCCGGGTCGATCAGGGAGAACCCGTAAGCCTCGGTCCCTCTCTTGCGTAGGAATCTGCTATCGGTCGCTCCGGGCATGATCAGGGGGACCAATGTGGCGCCTGGCACCTCTTTCCTGACTGCGTCCTCCATGGCGTCGACGAACTCTGAGCGTGGGGGGCTGGCGTTGCCGTATGAGGTGAAACCCCCTCCTTCCGTTGTCCCCCCCTCAATTATTGCTTCATCAGCCAGGGGGCCGAGGGCTTTCCTGAGTTGGGAGATGACGTACTCGTCGTCTTGCCCGGGGAGGGTCCTGATGTCCACGTCTATGTGGGCTTTCTCGGGGATGATGTTGACCTTGACCCCTCCCCGCACCATGTTTGGGGATATCGTCATCCGGCTGAGGCTGTGCATCATCTTGGCCATGACGGGCTCCCGGTTCTTCATCCTAGGCAGGGTGAAGGAGAGGAGCAGCGGGTTGGTCAACATCGTGCGCTTTAGGAAGCCTAGACCGAGGCCGCAGGCTATCTGGCTCAGATATGTGGTGTCCACAGGGGGATTGTATTCTGATAGGCGTATGGCCGCTTCGCCCGCCTTCAATACTGCGTTGTCGCTCCCATAGGGCATCGAGCCGTGGCCAGGTGTCCCCTTGAAGGATATCCGCTTCCATGATGCGCCTTTCTCGCCGTTCATGAAGATGATCTTACCCGGGGCAATGGAGAAGCCCCCCGCCTCAGTCACGGCGTAATCGGCCTGGACTTGCCCCGGATGGTTCTCAAGCATCCATCCGGCTCCGTAGGATCCCCCCGCCTCCTCATCGGAGACCAATAACAGTATCAGTTCACCCGCTGGGTGGAACCCTTCCCTGTGAAGGTCAACGAACGCCTGCACCTGGGCCGCAACGATGAATAGCATGTCAAGGGCACCTCGACCCCAGATGTATCCGTCTTTTACGACGCCTGAGAAGGGACCCTCATCCCATGCAGCGGGGTCTTCTACTGGCACGACGTCAACGTGACTAGGTCCGAACATCAACCTGGGGCCATCGTCTCCCGTTATACGTGATACGAGGTTCCCTCTATCGGGATCCGATTCGTATACCTGACAGTTGAGACCGTGTTCCTTGAGGTATGTCTCGATCGTGCGGATGGACCTCATCTCGTTGCCAGGCGGGTTCACACATTTGTTCTGTATAAGCTGGGACAACAATTCCGTCATATTTTCCATATCGGGATCCCCTGGAGTCTACACACGATTATTGTCGAAGACATTATAATATCAACTGATACTGGAAGTCCCCCCGGGGAAACTTGTGTACACAAGGGCTTCTGCTGTTGCTGGTCACGCTCTGGGTTTTTAATTCTTGATCTTGGGGGAAGGTTCATTAGGTTCAGCCGGTTCTCTTCTGCAAGTTAGGGTATGCTGGGTCTGGACAGGGATCTCTGGTTCCTCTTCGCACTGAACTTGGCGGTGGGCTTCTCGAACCAGCTGATAAACCCGTTGTTCCCCCTCTATCTCGAGAGCCTGGGGGCCTCCGAGATCCAGATCGGTATGGTGATCTCAACGGCGAGTGTCGCCGCGACGGCGCTCATGTTCCCCAGCGGCTTATTGATCGACAGGGTGGGGAAGAAGAGGATGCTGCTGGCGAGCGTCGTCCTCTCGTCGGTCCCCCTCCTCCTCATGGCGTCGGTGAGGAGCTGGGTTTGGGTGACCCCTTTCTTTATGGTCTTCAACGCGGCGTTCAGCCTCTTTATCCCATCCAGGATGGCGATGATTGCGGAGAGAGCGACGCAACGGAACCGTGCGACGTTGTTCGGGGTGATGAACATGGCGTGGCCGATCTCGGGGATCTTCGCCCCCACATTGAGCGGGTTTGTCATCGAGAACTTCGGTTGGACCGTCCCCTTCTACATTGCGGGGGGGATCATGGGGGCGAGCCTCCTCCCCACGATCTTACTGAGGGTGCGAGACGCCCCGGAGATGGAGGTCGTTGAAGAGAGTAAGCGAGTTTCCCTCCGAGACCCCGAATACCTCGGGTTCATGGCGCTGTTCTTCTTGTTCCACATGGCGATGAGCACGGGGCAGGGGTGCGTCAACACGGTGCTACCCCTCTTCCTGAAGAACGAGTTGGGGCTCAAGGCTTCGACCATCGGCCTCTTCTTCACAGGAGCCAGCTTCCTCACCCTATTGACCCAGTACCCAAGCGGATGGCTCGCGGACAGGTACGGGCGGAAGAGACTAATACTGACCTGCATCGCCCCGATCCCCCTACTCTACGGTGTCTGGCCCCTCGTGGACAACTGGATGGTGCTGCTGGTCCTCAATTCACTGGCTTTCGGGCTCTGGAGCATGACATGGCCCGCGTCCCTCGCGCTCCTCTCGGACTTCGTCCCAAAGGAGCTGAGGGGCTCCGCCTTCGGCGTGAGGATGACCGGGGTCCGCCTCGGGTTCACAGTGGGCCCCCTGTTCGGCGGATACCTCTACAGCGCTATTGGAGGTTCTACAGTGTTCATGGCGGCTGCGGCCTCGTTCCTCGTCGGTATAGTGTTAGCGTGGTACCTGAGGGAGAGCCCGGACGATTAGATGTGCTGGTTCTGGTCTCGCGAGCATCCGTTCAAGTTGATTCTTGTCGCGCGTGAAAAGCTGATTTTCCTCTAGTTCTGATTTGATCCTTCTTTGTCTTTATGATGAATCTCGTATCTGGTGAGGTGGATGTTGAACCAATTTAAAAAGTTCGAGATAATATCGATCAGTACCTCCATAAACTCCTTCAATAACCCCCCTGGGTTTTTTGGCAATCTCTCCATCAGATATCTATTCATCATCTCAAGAAGGTGACGGAGTCTGTTGGCTATCCACCCACCGAACCTGGTCTCCATTATGAAGTATTCAGGCGAGGAGAAAAACAATTTCTCGAAGCTTGGTTTATCAGGTTCATAGAGTACGGTGGAGTATCTCCCCCTCGATGTAGGAGGAGTCTCAGGTTTAGGGGCCTCCACTTTAGAAGTGTTAACGGACAATGACAGGTTTAACCTTTTCAGCACGGGGGAGATCGTCAGGCCTTGGACCATGTTGCTCAGAAGAACCACACCAAAGGTCAACGCCACAATGACATCAGAGTTAGGCAGGACCAAGCTACTAATGCCGAGGGAGAGGACCACGGAGACCGCGCCCCTGAGACCTGCCCA
>JASFTK010000138.1:0-3800 GCA_050053595.1 Candidatus Bathyarchaeota archaeon | reverse complement strand
TACCAAGTGAATGCATCTACCCCGGATAAGTTGGTTTTCAATGAGTTCGATCAGAACCCGCCGGGGAACGATAAATATGTGAGCGTTGAGGAATGGGTGGAACTCTACAATCCATCTTCCGAAGCGGTTGACATAGGCCGATGGACCCTAACAACGACCAATGGAAGGACGGTCACTGTTACAATTCCCGATGGCACCGTTATTGCAGCAGAGAGTTACCATGTAGTTAGTCGTGGCTCCCAGTGGCTGGACAACGACGCCGAGGCCATCATCCTTAGAGATGTAGATGGGGACGAGGTTGACCGGACTCCGGTCTTGAGCGATGAAGATAATGATGATCGGTCATGGGCGAGGTATCCAGATAGTCAGGACACAGACTTGGAGGCAGATGGGAGATTCCAGACCTCAACGGTAGGGACATCTAATGGAGGTGAACCACCCTCTACCGACCCAGGGCCGGAACTCGAATCTGAACCAGAACCAACTCCCACAGTTATACCGATCTCCACCTCAAATCCTCTAACAGGAAATGTGACTGTACATTTCATCGATGTTGGCCAAGGGGACTCCATATTCGTGGATACACCCGCCCTTGACATGCTTATAGACGGAGGGCCCCGGTCGGCGGGGGAGACCGTTGTAGGGTATCTCCAGACCTTGAATGTGACGCGGATAGACTTCGTCGTAGCCACTCACCCCCACGCCGATCACATCGGCGGCCTGATAACGGTCCTTGAAGAGTACAGCGTATCTCAGGTCCCCATTGTCATCGACAGTGGGCATGAAGCCGCAACGGTCACTTACCAGGATTATATCGCCTCAGTGGGATCGAGGACTATCGAGGTCGCGGTCAGAGGGAACACTATCGTTTTGGGTGATGGGGTGGAGGTCCATATCCTCAATCCCACCAGCCCGTTGGAGTTCGATGACGCTAATGACAACAGCATCGTAATGAGGTTGCATGTCTACAATGTGACCTTCCTGTTCACGGGGGATGGTGAAGCCCCATCGGAAGCCAGTATATTGGCGGCTGGCTTAAGCCAGAGCTGCACGATCTTGAAGGTTGGCCACCATGGTAGTCGGACCTCCACCAGTTCAGCGTATCTGGAAGTAGTTGACCCGGAGGTGTCTGTGATATGTGTGGGGGAGGGGAATCGATACGGGCACCCTCATCAAGAGACTTTGGATAAGCTGGTTGCCAAAGGCGTTGCCATATATCGGACCGACCTTCACGGTTGGATAGAGATCACGACCGATGGTGTAGCCTATAGTGTTGAGACTGAAACAGTAGAACCTGATAGTTCTGCGTTTCCTGAGCCCGAACCTGAGCCTGAGCCCGAACCTGAGCCTGAGCCCGAACCTGAGCCCGAGAGACCTTTAGAAATCCCCGGATTTCCCATTATGTCAGTTATTATTGGTATCCTTGTTGGGATAATTTTACTGTGGAATTCCCATCAAACGCGCACTCAGTTAAGGCGGATTCTTACGTGAGATGAGTTTCACGCTGTGTTCGTCGTTGAGTCTCTCAAGTTCCTCGAATATCAGATCCCGTTGATCTGGTTCCTTTACCCATCTCCGGTCCAACTCCCTCCTGTACTCCGCTGACACTAGTTCGAGGTGTCTCAAGGTGTTCAACAGTTCTACAAACTGCCTGTATCTGAACTTCTCTTGTTCTCTCTCTTCATCCGTCAAAGGCGCTCAACCATCCTTGTTTCATCAAGGTTGAATAGAGTTTCGCTGTAAAAGGGTCTATGGTGAAATCTCTGAACCGTGAGGCTCGCCAAGACGGTAAATAAGATATACGTCTTCGTCTAAAGGCTCATCTTCTCTTGCTGGCGGCCATCTCACCCTCTCAAAGACCCACTGGCAGCAGACAGGCTCGGTCTTCTCCTCCCATAGGTGACGCATCCCACTTTGCGTAGGGTTCAGAGATTCTGATAGAGCCTGAACTTTTCCGCCACCCCCTTCTCCTCTTCTGGGGTTAGGGGCATCAGGGGCTTCCTGGGGGCTCCGGCTGGGTAGCCCAGTGACTTGAGGGCGGCTTTGACAGCGGCTACTTGGGGGTTCTCTCGGACCAGTACTTTGTTGACGTAGGACACTCTTAGCTGGAGTCTACCCGCCCCGCCTAGATCCCCCTCTATGGCTGCCTTGTAGAGTCTGATACAGGTCTCGGGTATGGCGTTAGCCACTGCTAAGATGGCCCCCTTCCCCCCCATAGTGAGGGTCGGCAGCGTCATGTCGGCGGCCCCTGAGAGGACGCTTATCTTTTCTCCGAAGAGCCTCAGGTTCTCAGCCATGTTCCCAGGGCTACCGCTGCTATCCTTGATCCCCACCAGGTTGCTGCACTCGTCTGCAACCCTGCTCACCACCCTGGGCGGGATGTTGTAACCGGTGAACTTGGGGACGTTGTATAGGATCACCGGGAGGTCAACCGCCTCGATGAGGGAGACGAAATGCCTGTAGATCTCCTCCTCTGATGGCTTGAAGAAATAGGGGGAGGCTACCAGCGCTGCCTCCGCCCCAGCCTTGAGGGCGTCCTGGGTGAGCCGTATGGTCTCACGGGTCCCCACAGCCCCCGTGCCCGCTATCACAGCCCCACGGCCGACGACTCGATCCTTAACAAACCCGATGAGATCCGTCCTCTCCTCCGGGGATAGTAGCGGCGCCTCCCCCGTGCTCGCGTTCACCACCAGACCCGAGACACCGGCTCCGAGCCAGTACTCGATGAGCGCCTCTAGGGCATTGTGGTTGATGTCTCCCTTGAGAGTGAAGGGGGTGACATTTGGGACGTAGATGCCTTCCAGTTCCATGTCGATCAGGGAGGTAATTAGCTCTCGGAGGATAAAACCCTAGTGAACGGATTTTATAATGGACCAGACACCCAATAGTTGGAGCCATGGAGAACCGCCGCTACCCCGGGGGCGTCCCCCTCAGCATCAACTACCCCGAGATACCTCTCTACGCCTTCCTCGAGAACGCTGCCCGGAAATATCCCGACAGGACCGCGGTTATCTTCTACGGCAGAGGGCTCTCCTACGGGAGGATCTGGGGGGAATCCCTCCGTCTCGCAAGAGCCCTCCAAGATCGGGGCATCGAGAAAGGGGACAGAGTCGCCCTGCTGCTGCCCAACGTCCCCCAGTTCATCATCGCCTACAACGCAACACTGGCCATCGGTGGGATCTCCGTCCCTATCAATCCCCTCAACCCCACCAAGGAGATAGGGAGGGAGCTGAGGGAGACCGGGGCGGAGACCCTGATAGCCCTTGACCGGCTGCTCCACAAACTACCCGAGCAAACCCCAGGGGATCTGATCATCGCAGAAGCAGCTGCCTACGCCCCGTGGTACCTCAAGATGTTGAGCCGATTACGGGGTAACGAGAGTTCGCCTTTGGGCAAGAAGTTCGGTGAGCTGTTGGAGGGTCCTATGATGGAAGATCCTGTAGAGGTTGACCCGAGGGAGGATGTCGCCGTGATCCTCTACACCTCGGGGACCACGGGTCCGCCAAAGGGGGTGATGCTCACCCATCGGAACCTCGTAGCAAATGCCCTGCAATCTTATCACTGGCTCAGAGGGTGGGGTTACAGCGCCAAGGCCCAGCCCGCGGGTTGGCCGGTCGTCGCCTGCGCCGTCCCCTTTTTCCACAGCTATGGTATGACCGTCGCTCTCAATGAGTCCATCCAGTATGGATGCACGCTTGTACTGATCCCTCAACCCGACGCCGACGCCATCATGGAGGCTATCCAGAGACATCGTATCACCCACTTACCCGCCATCCCCCGGTTCATCTACGAGATACTCA
>JASFTK010000137.1:0-3805 GCA_050053595.1 Candidatus Bathyarchaeota archaeon | reverse complement strand
CAAGTAGAGCCCTGGTTGGGCTTGCCCGAGAGCTTGTCAATGGGTTGAAAGAAAATGGTTGATCTCAGAAATTTCTTGGAAGATCTCGAAGAGAAGGGGGATCTGATTAGAATAGAGGAATCCCTATCGGTTATACACGAGATCCCCGCGGTCCTAAAGAGTTTCGACGGTAAGAGTGCTGTTCTTTTTGAGAGAGTAAAAGAGAACGAGCATCATGTAATAGGAGGAATATGTGGCACCCGAACTAGGATACTGGAAGCTCTCGGCGTGAATGTCGAGGGGTTATATCAATCACTCAGGGAAGCCGCTTTGAATCCTGAGGCTTGTGAGGTTGGTGATGGTCCTGTTGGGGAGATGGTCTTGAAAGACCCTCGACTTGGGGACTTTCCAATCTTAACGCATTTTGAGGGTGATCCAGGTCCATACATCACTGCTGGAATCGTTTACGCAAGGAGCCCCGGAAGCGCGGTAGAGAACGTTTCTTTCCATAGGTTACAAATACTGGACGAGAAAAGAATGGGAATCAGGATCGTCCCCCGGCATCTCTATAGGATCAACCAGATGGCCAGGGAAGCAGGGGTTGATGCCCTCGATGTGAGCATCTCCATTGGGGTCCACCCCACTATTTATACTGCGGTTGCCTACCCTGCACCCTTCGGGACAAGCGAGTTCGGGGTGGCCAATACATTAATGGGGGGCGGATTACGGTTGATCGAATGCCCTCACGTGGAGGCATTGGCCCCTGCGAACGCGGAACTTGTTTTAGAGGGAAAGCTGAGGCTGGATGAGGCCGTGGCGGAGGGGCCCTTCGTCGACCTCTCCGGAACCCAGGATATTATGCGGCAGCAACCAGTTGTGGAGCTTGTGGGAGCGATGCACCGAGAAGACTATATCTATGAGGGTCTACTGCCCTCGGGATCAGAACATAGGCTCCTGATGGGGTTGGGACGGGAGGTCAAAATCTGGGAGTATGCCAGTAACGTGGTACCAACTATAAAGGGAGTAAACATGACCCTCGGGGGGATGGGGTGGCTACACTGTGTTGTTAGCTTCGATAAGTTCAGGGAGGGCGATCCGAAGAATGTCCTGATGGCGATCTTTGCTGCTCACCCGAGTTTAAAGCACGCCGTGGTAGTGGACTCGGATATAGATCCTTACGACATGGAGCAGGTGGAGTGGGCTATCGCTACTAGGTTCAGAGGAGAAGAGGATCTTCTGGTGATCCCCCACGTCAGGGTCTCCAGCCTCGATCCTGTCTCAGACCAAGAGAAGGAACTGGGATGCAAGGTAGGGATCGATGCTACCAAGCCTCTGGGAGCGGAGGGTTTCGAGCGGCCGGGAATTCCCATTTCGGAACAGGTCAGGAGGCTGATAGACAGATACTCTAAGGCTTTGTGAAATAGCTATTCATTCGTTTTAATTTGACTTTAGTGGTGTTCATTGAGGGACACAGAAGGCTGGGCTGAGGAGCACCCCTATTGCGACAGAGTTCAGAATATGATGATACTCATCTTCTTTGTAATATGGAGTTTAGACTCCTTTTTCTTCAAGATGACGACGTTTCTAGACGGGATTATTCCTAGTTTCGTCCGCTTCATGATTGGTTTTGCTCTGGTGATCTTCGGCGTCTACATGAGCTGGAGCTCTCACAAGATTATCTTCGGGAGAGAAGTCTCTCTTGTCGTGATAGATTGGGGAGTCTACAGCCTCTGTCGACACCCCATGTATTTCGGTATCGTCTCTTTATTCCTAGGTCTGAGTTTCGCCTCGTTTTCCATTGTATCCTTCCTCATATCGGTGGTTTTATTAGTTCTCTATGATGTGTTCGCTAGTTACGAGGAGGAGCAATTGGTCAAAACATTCGGGGATGAGTATAAGGAATATCAGAGATGGGTCCCGAAATGGATACCTAAGTTCTGGTGAATAAGCACTCGACTACTTTTATTATTTGGTAGGAACACGTTTCCTTGTCTGGTGAGTAAAGCTGTTCCTCACTTCAGATGAGAAAAGGATGCTTTCGGGGGAGGATGGCCCAGCCGTCTCTAAGCTAATGGGGCTGTTGGTAGCTCTGGGAGAAGTCTTCGAGGCTGAAAGGCTGGTTCCTGTGGAAAGCGCCCATATCTCCGGGGTCTCCTACAAGAACTTGGGGGAAGCAGGACTCGAATGGCTCGAGGAACAGGTGGAGCTGGGAGCAAAGGCCCGAATCAGGGCGACTCTGAATCCCGCAGGAATGGATATGGAATTATGGCGAGAGATGGGGGTCCCTGAGGAATTCGCTGAGGGACAAGAGAGGATTATTAAAGCCTTCAGGAGGATGGGCGTCGACCCTGCCTGCACCTGTACTCCCTACCTCGCGGGGCATCTTCCTAAGTTTGGGAGCCAGATCGCCTGGGCAGAGTCATCTGCGGTCTGTTACGCAAACTCAGTCATCGGAGCCAGAACCAATCGAGAGTCCGGGCCTACAACCCTCGCGAGCGCAGTGACGGGATACGCTGCTCTCTACGGATACCGCCTCAATGAGAACAGGCTTCCGGGGGCGGTGGTGGAGATCAAAGTAGATCTGAGGAGTGTAATGGAATACAGTGCTCTCGGCTATCTTATTGGAAAAGAGCTAGGGACCAAGGTACCATATATCAAGGGACTGGACCATCCGAGGCTTGAGGCAATGAAAGCACTGGGAGCTGCTTGTGCCACGAGTGGTGGGATAGCCCTTTGGCACGGTGAGGGGGTGACTCCGGAGGCGGAGGCGATGGTTGGTTATCTGGAGGGCTTACAAAGGATAACCTTGGGTAAGGATGAGATCCAAGAGACCGTCGCTCTCCTGACCAAGCCGCTGAGGGATCCGGTGGTTGCGCTAGGGTGCCCTCATGCGTCCCTAAGGGAGTTTGAAGAGATTGCGAGGCTTGTCGTAGGAAGGGAGCTGGAAGGGAGGCTCTGGGTCTTCACCAGCCGGGAGATCTATTCCCAAGCTTTAGAGGCAGGTTATGTCAGAAACATCGAGGCAGCCGGGGGGAGGGTGTTCAGAGACACATGCATGGTGGTGGCGCCCTTAGTGGAAATGGGCTGGAGAGAGGTTGCGACCAACAGCTTCAAGGCGGCTCACTATCTTGCGGGGATGGGTTTAGAGACTCGTATAGGGAGTATCAAGGAGCTTCTAGGGGTGGTTTAGAGGTGATTATAAGGGGCAGGAGGATCGTCGAAGGGAAAGCCGAAGGGGAGGCTCTGGTGAGTCATGAACCCGTGAGCTTCTACGGTGGTATTGATCCAATAACCGGAATGGTAACGGAAGGAAAACACGCGGTCGAGGGAGAGTCAGTCTCAGGTAGGGTATTCGTCTTCCCTACTGGGAAGGGAAGCACGGTGGGGAGCTATGTCATCTATAGGATGAAGAAGCTGGGGACGGCCCCTGCGGCCATTGTGAACCTGGAGACGGAGGCAATCCTGGCGACGGGCTGCGTCATCTCCGGAATACCCCTGGTCGACAGAATTGGAGAGGAGGCCTTCAGCTTACTCAGCTCAGGAATGAGATTGAGAGTCAACGCCAACCAAGGGGTAGTCGAGGTCCTCGAATGCGAAGACGTTTAACCCAGATTTTATAATCCTCAAGGTTTGAGTTCAGCATATCATGTTAGAGAAGCTTCAGCAAGAGCTTGATAGAGTGCAAGTATTCAGAAAGCGGGCGGGCGGTCGAATTCAATGGAAGGACCTTCCCCGATCTGAAGGGTTTCAGTCTTATCGGAGGGATGCCATACCATGTTGTGGAGGGGGTGCCACATTACTATTATATTGTAGAAGAGGTGAGCGA
>JASFTK010000136.1:0-3810 GCA_050053595.1 Candidatus Bathyarchaeota archaeon | reverse complement strand
TGGGACAGGTAGACACACGGTCATCAGTGGCTTATTCTGGGATTAAGGGTTTGTGTGTCGATACTCCCTATCAGTGATGTTCAGCGAAGACATGGATTCTCGGTCAACCCTCAAAGGGGTTGCTCGGTTCTCTCAGGTCGAAATGTAGCCCCGGACAGTCTCTCTCAGGGCTTCCAGCGCCTCTGAGACACACTGGGTCTCCCTGTCCAGCTTGTTCCTGTGCTCAGCCACGAGTATTTCCCGTTTCTCAAGCATATCTCTTACATTGTCAGGGTGGGGGCTCCCCTCAGATCGCCGTCTCATGAGGCAGGTCTCTGGGTTGGTGGCTTGTTCCAGGTGTTCCCGATCGATCTTGACCCCCTTCCCAAGGGTTTGTCTGGCTTCCCTGTCGATCTCATCGGGGGTCAGGTCTGTGAGGGTCTTCCCCTCTCCCAAAACATGGCGGACCAAGGCCGCTGAGGTCTTGTATGATTCCCTGAAGCTGAGGTCTGTCTCTGTTACAAGGGTCTCGGCGAGTTCCACGGCTACGACGAGGCTACCCTTCAGCTGGTCCCTCATCTTCTCTGTTTTCAAAGTCATAGTCGAGATGATGCCGGTCATTACCTCGAGGCTTGTGTAGGTGGTGTCGAGGCAGCGCCATAGGGGGATCTTGGTCTGCTGGAGGTCCTGATAGTAGCCGCTGTTCACCCCTTTCACCATAGTCAGGAGCTCGGTGAGGCAGCCATAGACCTCCGCAGACTTACCCCTGATAAGCTCCAAGGTGCTCGGATTCTTCTTCTGGGGCATGATGCTGCTCGAGGAGGCATACTCGTCAGCGAGCTCCACATATCCGAACTCGACACTGGACCACTCCAACAGGTCGGCGGCAACCCGGCTCAGACCCCCCATCAATATCGCGCAGGTTGAAGCGGTCTCCACCGCCCAATCCCTCCCGCTGGTGGCGTCTATGCTGTTCTCTACGAGACCATTGAATCCTAGGAGCTCGGTGGTCCTCTGTCTGTCTATTTCGATGCTCGTGCCTCCGATGGGTCCTGCACCTAGGGGGTTCTTGTTGACCCGGCTATAACATTCGGAGAGCCGCTCTGAATCCCTGAGGAGGGCATCAGCGTAGGACAGAAGGTAGTGGGCGAAGGTCCCGACCTGTGCGTGCTGTCCGTGGGTGTAGAGCATCATCAGCGTCTCCACGTTCTCCTCTGCCCGTCTTAGGAGAGCCTCGACGAGCTCCAAGAGCTGAGCGTTGATGGTGAGGAGCTCTTCCCTCACCCTGAGCCTTATGTCCACCACCACCTGGTCGTTCCTGCTCCTTCCAGTATGGATCATCCCCCCAATCTCGATGCCGACCTCCTCGACCACTCGGCTCTCGATATATTCATGCACATCCTCATAATCAGCCCCAATCTCCACCTCCCTCGTCTTCCAGCGGGCTCTGATGGCCTCGAGGGCCTGGAGAATCTGCTTGAGGGCTCCTAGAGGGATGACGCCCTGCTCGTGGAGCATTATGTCGTGGGCCTCGGTGCCGTTGATATCGTCATCGAAGATACGGAGATCCTCAACCACGGAGGTGTGGAACCGGGCGGTACGGTCATTGAACTCCTTGGCCAGCCTAGACCTGAAAAGGCTCATCTCAGATCAATCCAGAATTTGAGCCGGTGATCAATTTAAATACTTTATGACACGGCTGCCGTATCCAGGACGTTTTTTATCCTATATGTAACATATGAGTCGAATTTTCAGCCCTCCTGTTGAAAAAGTTAAGAACCCAGAGGTGATGGTTCAGATGGTGTTCTGATGGTCTTCGACATCGTCATTTCAGGGAGTTTGATTGTGGATGGTTCGGGGAGAGAGGGATTCACGGCAGATCTGGGTATAAAGGAGGGAAGGATCGCTGAGGTCGGTGATATCCCCGCTGGAGAGGGTGAGATGGTCGTCCAGGGCACGGGGCTAGTCTTGACACCCGGGTTCATTGATATGCACAGCCACTCAGACATCTACCTCCTCGCCAATCCCAGGGCTGAGAGCAAGATCAGGCAAGGGGTGACCACTGAGGTCACTGGTAACTGTGGTAGCTCGGCGGCGCCGGCGATGGGACTCGCTACTGAGTCCATCCGGAGGATGACTGAGCCCTACGGGATCGAGGTCAACTGGTCCAGCTTCGGAGAATATCTGGACCTGCTGGGGGAGGGCGTCTCGTTGAATGTCGCTGCTCTCGTGGGCCATGGGACGGTGAGGCAGTGCGTGATGGACCTGGAGGAGAGAGCGCCCACAGCCGGGGAGCTGGGGGAGATGAAGGATCTGGTAGCCCAAGCGATGAGGGAGGGGGCGTTCGGGATGTCCTCGGGGCTCGTTTACCCTCCAGGGAGATACGCCGACACGGAGGAACTCACTGAGCTATGCAGGGTCGTTGCTGAGTATGGGGGGATCTATGCCTCCCACATCCGGGGGGAGAGGGAGACACTGATCCAGGCGGTGGAGGAAGCACTAGAGATCGGGGAGCGTTCAGGGGTCTCCACACAGATATCTCATCACCCAGCGAAGATAGGGGCCTGGGGGAGATCGACCGAGACCCTCCGATTGATGGACGAGACAGCAGCGAAGGGTATCAATGTGATGTGCGACCTCCATCCCTACATAGCGGGGGCGACAGGGCTCAGCGCCATCCTACCGCCTTGGGCTCAAGCGGGGGGTACCCCAAGTATTGTCGATAGGCTCAAGGACCCTGAGCTCAGGAAGAAGATGAGGGAGGACATGATATCGGACAGGGTGCCAGGACCCGGCCACTCTGGCCTTGTCAAAAGGGGGATGTGGGACAAGATAATCGTCCCCAGCTACCCCAAGGACTGGCCAATCGGGAAAACTATCTCCGATATTGCCAAGGAGCGGGGTCAGGACCCATTCGAGGCCTATTTCGATTTGGTCCAGGCCTCTGAGGGCCAAGGGGGGATCCTGGGGTTCTACTACAATGAAGATGATATCAGGAACGTCCTGACCAACCCCCGCAGCGTGATAGGCTCAGACGGCTCCGCCTTGGCCCCTTATGGCGTCCTAGGAAGAGGTAAGAACCATCCTAGGAGCTATGGGACCTTCCCCATGATCTACAGGAAATACGTCAGGGGGGAATCGCGGCCCGGACTGCAGTACGATAGAGGCGCTAAACTCCTCTCCCTCGAGGGGGCCGTTAAGAAGATGACTTCCCTACCTGCGGAGAAGCTGGGAATTGGGGATAGGGGGCTCATTAAAAAGGGATACTGGGCGGATCTGGTCCTCTTCGACCAGGAGACCATCGCGGACACCGCAACCTATATGGATCCATACAGATACCCGGCGGGGATCAAGCACGTACTGGTGAACGGCGTATTAGTCATCGAGGACAGCGAGCATACCGGGGCTCTTCCCGGGAAGCCCTTGAGACACTAAGGCTGAAATCCTACCTGTCGTTCCCCATCCTTTCCCGTTGATAAATACCATCGTAGCCCTGTTGGACCTCTTCAATATCAATGAAGACGAGCTGTACGACCCTGGCATCCCGCTTGAGCCTGATCCCGTGGGGGTTGTACACCACTAGGAGGCTGCTGCTCCGTCCCTGGTAGCCGGGATCCCAGACAGCGGTCTCGACAGAAGCCCCACTCCTGAGCACAGTGCTCCTACTCCGGGCCATCGCCACTATATCGAGTGGGATCCTGACCGTCTCGTTGTAGACGATAGTGTAACATCCCGGTTCAAGACTGTACCAACCGCCTTCGTCGGGCTCTAGGAGCTGTTTTGGGGGGATCTCTCTCTCAATATTAGAGAAATCAACACCTCCCTGTCCTT
>JASFTK010000135.1:0-3812 GCA_050053595.1 Candidatus Bathyarchaeota archaeon | reverse complement strand
ATATGAAAATCACAGATCAGATCGCTCTCAGTTGGCTTGTAGTCAAGGTCGACAAAGTCGATATACCTCATTTGGAGCCCTCGCTTCTAGGATAGTTATAAACTTGGTGGCTCATTATTGTTATCGTGTCCTGGGGGACTGATGGCTGAAGCTCAAAACGTGGAATTTGGATATCGAGGCGGGAGGTAACCTCATCACTGTGCTCAGTGAGAAAGACGCAGAGAGACTGGGGGTCATCTCGAACGACCGGTTGATGATCGAGTTTGGCGACTCCTCGTTCTCGACTATACTCAACATTGCCTCTGACTTCCCCAGGGGTTATCTAGGGGTCTACAGGGAGGTGATGACCAAACTTGGCGTGGAAAATGGGGGCGAGGTCGATGTGAGGCCCGCCGCCAGACCCGAGTCATTGGGTTTCATCAGGGAGAAGATCCTTGGGGAGAGGTTGACACCCTGGAAATTAGAGATGATCGTCCAAGATGTTGTGGAGCGCCATCTTAGCGATGTGGAGCTCGCCTCCTTCGTGACGGCTCTACAGATCCACGGGACCAGTATGGAGGAGGTGGAAGCTCTCTCTAGAGCGATGATCAAGACTGGGAAGACCATCAGCTTCGGAGAGGCATCCGTCCTTGACAAGCATAGTATCGGTGGGGTCCCCGGGGATAAAACCACCCTGCTGGTTGTACCTATAGTCGCGGCCGCCGGCTACACCATCCCAAAGTCCAGTTCTAGGGCTATCACCTCCCCCGCAGGGACAGCTGACAGGATGGAGGTCTTGGCCCCCGTTGACCTACGGCTCAACGAGATAACTAAGGTTGTAGGGGAGGTTGGGGCCTGTATCGTCTGGGGCGGTGCCATGGATTTGGCTCCTGCTGACGACCTCTTCATCAGGGTAGAGTACCCCCTCTCGATAGACCCCCTTCTCCTTCCCTCGATAATCAGCAAGAAGAAGGCTATGGGCTCAACCAACGTAGTAATCGATATACCTACGGGGATAGGCGCAAAGATTGCTACAGTCAACGAGGCTGAGCAGTTAGCTATGAACTTCATCGAGTTGAGCGGGCGCCTCGACATGGAGGTGGAATGCGTAATCAGTGAAGGGGGACAACCTGTGGGTAACGCAATCGGGCCAGCACTAGAGGCAAGGGAAGCCCTAAAGACCCTTATGGGCGAGGGTCCACACGATCTCATTGACAAGGCCGAGGGGCTATCGGGAGTCCTCTTCGAGATGATGGGGGAGAAAAACGGGAAGGAGAAGGCAAAGGAACTGCTTCGTTCAGGGAGAGCTCTCGAAAAGATGAGGGAGATAATAGGCGCTCAGGGTGGTGAACCCGACATCCAGCCCGGGGAACTGAAGATCGGTGACAGACGGGTTGACATCGATGCAGACAAAGAAGGTAGGGTTCTATGGATTAACAACAGGGCCATAGCTCGGATCGCCCGTGAAGCAGGTACTCCGGGAGATAAATGTGCAGGGATCCTTCTCTTAGTCAAGACGGGCGACCAGATCTCGGAGGGCGATCCTATCCTCAGGATATACGCCGATAATGAGCAGAAACTTAACAACGCAGAGAAGCTCGCCAGATCCCAATATCCACTCGGAATAGGGTACAAAATGGGGGAGAATATGCTCTTGAAGAAGATCAAGGGTGTCACCCCGCTGGGTAAGGAGTTCGAACTAGTGAGATAAATCCCTACTCAAGTGGCGGGGGAGTACGGATCCCGAGTTCCTTAGCTAACTTGGCGATGTCACCCCAGGTCTTGTCCTCGATGTATATCCCATCCCTGAGCCGCTTCTCTTTTTCCCTCCTCTCGGGATCACCGGGGATGAGGATCTCGTCGAAACCTGGGGCTGTAGGGGATTCCTTGACGCTACGGAGGAGGCTGTCAACACGTTCTTTGAAGGTGTTTATGTCCGTGAGTCTTCCTATATCGATGGCCATCATGAAGATACCATTCCCGCCGTAGAAGGGTCGAGAGGTATACTCAGTGCTGTTGCTGGTTCCTGCCTCAGTGAGGACACCGGTGAGGGTCTCCACCAGAAGTGAAAGGCCGTAGCCCTTGTAGCCCACGATGTCCCCTAGGGGCTTCAGGACGCCACCTTTTGTGTACCATGTGGGGTCCGTAGTGGGATTCCCATCTGGGTCCATGAAGACCCCCTCAGGGAGTTCCTTCCCCCGAGCCAGATACACCATGATCTTCCCCCTGGCCCAGACCGAGGTCGCCATATCCAAGACCATCGGCGGCTCCTCCCCGGCTGGTATCGCAAAGCAGAGGGGGTTAGTCCCCAGCTGTTTAGTCTTGCCACCGAAGGGAGCGACGTTACTCTTTGAGTTGACGCTCATGATACCCAGCATGTCTTGAGCCATAGCCATCTCTGCGTAGGTGTTAAGCCTCCCGACATGTTGGCTGTTCCTAGCGGTCACCAGCCCAATGACGCTGTTCCTCGCCTTCTCAATGCAGACGTTCATCGCGTATCTTGCAACGACCTGACCGAAGTTCCAGCCCCCGTCTATAATCGCCGTGGAAGGGGTCTCTTCGATGATCTTGATCTCCGCCCCTGGCTTCACAGCCCCCATTCTGATCCCCCTGCAATAGATGGGGAGCCTGATCATCCCGTGGCTGTCAAAACCCGTCAAGTTGGCCTCTACCAATAGATCCGATACAAGCTGGGCGTCTTCCTTGGGAGCTCCTAACCCCTCGAATATTGATGCACCTAGTGTGCTGAGCATTTCGGCACTGAATACAGGCATCTATGAATCACCAGTCTTACGAGAGATGGGGTATCCTCTATTATCTGTTTTGGGATGCGAGGCTGAGTAGGGGATGCCCCGTCAACGACAGATTTCTTGAGTGTGGTCCTCAATTGCGTTGGCTATCTCTTCGAGAGTTCCTACAGGCTTGATGAGGGGGATCCTCATATTAGACTCGCAGCTTGTCCCAAAGGCGGTTCCAGGTCGGGTCAGGATCTTCTTCTCCTTGAGCAGAGATTCACAAAACTCCTCAGAGCCGATACCAAGGCCGTCGAGGTCTGGGAAGAGGTAGAATGCCCCCTCGGGTGTGTGGCAGTGGATCCCCTCGATCCTTGAGAGTCTGGGGGCCATGAATTGCCTCCTCCTGTAATACTCCTCAGCCATCTCCTCCACAGGCCCCCACGGTCCTTCAAGGGCAGCTATCCCCGCTATCTGGACGAAGGTGTTGGTTCTATACCCAACAGGGATCTTCTGGATCATAGAAGCCAGAGGTTTGTCTGCGATTGTGTATCCGAGGCGCCACCCGGTCATGGCGAAAGTCTTGGAGAAGCTGCTTGAGAGGATGGTCCTCTCTTTCATCCCAGGGAGGGAAGCTATGCAGATGTGTTTCCGGTCATCCCAGACGAACTCCTTGTATACCTCGTCGGTCAGGACCAACAAGTCGTTGTCCACAGCTATATCCGCAATCCCTTTCAGCTCTTCCTCGGTGTAGACTGTCCCCGAAGGGTTGCCAGGGTTGCAGAGGACGATCATCTTGGTCCTGGGTGTTATACTTTCTTTGAGTATATCTAAGTCAAGGCGATAACTCTCCCCCGGGGGCACCCCGATCTCCCGGGCTCCAAGATATTCCACTATGCTTGAGTATGCCATAAAGTAGGGCTCGAGGAGGACAACGGCCTCACCAGGGTTCACTGTCCCCGCCATGGAGACAAAGAGGGAGACCCCGCTCCCTGATGTCACGGTTACCTCTGACGACTTCCAGTCAACGCCGTCTCTCTCGTGGTATCTGGCTATTGCCACCCTCAACTCGGGTAAGCCATGGGTTGGGGGGTAGTGGGT
>JASFTK010000134.1:0-3832 GCA_050053595.1 Candidatus Bathyarchaeota archaeon | reverse complement strand
TATCGAACCTGTCGGGATCCCCCAAGATGTCGCTGCTGGAGGGGTTGCTGCCGAGAGTTCTATAGGGACTTGGACCGAGCTGACTACAATTAAGCCCTATATGAGGGGGATCCAAGCCCGGGTTTTCGAGATAAAAGGGAGCGAAGCGAGGATAGCTTACCCGATGGAGCTGTTTGAGGCCGGGAACATGCCCAACATCCTCAGCAGCGTTGCTGGGAATGTCTTTGGTCTAGACGCGATCAAACACTTGAGGCTCAATGATATCGTCTTCCCTGAGGGGCTAATAGCGGGTTTCCATGGACCCAAATACGGTATCGATGGGGTCCGCAAGCTCCTCAGAGTTGAGGGTCGTCCCCTGGTGGGGACAATCATCAAACCCAAGCTGGGACTCAGGACGGGAGATCACGCCAAGGTGGCATACAATGCTTGGGAAGGGGGCTGTGACGTGGTCAAGGACGACGAGAACCTGAGCGGCCAGGGGTTCAATCCTTTCGAGGAGAGGCTGGGGGAGACCTTGGAAGCGAGAGACTTGGCGGAGGAGGAGACCGGGGAGAGGAAGGCTTACATGGTCAATGTGACCGCGGAGACAGGGGAGATGCTGAGGAGGGCTGAGCTTGTCGAGGACCAAGGAGGGAGGTATATGATGGTGGATATCCTCACATGTGGATACTCCGCGCTCCAGACCCTCCGCAACAGTGGGTTGGACCTAGTCATCCATGCTCACAGGGCAGGCCACGCAGCCTTCACCCGATCCCAGTCCCACGGTATCAATATGAGAGTCATTGCGAAGGTCGCGAGGGTCATCGGTGTAGATCAACTCCACGTTGGAGCGGTGATAGGGAAGATGTCCGAGACCCGTAAGGAGGTCATGGAGAACGTCGAAGCTCTCAAGGAACCTATTAAAAACATCAAGAATGTCTTCCCTGTCGCCTCAGGTGGTCTCCACCCCGGTCTCGTCCCCCGCCTCATGAAGATATTCGGGGAGGATAGTATCATACAAGCGGGAGGGGGCATCCACGGTCACCCAGAGGGGACCGCAGCAGGAGCCCGGGCCATGAGGCAAGCGGTCGACGCCGTCCTCACAGGGACCTCTTTGGAGAGGTATGCTGATGACTATAGGGAACTTGCAGTGGCTCTGGAGACTTGGTCAGGCGAGTGATGCCTCGAGGATCCATGGATAGTGGCGCCTTACGGCTTCCATGATTGAGTGAGGGGATATGACGCCTCCTTCACAGATGACGCCGTGGATATATTCTCTCCTAGTGACATCGAAAGCTGGATTCATGATCCTGAGGTCGTCAGGAGCGTCGGACCATATCTCATCGGGGGACCGCTGCTCGATGGCCTCGAAGTCGCCGTGGATGGTCTGGGGGTCGAATTTGAGTAGCTCCGAGGCGACGTAGAAGGGTACCCTAGCTTCTTGAGCCGCAAGGGCGATGAGGCTGGTCCCAATCTTGTTGATGACATTCCCCTCGCTGGTGATGGCATCGGAGCCGACCAAGACCAGATCAACCCCGTTGATGAAGGTCCTCACGGCAGAGTCAACCATCATCGTGGCGGGGATCCCGGTCTCTATCATCTCTTTGGCGGTTATCCTACCTTGATAGACGGGACGGGTCTCAGTGAGGTAGACCTCAAAATTCACCCCCTTCCTCTTGGCCTCCTTTAAGATGCCCGTCACCGCTGAAGAATGACAGTGGGTGAGAACCTTTGTCCCTTCAATTATCCGCCTGGAGCCCACATTGGTGATCCTATCCCGGGCGACCCTGAACTCCTCAAGGAGTTCTTTAGAGAGCCCTTCGATAAGGCCTTGGAACTCTTCTAATGTCTCCCACTCTGACTTATTCACACTCCACTCGATGAATCGTATAGCGTTCCTCATGAAAGGTTCAGTCTCTCTTGAGGCGAATAAGATCTCTTTAGCTGCCACGATCTCCCGGTATATCTCATCTCTGTTGGCAGTTCCGAGAGCCTTGAGGTGACGGACTAGGGCTTCTACTGCGGTGAAGGCGACATTTGTAGCACCTTGGACCTCAAGCCTGCTGATCCTCCCTGCTGCTTCTTCGATCTCGACCATTGTATCAAGTTAGGAGTATGGGTTAAAGGCTTTATTTAATTCTCATATGAACTGGGAATCCGATTAAAGAATAGGACCCAGTTTAGAGACCGTATTGTAGAACGTAGTCTCCTTCAGTTTCCCAACGTCTCCCAGAGAATCTTCCAGTCTGGGGTCGTAATTTATGGACCCCAGATAGGGCGTCCCCTCTTCCGCCACCCTCTCCTTGATGTAGGGGGAGGCTTGCATCACCAGATTTTCCAGTACCCCGATTACAGGTACCCTCACCTTCTTGAGGAGGGAGAGTTGTTTTCTGACGGTCTCGTAAGCGACCTTTGATGGTGTGGTGACCACAAGGAACCTGATGCCCTCGATGAGGTGTATCATGTCTAGGGTTGCATCCCCTAGGCCTGGGGGCATGTCGATGATGAGGTGGTCGAGTTCCCCCCACCGGGTTATGGCTAATAGTTCTATGATGGCGTCGGAGACATCGGCGCCCCTGAGGGGTGTTGGATTGTCGAGGGTGTAGTAGGTGATGGATAGATATCTGAGGCCGTGTGTCATGGGGGGGATGATGCCGTATTCCTCCTCGGGGAAGAGGCCTTCGATGCCCAGTATGACGTGGGTGGCGGGGCTGGTAAAGTCTAGGTCTAGGAGGCCCACCGAGCGCCCCGAGTCGGCCAAGCTCAGCGCGAGGGCTGATGCGACCATACTCTTGCCGACGCCCCCTTTCCCGCTGGAGACCGCGATGATGTCTCCAACCTTCTCCAGGCGACGGTCGATGAGCCCGATACGGGGATCACTCATCGTCCTTCAACCCCCTGATGGTTGCGAGGATGACCCCTCTCCCCTCAATGACCTTAAAGTCAGGGCTTCCACACCGGGGGCAGCTGATGTAGGCATGGGCTACCTCGGGGACGAAGTGGATGGCCTCGGACTCGTCCTCCCCCATGCTCTCTGGGTTAAACTCCCACTCCTCTTTGCAGGCCCTGCACCTGAGCAGGCCTGGCACGTTCTCTAAAGTCAGCTTTGCGTCCTTCATCATCGGGGGTCTCATCTGTTCCAGTGCGTACTCTAAGATCTTATGCTCTATCTGCTGGAGCTCCCCGATCCTGACTATGATCTCCGTTATCTCTCTGATCCCTTCTTCCTCAGCCACCTTGATGGCTGTCTGGATCACCCCTTCAGCCAGAGCCCATTCGTGCATATCAGCCTGATTTGCAGTTGTTGGTTTATTTCTTTTCCTATTGGGTTGGCGGGCGTAATCTAGAAATGTAGCGGTGTGTTTTCATGTGGGGATCGTGTTGAGCTGGTACCTTGAGGAGCTGGAGGAGTCTGGTATGAATCTCCTGGTCTTCTGCGGCGGGGAGGTGGTGTTTTCCAGCGGGAGTAAGGGGATCATGCCCTTGGTCGAGGCCATAGATGCCCTGAAAGGGGGTGTTTCTAGGGGTCTCGTCACGGCGGATCGCATCGTGGGGCGGGCGGCGGTCTTGTTGAACATCTATCTAGGGGCGGTGGAGGTCCATGCGTTGCTCATCAGCTCTGGGGCAAAGGAGTTGCTCAGGGAGCATGGCGTGCGGTTTGAGTTCAGGGAGGAGACCGACGCGATAAAGATGAAGGATGGCGTGATATTCTGTCCTTTTGAGAGGATTGTTCAGGGTGTCTCTGACCCCGGGGAAGCTTATCTCAGGATTAAGGGGAAAACTGCGGATGTCTGAATCGTTCCTATAGTGTTCACAGTATATAATTGGGTTATCGGGGGGGTTACTGGTGTTT
>JASFTK010000133.1:0-3845 GCA_050053595.1 Candidatus Bathyarchaeota archaeon | reverse complement strand
TGAAGTGTCCCCCGACCGTAGGACCCCCAGTGGGTTTAAGGTCACCACGGTTGAATCTCTCAACAGCGTCTCCCACCGTCCCACTGACCCCCGATACGACCTGTATAGACGAAGTCGAGAGAGCAGCGAAGGCGTTAGGCCCAATATTTCCCGTTAATACGGCTTTGACTCCTTTGGAGGCGATAAGCTGCGCCGCCTGTATTCCTGCACCATGGGCGGAACCGACTCCTCGGTTGGGGACAACCTCGAACTCCATGGTCTCGGTGTCTAGGACGATGAAACTGGAGCATCGCCCGAATCTTGCGTCCACGGGGCTCGATAGATCATTGCCCGATGTCGATACTGCTACCTTCATTCTATTTCACTCCACAAACCTTTCTATCTCCATAACAATTGATTGGAAAGCCTCAGCAGCCGGCAAGTCAGACCCTGTCACAACGAACGGGCTGCCCGCATCCGCTGCCTCGGAGATCCGTGGGTCGAGAGGTATTGCTCCCAGGAAGGGCACTCCCATCTCCATCGAGATACTCTCTCCGCCTCCCGTCCCAAATACATCGATCCTCTCCCCACAACAAGGGCACACGATGCCACTCATGTTCTCTACAATACCGATGATTGGGGCCCCCATCTTCCGGGCGAATGTCACCGCCTTCATCACTACATCCTTGGAGACCTCGCTCGGTATGGTCACTATGATCACCCCATCCATCTCAGGGAGCAGCTGGAGGATGCTGAGAGACTCGTCCCCCGTCCCTGGAGGGAGGTCTATCAGGAGATAGTCTAAGTCTCCCCACGCAATATCCGATAGGAACTGGCGGATTGCTCCCATCTTAAGGGGACCCCGCCAAATCACCGGGGAGTCATCGCTCGGCAGAAGGAAGTCCATGGAGACCACCTTGGTGTTTAACGGACCGAAAGCGGGGAACACCCCTGGTGGCCCACTCTGGAGGCGTTGACCTTTCATGCCCAGCATCTTTGGAACGCAGGGTCCATGGATATCGGCGTCTAGGACCCCCACCCTGCCGTTTCTCCCCTTGACCGCTAGGGACATGGCCAGGTTCACAGTTACCAGACTCTTACCCACGCCGCCTTTCCCACTAATGACGGCTATCTTATGCTTTATCTTGCTCATCCGTGTCTTGATGAGCTCCATCTCGTCCCCCCTTTTCTCAAGGGAAGTCTCAACCTCTGCTTCTTCAACAGTCATAGCAATCCACTTTTAGGCTAGTATAAATCCTATTTGTAATAACAGTATGCTAAATAAACTTACCTGAAAAACAGCGTTATTCGGTGCCAGTTTTACTCCAGACGGGTGTGAAACTGCGCTGGGCAGGTCTTGGGATGGAGATATGTCCTGAATCATGAGTGCAGATCATACTACGGAAGTTGACGCTAGAAATCGCATAATAGGCACAAGTATCGGCATAAACAATATTCCAACAACTGAGATCTGCCCTTGATTCCCGCTCTATGTCCCTCAAAAACATCGGAGCCGAGTGAGGCGCCTAACCATAAAATTATCTTCTCCCTATCAGGGAATATGAGTTATTGAATCTACCTGTGGTGTCCGCCTCTTAGATTACTCCTTGAGTATTTTCTTAAGGACCTTCTCCCTTGAGGTGATCATGACAGAGTCTATCCATGCGATACCGTCTATCTTCCTGAGCCGATCTATAAACTCAGAGAGACCCTCCGGATGGGGGCAAGTCGCCGTGGATATAATATCATAGTTACCAACGGTCGTGTACAGGTTGCATATCCTTTCGTTCCCTTTCATACTCTCGATGATCTCATCAGTATCTGAACTCCCGCTTACCTTGATGAGCAGCAAGGCCCTGATTGACCCGCCGAAGGTTGGATTGTTCGGGATCCTCGGCGCCCTTGGCGATGCGGACACCCAGAGGGGAATGGGAATTCTCCTCGCCCTGGTCAAGGCTCTGGGTAAGGCCTCGACGAAGTAATCCCCTGTATTCTCTTTCCTTTCCTCTTTTTTAACGCGAGCGACAAGTTCATGAAGATGCTCACCGGGAATAATTCTCAGACAGGGAATTCTTCCTGCCGGACTTTATCTTCGATGGCTGATTCATGAAAGAGGCGACCTCGATCCTAGGTATCCAGATGGGGCTCAAGGGTAGTGAGAAACCGCTGGATTTGAGGCATGTACCCGCATAAATTAGGTGAATGGGCTAACTCTAAGGATTAGCACTACAAAAAACGCAGTGGATGTACGATTTTCAAGGTTTATTAGCTTGAAACCTATTGATAGGATGATTTAATTGAAAATATTATTTTTAGAACCTCAACCCTGTGTTCGAGCATTGAAAATCGCCAAAGGCCTAAAAGAAACGCAGGGAGAGGAATTCAGACTAGCTTTCGGCTATATACATGAGACATTATCAGAACTATATGGATATGGAGACAATTTCTTCGAATCATTCGTCAAACTAGACAGGCAGGCCCTCGACGAAGATATCCCTCAGTTGGTCGGTCAATTCGGACCGGATCTGATTCACAGTCATAACGCTCCAGACTACTTGACGGTGACAGCACTGAACACTATAGAGGGCACGCCTATCATCCATGACCTCCACGATTCCCTTACGATGAGGAATACGGGTTATCAAGCTGGTGACGACGAAGAAAAGCTCAAGGAGTACGCAGAGAAGGAGAAGATTGCAAACGAAAGAAGCGATGGGAGGATATACGTATCACGGGGAGTCAGAGACTACGTACAGCAGAGGTACGATGTAGACCCGCTTTTCGGCATGGTTTTCCCCAACTATATACCGGAGGATCTGATACCCCATACATTTTCAGGAAAGATATCAGAGGGAGATGGGGAGATGCATGTTGTGTATGCTGGGACCATCTCAAGTAAAGTAGAGGGGCATCACTATGATCTGAGGGAAATCTTCAAGGAGATATCGGGGCAGGGCGTTCATATTCACGTGTACGCTTCCAGGGAAGACGAAGCTTACATGGTGTTGGCAGAGGGAGATCCGCGTATCCACTATCATGGCCATCTGGATCAGAAAGAGCTGTTACTGGAGTTGACCCGGTATGATTATGGGTGGGCGGGTTTCAACGACGCTTTGAACAGTGAGCATCTCGACGTTGTGTTGCCCAACAAGGCTTTCGAATACATCGCCTGCGGTCTACCGATTCTCACTTTCCCTCATAAAACCCTCAAGGGGTTTGTTGAGCGGCACCACGTAGGTATCGCATTGAGGGACTTAGATGATCTGCTTGCAGATCTCAAGAAAACCCAGGGATTGCATGAGAGTGTGAACGGGAAAAGATATGATTTTACGGTCGAGAAGAACATAGACAAGTTGATTGATTATTATGCAGGGTTCCTTGAGCACTAGCAGGATGGGATAGGTTAGAATTTTATTTTATAACTCTACTTTGATGTTGATCTCTTGGACCAGTTCTTTGTACCGGTTGCGGATTGTGACTTCCGTCACGTTTACTATCTCTGCGATGTTGCCTTGGGTTATTCTGTCCTTCATCAGTATGCAGGCGATGTAGGTGACCGCTGCGGCCATACCTGAAGGACTGCGACCGTTCGTTAACCTCAGCTCGGCGGCCATGTTCAGCACTTTCTCCGCTATGACTTCTGTCTTACCGGTGAGGGATAGCTGGCTTACAAGTTTGGATAGGTACATTTCCGGGTCGAAACGAGGGGGGTCCGTCTTCAGCCTGCGTCGCAGGAAGCGGTAGATCCTGGAGATCTCTTTCTTGGTGAGTCTGAAGCTCTCTCCTACCTCTTCCAGGGTGCGTACTATCCTGCATCTGCGGCAGGCTATGTAGAGTGAGGCTGCAGCTACCCCTTGGATAGAGCG
>JASFTK010000132.1:0-3958 GCA_050053595.1 Candidatus Bathyarchaeota archaeon | reverse complement strand
CCGATCTTCATGTATCGTTCACAATTATGTCGAAGACGGGGAATGTGGAGAAGAGGACACTCTGGAGGAGCAACCTAGGGATAATGATGATCTCCTCAGGCTTATGGAGGATCGGGGGGAGGATGACCTGGCCCTTCTGGGCGCTCTACGTCCTCCAGCTTGGGGGTACCGCGTTCCACATCGGGCTCATAGCCGCTGTGAGCTCAGTCTTCGGTTTGATACCGGCTTTCTTCGGAGGTTATCTTGCAGACGCCGTCGGGAGGAAGAAGATGATGTACAGTATGAGCTTCCTCCTAGCCTTCAACACCGTTACATATCTCTTCGCTCCCAGCTGGGAATGGCTCCTCTTAGGGAGATCCATGGATGCCGTGTTCTCCGGGCTCCGACAACCAGCTTTCAGCGCGCTCTTGGCGGATTCAACAAGGTCAGAGAATAGGGCCATGAGCTACGGGATGTGGCAGGCAATACCCCCCGTGTTTGGCCTGCTCTCCCCCTATGCGATCGGGATATTGATGGATAGGATAGGGGTGCTCCCTGCTCAGAGACTGGCTTATGTGGTACTCCTAGTCTTTTCGACCATCGGGGCTTTCCTGCGGTACAGGTTCCTTACTGAGACCCTCCCGTCGGAGTCGATAGAGAAGGTGAGCCCGTTCACTATAGTCCGTGAGACTCTAGGTGACTTCAAAGAGACGGCTAAGATCCTCACCCGCCCGATGTGGACCCTCATCCTGATGGGGATACTGTTTATGTTCGGATCCTCGATGGGGACTATCTTCATGGTCACCTATGCCACAGACGACGTGCTCCATCTCACCTCCTCAGAGTGGGGACTCATCAACACTGCCTCAATATTGGTCGGCATGGTGGTGAGTATGCCCTTTGCTGCGATAGCCGACAGATACGGCAGACTCAAAATAGTCCTAGTATCCCTTTTCCTGACCCCCCTCGCCCTCCTGGGGTTCATCTACAGTGAGGGTTTCATCTCCACCTTCATCTATTATATCTCTCTTACCATCCTTGGTGCGATGGGGAGCGTTGCCAGCCAAGCTCTGTTCATAGATTTCTCACCCAGAGAGCATAGGGGGCGTATCAGCGCCCTCATGAGCGTCATCGGGGCATCGTCGAGTTTCAACTTCGCGATGGCAGGTGGGGGGACCATCGTCGGGGCTCTGGGCAACATGATCGGGGGTGCCATCTACAGCGATATCTCATACTCCCTCCCCCTCTTCATCATGGCAGGGATGATCGGGCTCACAGCCTTGATCGGGGCTGCATTCGTCAGGGAACCCCAGCAGAGAGAGGATTGACCATGAGGTTCCCAGGGAAGGTTGTAGGTCATATGTCAACTATGATTCTTTCCTAGTGGGTTCATCCACTTTCAGGATGAAGATCCCGAGGGTGACGATCTCAGTACCGATGGCTACGATGAACGGGATAACAGGGTCAGCCTCGTATAGGTATCCAAATATCGCCGAGGAGAGGACCATGGTTAAGATCCTCATGGCGCCGATGGTTCCCATGATGCGTCCTCGTTTCTTCTGGGGCACAAGATCAGCTTGGAGAGCCATGAAGGCCGGGTACATTATCGCCTGACCAATAGCGAATAGGATCATCACAAATAGGAGTTGAATAAAGCCCCGAGAAAGGATGAAGAGGGCTATGATCGGCGTTGAGAAGAGGTAGGCTAAGAGTATAGATTTCTTCCTGCCCATGAAATCGATGAGTGTCCCCAAGGGTATACCTATTGAGATGGTGGTGATCATCCAGATTGTGTCCATCACGCTCCACTGCAACCCGCTGACCCCAACTACATCATTCGCGAACAACGCCATGAACAGCTGCCAAAGAGGAGCCTCGAAGGCACTGATCAATATGACCAAGGTGTAGTAGTAGACGTTCCGGGACATGGACCTCCAAGCCTCCATAATCGAGTGTATCGATGCCTTGCAGCCGGTGACCAACCCGTCCCAACGTAATTTCTCAGAGTCCTCCAAGGTCTCCTTGAGGAAGAAGGTCCTCAGTAAAGCGGTCAACACCCCTCCAACAAAGGATACCCCATAAGCTACCCTCATCCCAAGGACCAGCCCCATCTCCTCCACGAGATACCCCCCTAAAAGCGGTGCAAAGAGGGCCGGCAGCATAGGTAGGACGTTGACAGCGGAGTAGCCGATCCCCCGCCTTTCAGATGGTATCGAGTCAGCCTCTATTGCCTCAAGGGCTGGCGTGTACATATGGCAGAAGTTGGAGACCACCAGCCCCAACAATATCAAGCGCCAGTCAGGAGCAAAGGCATAGAAGAGGGAGGACGCCGCAACACCGTATGTGAGAACAGCGATTATGGTTTTCCTTCCGTAGTGATCTGCTATGTACGACCCGGGTATACGCACAATGGCGAGGATCATCCAGCCAAGAGAGTTCATCAATCCAAGGGTGAAGGGAGAGGCCCCGAGCTCTCGGATGTAGAGGGACTCAAATGAATAATGCATGGAATAAGTGAACCGGAATAGAGCGTAACTCAATATCAGGATCAGAAGATTGCCTCTGACGAAAGACAACTCCCGCTTCAGTTTAGTGAGCACGTTCAGATCCACCTACTCCTCGATGGGTTGACTATCCTCCTTAGGGATAAAAAAATTAAGCGTCAGGTTTCAGTTATATTCCTCAAGGTCTCAGGTTCAATATTTGAGACAACTTTATCAACAGAGATGGAAACAATTACTTGGCATGGCTAAAAGAAATAAACTGAAGATAACTGTGTTGAAGAGGACCGACCCTAAGGACCTTTTTGACGAGTATCCTGTGGCTGAGAGGGATTGGTTCGTCCCATGCGGTGTTTACGAGGATGATCAAGAGATCATAGTCGAAGAGGATACGCAGATGCCTGAGGGATTCTGCCAGTCGGCATGGATGGCTATCTACCCCACGGTCCGGACCCTAGCATTTGGAGGGAACCTACCTTACTTCGAAGAGGAAGGGGTCTCCGTCTCTTGCTGTACTGACGGTATGAGACCAGTCTTGTTTAAAATAGAGAGGATATAGAACCCCACTAAGCCACTAAACTTTTTTTTACATAGTTTAGCTTCAACTACACTTGTAAACGACAAAAGTCAGACTATAAATGGTCCATGTTACTACTGACTGGAATGGGCTCCCAGGTATGTTGGCGTCCTGTTTTGTACATATGATGGGTATTGGAGAGTTTTCCGAGGATCAAGTGGTGACCTCTCCATACCTAACGGGGATCCTTAATAAGAAAATAGATTCAGGAAATAGTT
This sequence comes from Candidatus Bathyarchaeota archaeon, assembly GCA_050053595.1. Taxonomy (GTDB): domain Archaea; phylum Thermoproteota; class Bathyarchaeia; order TCS64; family TCS64. Next base: position 683 of record JASFTK010000132.1, on the reverse strand, counting down.
TCACTATCTGCCGAAGTCAGATGTAATAGTAATTCCCAGACTTTTTTTGTACCCTGTCGAGCCTAGAGCCTTCCTTATTGACACGGGGCCGTTGGGTGTCCCCATCCCTGCGGAAGGTGATGCCCATATCCCGGAGGAACAGGTTCATACCATCCTCAAGCTTGAGGAGGTCACCCCCTCGACCTTTTATGCCAGCCTCACCTGTGAAGACCATCAGCTTATCACTGATAAAGTCCTGAGCTACGATATCGTGCTCGACGACGAAGGCTGTGACCCCACTCATCTTCGTGATGCGCCTTATGGCTCGAGCTACCGCCAATCGCTCCTCGACATCGAGGTAGGCACTGGGCTCGTCCAATAGGTAGATATCAGCCGGACGGCTTAAGCACTCGGCTATGGCGACCCGCTGGATCTCGCCTCCGCTGAGGATGTTAATGTCCCGTTCCAGAAGACCCTTGACGTGAAGGGGCTCAATCACCTCCCCACTGAACCAAGGCTCAAGGAATTTCTCACCTGCAGCTCTCCTGAGCACCTGCTCGACAGTTCCCTCGATGGTGCCAGTGAGATATTGAGGTTTATAGCTGACCCTTATCTCGTCACCCATGATCTCGCCTTCATCAGGTTCCTCGATCCCCGCCAGCATCTTTATGAAAGTGGTCTTACCGATGCCATTCTTCCCTAGG
>JASFTK010000131.1:0-3993 GCA_050053595.1 Candidatus Bathyarchaeota archaeon | reverse complement strand
CTGGAAGGCTGAGACCCCGAAAAAAAGGTTAGTGTTCTCGGAACGTGGTGTTGCATTTTCGACAGTGGTATCGTGGGTAGTGGTAGGTGTCATCTGAGTCTGTGTGAGCTGGTATCCATAGCTCAGAGGGCTTCCCGCAGTCTGGGCAGGTCATTTCTTGCACACGACGATGTAGACGGTGCGGCCGAGGTATTCCTTGGGGCAGGTGACGTGGGCGCCGGTGCCGAAGGGGGTGATCTTCTTCTGTATGAATCCTTCTATCTCCTCGGTGAAGACGAGGGTTTCCTTGGATAGAACCAGTTTTCTGGTCATACATATATATGTATATATATAGTTTATAAGCTTAATGGTGAGCTAAACACATACGTTTACCAATATAATGGTGCGGGGGGAGGGATTCGAACCCTCGAAAGCCTTAGCTACAGGATCTTGAGTCCCGCCCCTTTGGCCACTCGGGAACCCCCGCTCAACATCAAAGGAGGACACTGAATCCCTAAAAACATTCTCCCCCCGATGCGAACATATACTTTTTGAGAGGAGAATCCGTGTAATGCGAAACATTTATAGGTAAATCTTTACCAAATAATTATCAAGGATATACCAACATATTGCGATGTTGCGGTATCTGAAAAGGGGAAACTAGATTGGGCCTGCTTTCAAACCACGAATCAATCGTCTGGCGGGAGTTCCATTCAGGGAGATCGACGGGAGAGATCGCTAAGAACCACGATGACGAATCCTGGAAACCACCATACATATCAAGGGTCTTGAACCGGGCCAGGAGAAAGATCGAGAGATCCCTTGAGGAACACGCCAACAGCCACCGCCTCGACATCGAGAGCATCCTGGATTACAAGGGCCTGCTCATAGGGTTCGACTACCAGGCCAACGCCCAGGTCTATATGGTATTTACTGAGGGACAGGGGATAATTGTCTGGTACAAGCACGACTCATATGCCGGTAAGCTCTGCCCCCAGTGCCCCAAAGAGACAGAGTGCAGGGAGGCCTTAGACGCCATCCTCTGTGAGTACAACATCGAGCTCCGTCCCGACGAGGAGGAGCTACCTATGACGGAGCAGTCAATGGCTATCTTCATGAAGCTGGCGACCAAAGAGGTTCCCCGATATAAGAGAGGGAGATGAGAGAATATGAGAGATAAAGTTGGGATCAAGGTCATAAAACCGCCTATCAAGAAGGTCACCAGTGGTAAGATCTTCACACCGTCCAAGGAGTTCCTATACAAGGAGTGGACCAAGATTCTGGGTATAGCGGCAACAATCTGGATCTTGGTGGCTATCGGTTTCTTCGGGATCTCGTATATAGTCGCAAAGACTGACCCATCGGAATTACCAGATTATGACGCTCATGTTAATAGATGGCTGCCCCCTGTAGTCTACTGGACCTCCATCATCAACGCCATATGGGTGATACCAGCTTTGCTTGCCATCCCGTTCTACATCAGGAGTATTGAGTACTCAGTTAAATCGGAGACGGGTGAGACGATGCCTGAGATCTATGTAAAGAAAGGCATCTTTACGATCACGAGGAAGCATGTGCCTTTCAGGACCATAACGAACATAACGAGCAATGCAGGTATCTTCGACAGGCTGTTCGGCGTCGGCAATGTCAGCATAGAGACAGCAGGATACTCCGGGTCCAGTCAAACGGGTCCTGAGGAGAAGCTTGAGGGTATCGTCTTCTATGAGGAGGTCAGGGACTTCATCCTTAATGAACTCCGCAAGTTCCGGGCTCCCTATGTATCCGAGAACGGGTTGGGCTACTCAGAGGATAAACGAGTCCCTGAGGTAGAGGGATTAGACGACGAGATCCTCGTCACTTTGAGGGAGATCCGTAACCTGTTAAGGGATATGAGAGACCGAACAGTGGAGAACTAGTTACAGGGGCTATCCCTTTCAAATCACCCCACCCTCTTAAATAACGGGGTTACAAATCAAAACTGAGCCATGAAGGTCTCCATAAGCCTCGGTGGCAGCCTCCTCACCCGGGACCAGATCCCCCCTACTTTCAGGAGGTACGCGGAGGTCCTCAGAGAGTTGAAGGGGGAAGGTCACCAGCTCATCGTCGTCTGTGGCGGAGGACGCACCGCCCGGGAGTACATCGAGGTAGGTAAAAAGTTGGGTGCCGACCGTGAGACCCAGGACCGTCTTGGAATCCTCGCCACCCATCTCAACGCCCTCCTTCTGATAGCTGCCTTGGGCTCTGACGCCCACCCCCACATACACCGTCGGGGTACCGAGATCAAGCGCCATAAGGGGGAAAGGATCCTCGTGGGTGGGGGTCACCTACCGGGCTCTAGCACAGACTATCGGGCTGTCCTCTTCGCAAAAGCCGCTGGGGCTGACCTCATCATCAACGCAACTGATATAGACGGGGTCTACGACAAGAATCCAGATACTCACCCCGATGCTGAGAAGCTTGAACGGATCACATATTCAAGGCTTGAGGAGATCATCCTTGAGAACGCCAGGCAGCAGCCGGGGGAGTATGGGCTCTTCGATCTCAAGGCCGTGAGACTTGTGAGGAAGCTGGGGACCCCCTTGATTTTTATAGACGGCTCAGACCCTCGGGAGATCGTCAAGGCGGTCGAGGGGGGGCACAGCGGTACCATAGTCCGCTAGAGCCATGACGCGTCTTGGATGACCAATCTTTTCCTTTTCCCTTCACCCTGGAACCCTAGTCTCCTCCAGAAGCCTTCCGGCTTCTCCCAGTGGATGTCATCAAGGGTGATCACCAGGAACCCCAACTCTCTCCAGCGAGTGATGGCTTTCTTCATCGCCTCGGTCCCAATCCCTGAGTCCCTGAGCCACTTCACGACGTAGAGATACTCGATCCAGATCCCTCTATCGACAGCCTCGTCTTCCCATGCGTCGATGAAACCCACCCTCTTCCCGTCCAGGTTTATGTTCAGGGAGAGGTCATGGAAGACCTCGAGATCGATCTCCTTCATCCGGAACCCACGATATCAGTCAGGATGAGATCGGTGCTCTGGCAATTAACCCCTTTGGATCTCTGGGTCACCGCTCGATGCCGTGACGCTGGAAAACCAGGTCCTGGTAGTCTATAACCTTCCTGACGTACTCTCTTTTCTCAAGGTAGGGGCCGGGGTAGAAGGAACGCTTGAAGCCGTAGATAAGCAGGTCTCCCAGCTCTTTGGGCCCCATTTTGAAGGCCTCCAATGCGAGGCCCACCTCACGGCTCACGGTGGTGTTGGAGACCAGCCTGTTGTCGGTGCAGAGGGTGACGGAGAGCCGGTTCCGATGCATCTTCCCGAATGGGTGATCCTTGAGCGACTTCATTGAGGGGATGGTCTGTAGGTTGGAGGTGAGGCAGACCTCAACCGTGATCCTCCTGTCCGCTATGTATCGGACCAGCCGGTCCACATAGGCCTGCTTGTCCTCAATGGTGGGGTCGCGGATCTGATCCGTGTTGAACAGCCAAGTCCCGTGACCAATCCTGTCAGCGTGGCAATTTGTGATGGCCTGGAATATTGACTCAGGCCCATAGTCCTCCCCCGCATGCACTGTCTTCCCAAGGAAAGCTTCGTGGGCAAGCTGGTAAGCCTTGGAGTGATCCTCAGCCGGAAAACCACGTTCCCTACCTGCCAAGTCAACCCCGACCACCGGGAGCCCCAGCTCGTCCCGGGCATTGACACTAGCGTGGACCATGGCCTCGCTTGCCAGGCCAAAGACCTCATCCTGAGGGAGGTCTTCAAAGACCCTGAGCATCTCCCCGAAGGTCTTAGAGAAGCCAGGGGAGAAGTATCTGAGGGCTGCGACGATTATCCCCGCCTTGAAAGGGGGCTCCCTGCCGCTTGAGACCCCGGGTTGGCCGTTATAGTTTTTTTCAGCTCTCCTGATCCCCTTTGTGACGGCTGAGAGGACGGAAGCGATGGTCCCCTCCTCCCCCGTGTGGAGTTGGGGGGAGAGCCGCACCTCTAGGTAACGGACCCCCTCTTCCTGGCAGTCGACGCAG
>JASFTK010000130.1:0-4027 GCA_050053595.1 Candidatus Bathyarchaeota archaeon | reverse complement strand
CTGTAGGGCGGCTCGAGGATCTCCTTGAGCATGAAATGGGGGTAGCCCTGCTTTTCAGCCATCTCCAGGGACCAGGTGATCTCCTCAAGCTCCCGTTCGACAGGCGCCCCCTCCCTGACCGTCCTGATATCATATCCTTCGGTGTCTATGATAGCGAGCTCACCATTCCTGAGGTAGACAACCTTATTGGTGAAGGGGAGCATCGCCGGGGCATCGGAGGCACAAAAGGCCCCTTTGTCAGAGACCCCTATCACGAGAGGGCTTTCTTGTCTGGCGCAGAGTATTTTATCTGGATCCGATGTGGAGACCACGGCTATGGCGTAGGATCCATCAAGGCGTCTCAGTGAGTTGAGGACCGCTTCGTCGAGTCCTATGTCGCCCTTCATCTCCTCTTCGATGAGGTGGGCGATGACCTCGGTATCAGTCCTTGACTTGAATGTATGCCCTTTGGCGATCATCTCTTCTTTGAGCTCCATGAAGTTCTCGATGACCCCATTATGGACGAGGGCGATGTTCTCATGGCAATCCGTGTGGGGGTGCGCGTTCACCATCTCAGGGGCTCCATGGGTGGCCCAACGGGTGTGACCGACGCCCATAGACCCCTTCATCTCAACCATCTTGAGACGTTCGACGACATCATCAATCCTCCCGGCGTCTTTCCTGACCTGGAGGGAGCCTGAGTGGAGGGTGACGAACCCCACAGAATCATATCCCCTGTACTCTAATCTCTTCAGTCCGTCGTGGATGAGAGGCGCTACATCCCCCTCCTTTTGGACAACCCCGAAAATCCCACACATCTGATTATCATCCCTGAACGGTATTCAGTGGTTATTAACAAGAGTTATTTACTATTTTAAACTCGTGTATTTTTGTTAGTTTAAATTTCTCGTTGTAAATTACACTTACATCAACATAGTGGTCTAAATTTAGTAGTGAATGCACTTTCACTCACCCCTCTACATTATGTAGGTTAGAACGGACAAAAAGCATAAATTGGTGTGTATTAAATCCAAAACGGAGGGGTAGTCATGGAAAGGGCTAGAAGCGTCTTTGTCGACGAGGCGGTGCTAGACTTCAACTTCGTCCCACCCAAACTGCTACACCGGGATGAGGAGCTTAGGTTCCTAACTAGCCTATTCAGATTCGTGATCGAGGCTCCTTATGAGATGAGTCAGAGGGCTCTCATCGTGGGCGGGGTGGGGAGCGGCAAGACGGTCCTCGCCCAGAGATTTGGCGTCAACCTCATGGATGAGGCTAAACGCCGCAGGGTGAAGGCTGAGTACATCCACGTCAACTGCCGGGAGAACCGGGGAAGCCTCTTCATGACGCTCCAGAGGGCGGTGAGGAAGCTCCGCCCTAACTTCCCCGACAGGGGCTACTCCTCCAACGAGCTGCTGGACACCCTGATGAACATCCTAGATGAGGAGGAGACCCAGCTCGTCCTCTGCCTCGATGAGGTGGACGCCCTAATAGAGAAGGAGGGGGGAGACGCCATCTACAGCCTGAGCAGGGTCCAGGAGGAACGGATGGAGGGGCCTCGCCGCCTCAGCCTCCTCTTCATCTCCAAGGATCCTAAAACTTTCGAGAGGCTCGACAAGAGCACCCTGAGCACCCTCCAGAGGAATGTTATCAGGATGCCAGAGTACAGCCAGCCCCAGCTCTCGGACATCATCATGAGCAGGACCGAGATGGCCTTCAGGCCAGGGGCCATATCACCGGTAATCATCGACTTCATCGGAGAACTCGCTTCATCGGAAAACGGGGATGCCCGGTATGCCATCGACCTCCTCTGGAGAGCTGGGAAGTATGCCGACACCGCCTACTCCCAAGAGGTGCTGCCTGAACACGTCAGGAAAGCAGCGGCGAGCCTCTTCCCGTCGATCCGACCTGAGGAGATCCGGCAACTGAGCCAACACGAGCAGCTTGCTCTCTTGGGGATCGCCCGGCACTTCAAGCACAGCCGGGAAGCAAAGGCCACTACCGGGGAGATAGAGACAAGCTACCACGTGATCTGCGAGGAGTACGGGGAGGAGCCCCGCGGCCACACCCAGTTCTGGAAATATCTGAAGAAGCTGAGCGGGTTCGGGGCGATAAACACGGAACTCAATGCCACGGAGAAGGGCAGGACCCAGCTCATCAGCCTGCCACAGATCCCAGCCGAGGAGCTGGAGAGGGAGTTGACGAGGATCGTTGAGCGAGGCTGAGATCGATATCGAGGAGCTCTTCGGCTCCCGGGGGAGGACCCGGGTGCTCAGGGTGCTCTCAGAGAGCCGCGAATTGAACATCAGCGAGGTAGGCCGCCGCACAGGGATGAACTACACCAGCGTCGAACGCCACCTCACCGCCCTAGAGGAGATGGGCCTCCTCAGGGAGAAGCGGTACGGCAAGATCAGGATCTTCGAGGCCACCTTCAAGTCCCTGGAAATCAGGTTCGAGAGGAACAAGAAGGTCAGGGTCAAATTGGACGCCCCTGACCAGTTATAATGTATGATAAAGATGAAGGAGTCTAGGATTTATGACCGTTAGGGTCCATCTGTTGATCTCAGGGCGAGTACAAGGGGTCTACTACCGGAAGAACGCGAGGCAAGAAGCTCTCAGGCTAGGGCTTACAGGGTGGGTGAAGAACCTGCCAGACCGCCGGGTGGAAGCAGTAATCGAGGGGGAAGAGGACAGAGTCGAGGAGTTCATCCAGTGGTGCAGAAAGGGTCCACCCCTCGCCATTGTAAGAGATCTGAAGATCGAACACCAACCCGCTACAGGTAGTATTGATGGCTTCACCATCAGATACTAGGGGGGATCAGGCGTGGACCCAGATTGTGACCTGGATAGAGGTGGGTCATACACCAAGGAGACGGCTAAGGAGTTCACCTTACGGAGGCTCCATCTTACTCCAGACACCCTTGGAGAGGAAGAGAGGGATGTGCGCCCCATCATAGGGGACACCGGGGGACTCCAGTATGGTGGTCACAACATCGAACTCCTCAACCGGTTCAGGGAGTACAACCCGGCTTGGCTTGAGGGTCTGCTCGAAGAGAATAGGGTCATGGAGGGTCACGTCCTGAGGGGGGCTCTGAGGATGGTCACTGTCGAGGACTACCCTCATTATTTCAAGGCGACGAGGGTTGTGGCGCGGCGACGGAGATACCAGAACTGTCCGGAGACCTTGGATGATATACACCATGAAGCTCAAAGGTACCTCATCGAGCACGGGCCCTGGACCCTCAGTGAGTTCAGAGATAAGTTTGGAGAGGAGCATCCTGAGCTGACTCCGGTAGCTAGGAGACTTGTCACAGACCTCTACAATCATGGAGAAGTGGTCAGGGTCGGGAGGAGAAGTAACAAGCCCCTCTTCCACGCGACCGTAAGGTTCCCAAGAGACCTAGAGATGGATAGGGTCTCCGAGGTTGACGCAATGGAGTGGCTCTTCCTGAGGTGCCTTGCGACATACGGGCCCTTCACCATCAGGGAGGTCGCCCACTGGGTAGGATGGAACCTCACCGAGACCAGGGAGACAGCGAGGCGTCTCCTAGACGACGGCAGGGTCCTGAAAGTCGATATCGAGGGCGACACCCAGACCAACTATCTGCGATCGGTGGATCTACCCTTCCTCGAATCGTTAAGGGGTGACCTGCCGGACTACTCCTTCATCAGGGTGCTCTACAACGATGACTCTCTCCTCCTAGGCTGCTATAGGAGACTCAGTAGCTATTTCGGCTACGCTTGGTCTTACCCCCAGCTCAGGAGAGGGGATGTCCTCCGCCCAGCGGTGCTGAAGGGGAGGGAACTGATTGGAGAGGCGTCAGTGGAGAACCTATCCAAGTCCGATAAATACAGGGTCAGGCGCCTGACCATACGGGAGAAATTCAGGGATCCTGAGACGATCTCATTGATCGAAGAAGAATTCACGCGGCACGCTGAGTTCCACGGGAAGACTCTTGAGATGTCCCGTCCTGAGTTGTACAAGGGATAGGATCTCCACTATCCTATAATCCATGTTTTCTCAGATTGCTACAGTTTTCGCGAAGGT
>JASFTK010000129.1:0-4040 GCA_050053595.1 Candidatus Bathyarchaeota archaeon | reverse complement strand
GACCTAGGATACCGGGTCGTCGCACAACTCCACTACCCCACGGTAACCGGGATAGACAGCCTACCCGCCAGAGCTCTCTATCGCCCAACCATCTGGAACCTAGCCCGGAGACAGGAGGAGGTCGAGGCGTTCATCGCCCACGGCCCCAGAGAAAGGGAGTGGTTGAAAGGCGAAGACATCGATGAAAGACGTATAGTTATCGCAAGATACCCCGCCGTCCCCTCCCCCCTCTTCGGGTACCAGTGCAAACCCCTCCCTGAAATGGACTCCATTGGAGAGCCTATCGTCCTATACCTCGGCAGGATCACCTGGAGGAAGGGGGTACATGTGCTCATAGAGGCTGCAGAGTCTCTCAGGAAAGAGACACCGGACGTACGTCTGGTGATCGCCGGGCCCGCAGAGGAGGGTTATCTGGAGAGGATCAGGAGAGACGTGGAACGGAGGGGGCTGAGAGACATCGTTGATTTCAAGGGGGTGCTGTCTGAGGAGGAAAAATATAATTATATGGGAGCTGCCACCGTTTTCGTCTCCCCCAGCATAAAGGACATACATCCCATAACCCTCCTGGAGGCCCAAGCCCTAGGAACGCCTGTCATATCCACAGACATCGCTGCGATACCCGATATCGTCAAGGATGGCTCCACAGGGTTCCTCGTAGAACCAGAGAACGCGGAAGCCCTCAAAGAAACCATAAAAAAGATCTTGGATAACCCCCCTCTGCGAGAAACTCTATCTCAGGAAGCCAGAACCTGGGCTTCGAGTTTTGCACTGGAAAACACCGTTGATACCCTAGAGAACCTCTACAAAAACATAACAGAGAGTCACCGATGAGAGCTTCTCTCTCATTGTATGTGGGGAACTGAAGATACGCATCCTGCTGGCCTTAGGCTATTACGAGGGTGGAGGGTTCACGACGGTGGTAAACGCCCTAGCGACGAATCTGGATGCACTCGGTTATGGGGTGACTGTTACGGCACACACCGTCAGGATGGAACCCCCCTCGGGGATCCGCGTTATTGAGACAGCACCCTCGGAGTTCAGTAAGTTGGTTGAGGACCACGATGTCACTCACATCCATCTCTCTTATCCCTTCATCAAGGCGGCTGTCAAGGACAATATATCCCCCTACCTGTTGACCCACCACGGATATACCCCATGGCACCTCGTTCCCGGCTTCTCCAACAAGATTGTCCATCTAGGTCTGCGCTGGGCGTATCAGAACCTGCTCCACAAGGTCCCCCTGATGACCGCAGTGAGTGGCTACGTCCAAGATCAACTCTATGAACTATATGGCCTCAGACCCCCCATTATCCCCAACGGCGTTGAGGACATCTTTTTCGAACCCGAAGACGATCTTAACCTCGATGGCGATCCAGTAATATTCAATTCAACCGGTTGGAACTGGCAGAAAGGGGTCGACCTCCTGGTCAGAGACTTCGCCGCCATAAAACGAGTAAACCCAGAAGCGAGGTTATACGTTGTCACCACGGAGCACAACAGGAGCCCCCTTCTGAAACACGTTGAAAAATTCAAAGTCAAAGACAGTGTTACTGCTCTCCCCTATCTCGACCTAGAGACATTGTCGAAATACTACAGATCAGCGGATATCTACCTCCTTACCTCCAGATGGGAGTCCTTCGGATTGCCCATAATCGAATCATTCGCCAGTGAGACCCCTGTTCTGGCCCGTGAGATCAAAGATGCTCGGAGAGACCACATCGAGAGTTCTGGTGGGGGTTTGCTATACGGGGACCGAGCTGAGCTTGTATCGGGTCTGAGGAGTATCTTGGCTGAGAGATCCGTGTTCTCAGGTCGGGCTAAAAAATACGCTCACCAGTTCAGATGGGGGGATATTGTTGAACGCTATCTGCAGCTGTACCAACGGATGTTGAATGACAAAGCACCCCACACGAACCCGTTGGGACTGAGTATATGACCGTCCACCTCATACTGAGTTTCGATGACGCCTCGGGACACAATGTCAAGGCCTCCTCTCTCCTCGAGAAACACGATCTGAAGGCCTGTTTCTATTTGGACACAGACCGAATGTCGAGGGAGATGGATGAAGAGGATGTCAGGGGGATCTCCCAGAGGAACGAGATAGGCGGACACGGCGTGACGCACAGAGACCTAGTCCGATTGGAACCCGAGGAAGCCGCATGGGAGATCTTTGAGTGCAAGAAACGGTTGGAGGACCTCATAGATAAGCCCGTCAGATCCTTCGCATACCCCTTTGGGTCGTATGATGCGGAGATAAAGACGATATTGCCGACGGCAGATTACACAAGCGGCAGAACGACGGAACCCTATAACACTTCCATCGGACGGGACCTCTATCAGATAGGGGTCACCTCGTGGGGATCACCCCACCCCTATCGGAAAATATTCCATGCCATGAAATTCTTGAGCCCCAGCCGACTCCTCCTAGAACCGACACTCATCAAGAGATGGGACAAGTTCACTGAGATGATCCTAAACAAGATGATGGACCGGGGGAGCGGGGTACTCCACCTGTTACTACATGCCCCCTTCATCGAGGAGAGATCCGAATGGCCCCGCCTAGAAAATTTGTTGGAAATATTCTCCACTTTGAAGGACAACCTCGAAAATCCTACAATCACAAGGTACCTCGAGTCCATAAGAATAGGAGATCTACAAATTAGAGACCCTTAGGATCCTCATCGTCGAGCTATTGGTAGAGCCCTCCATCGGTGGAGGGCCGGTCTCTGCGATAAACCTCGCAAATGCGCTCCTTGACCGGGGGCACGATGTTACCCTGTTGTTGGGGACGGACCCCGACAAGAAGATAGCTGAATGGATCAAGGGGGAGCTGACCTCCAACGTTGTTTACACGCTGGGATACTCCGGTATAACCAACCTGAGATCCGTCCTGAACAGAGCCTCGAAGACGCTGGAGCGCCTGTCACCCTATCAGGAAGTGATCAACGCCCATGGGGTCAGTGGCCTGTCGGTCCCAGACGGGACGACGGACAAGCTCATCGTCACGATACACGGACACGTCTATTCACGGGGGGTCCATCTCTTTTCATCCATATTATCTAATAGAGCATTGTGGGCATTCCATTCACTGATCGACTCGACAAAGGTTATGATCGGCGGGGCTCTGCAAGGTAGACATGAGAAAAAAGTCTGCAACCGAGCCAGAATGGTTTTTACCCCCTCATACTTTGAAAGCAGACAGATCCAACAGAACTACGGCATCAAAAAGGAAAACGTTCATCGGATCCCGAACATAGTCTCCCTCCCCCGGGCTACCCTTGAAAAAAGAGAGACAGATGCGGAAAAAACGCTGCTCTATGTGGGGGGATTTACCACGATGAAGGGGATACCTCTCCTGATGAAGGCAGTCCACCAGATCTTTGAAGGTGACGATGACGCTAGGCTAGAGATAGCTGGGGATGGCCCATTGAGATGGATTATCCAGCGTCTGAAGAGACAATATCCCGAAAGAGTCCGGTGTCACGGGGTAGTCTCAGGCGAGGAACTGTCAGCCCTCTATTCAGACGCCGGGATATTCCTCTTCCCCAGTCTGTACGAATCTTATGGCCTCTCCATCGCCGAAGCACTGTACACGGGGCTCCCCATAGTAGCTTACAACACTACGGCCATACCCGAAATGGTCCTTGACGGGGTGAACGGCCTCTTGGCAGAACCCTATGATGTATCGGATATCGCTGAAAAGACCTTGGAACTTCTCTCAGACCCTGTGAGACGGAGCAGGATGGGTAGAAACGCGGAGAGGACAGCCAAAGAATTGACAGATATGGACCAAACCATCAAATTGCTGGAGAACTGCTACAGTGAGGTTGCATAAGGTACCTCTCGACTTGAAGCCCAATATCACCAGTAAAACAGTCGCATATCTCCTATCTACCATCATTTATGTGATGTTCCTCGCCTCAATATTTTTCATACACGAAGTCGATAGGATACCCCCTGACGGATATTTCCTATTAAACAACCTTCCACTCACGTACTGGATCGGCATCATAAGCCTCGTCGCCCTTGCCTATTATACT
>JASFTK010000128.1:0-4070 GCA_050053595.1 Candidatus Bathyarchaeota archaeon | reverse complement strand
TATGACGGCCAGGGTACCTTCTGACCCTATGATCAGATCTTTGAGGCTGTAGGCCGAAGAGTCCTTGACTATCTTGCCCCCGATCTTGATTATCTCTCCGTTGGGGAGGACCGCCTCAAGACCTTGGACAAAGTCCCGGGTGACGCCATACTTCATCCCTCTAACGCCACCGGCGTTCGTGGAGATATTACCCCCGAGGCTACCTGACTCCTGACCTGGGTCGGGGGGGTAGAGGAGGCCCAGTTTCTCGGTCTCCTCATGGAGGTCCATGATCAGGACGCCTGGCTCTACCACCACCATTAGGTTCTCCTCGTCGATCTCAAGGATGCGGTTCATTCTCTCTAGGCTCAGGGCGATGCCACCAAGTAGGGGATGTGAGCCTCCACTAAGTCCTGTCCTTGAACCTTGGGGGGTTACCGGTATCCCTTCCTGGTGGGAAAGCCTCATTATAGCTGATACCTCAACGGTGCTGTCCGGCCTCACAACAACTTCGGGGCGGTGAGGGGGTTCCAGACTCTCGTCAATGGCGTGGGTCTCTAGATCTTCATTCGTGTTTGATACATTCTCTAGCCCGACGATCCCCTCAAGCTCTCGCAGAATCTCGGGGGTCACCAGACCATAATCATTCATTTCCCTTATGCTCCTTGATCTTTTCAATGAGGTGAGGGATGACTTCATAGAGGTCGCCGACGACGCCCAAGGACGAGACGCTGAAGATAGGAGCCTCGGGGTCTTTGTTGATGGAGATGATAACGTCAGAAGTTTTCATACCCGCCAAGTGCTGGACAGCCCCGGATATTCCACAAGCCATGTATAGTTTAGGGCGTACGGTACGCCCGCTGAGTCCAACCTGATGGGTGTACTCTATCCATCCCTCATCGACTGTAGGCCTGCTGGCCCCGACAGCACCACTGAGGGCATGGGCTAGATTTTCGATTATCTGGAATCCCTTAGGCTCTCCAAGACCCTTCCCACCGCTTACAACAATATCGGCGTCGACGATACTCACCTGTTCAGGAGCAGGTTGGAAGCTGATGATCTTGACCCTATCCGGGATAGAGGTCATATCTACAGCCTTTCTAGAAATCTCGGCTTTTCTCTTACGGTCAACTGGGGCTTCTTTCATTACTTTGTACCTGACAGTGGCCATCTGAGGTCTAGTGTCCGTGCATATGATAGTAGCCATGATATTCCCCCCATAAGCCGGGCGGGTCTGGAGGAGGAGTCGGGTCTCAGGGTCGATCTCAAGTCCAGTACAGTCGGCAGTAAGTCCTGTCTCAAGGCATGCAGCAAGTTTTGGACCAAGGGATCTCCCGATGGAGGTGGCGCCGATGAGAAATATGCTGGGCTTCTCCTCCCTAACTAGGGCTTCAAGGATCGCCGAGTATGGATCGTCTCTGAAATTATCAAGATCAGGGTGGTCAAAGACGAAAATCCTGTCCACCCCTCGTACTGCGAGTTCATCAACGGCCTCATCGAGTCCACTTCCGATGACTACGGCGTAGAGCTTCTCTCCGAGCTTATCGGCCAGCTCCCTACCTTTCCCCAGGAGCTCGTAAGCGACAGGATGGACCTCCCCCTTCCTCTGCTCGGCGAATATCATGACCCCCTTGTAACCGGATAAGTCGGCCTCCTCGACCTGATCCCTGATAGTTATCGCGTCTTGGGGGCAGGCCTCGACGCATTCTCCGCAGAGCCTGCAGTTATCCAAGATTTCAGGGTAGTCCTCCCCCATCTTGATGGCGGCGAAGGGGCATGATTGGATACATAGACCACAGTTGGTGCACTTCTCTTTGTCTAGGGTAATTGGGAAATCGCTCATATCAGATCACCTTGCACTCTAAGAGCTTTTCGAATATCTTATTGGCCATCTCCTCTGGACTGCCCTGTACCACCTCACCAGCCTTGGGGGGAATTGGGGTAAAAATCTTTACAACCCGAGTAGGAGACCCGTCAAGACCCAGTTCAGATGGATCAACTTCGAGATCCTTTGACGTGATATTATGTATCTCAGCTTTCCTAGCCTTGAGTCTACCTCTCAGGGTAGCCAACCTGGGCTGGTTGATATCTTTGCTGACCGAAATGACCATTGGAAGCGGGGCTTCTAGGGTTTCAACACCGTCGTCGAGGAACCTTGAGAACCTTATTCTCTCTTCATTGATGTTATGGATTTCCTTAACGTAGCAGGCGTGGGGAACACCAAGGTGATGGGCTAACTCTGGTCCAACTTGACCCGTATCGCCATCAGTGGTCTTGAGCCCACATATGACGAGATCATAGGGAGCCAGCTTTTCTATACACAGCCCAATCGTGTAGCTCGTGGCCCAAGTGTCCGCCCCAGCAAAAGCCCTGTCGGTAGCAAGATAAGCCTCGTCGGCCCCCATAGACAGCGCGTCCTTGAGAGCTGCTTCAGCTTGGGGGGGTCCCATGGTGAGGACTTTGACGGTTCCTCCATGTTTTTCCCTGAGACTAATACCTTCCTCGACAGCGTACTCGTCGAAGGGGTTAACAACTGCAGCGATCCCCTCCCTCTTCAGCCTCCCAGTCTCCTCATCGAACTCGACCTCTGTAGTCTCCGGGACCTGTTTGATGCATACGATGATGTTTAAGCCTTCACTCATATCCTTCATCCCCGCAATGAACTCAGAGACAATGGTCGACACTTGTGTATAAAAATTAGGTACTGTCAATAACCAAAAAAATGTTCATCTGAACTTCGAGTAATTTGATCACGTACTGATAAACTTCTATTCATCGCCACTACAATTTGCTTAGAATTCGTGCTCCAGCAGGATTATGCCCTTTAATGGATACGTTAAGACCCATTCTTCTTTACATAATATTGATGGATGTTTTATAGATCGTGCATATAGATAAGGAGTATCAAGCGTTCCGTTAAAAAAGGTGAATGTTATGCGTGATCCTCGTAAGTATGCGGTAGAACGGATCTCAGAGCTGTACAAGAACAGAATAATCGAGCTTCAGGAGGAGCCAGAGTTCCAGTGGAAGAAAGATAGTCTAAAATATGCTGTAGACGGTGACGGTGAACCCTTAGTAAAAGTAGCTATAGGGAACGTCCCATTGGACTATGATTTGTGGGAGGGGCTTAGGAACCCAGCGATGGTGGGCTTATACCCTGCGGGCCTAAGGGAGATCTGGGAGTACCATGCAAACAAGAGGAAGGACAGTGTAGATGAACATGGGAGACAGACAATCTTTCAGATACCCCGTCCCTTCAAGGAAGCCTGTAGACGTTTTAACAGGGCAGTCATTATCTCGGTGATGCTCCCTTTTTCCCCGAAAGTGATTGAGGGATATCTGAGGACCGTCCATAACGATGCGGATAGATCTTCCTATCTCTTCAGGAGGATGTATGAGGACGTGAATCTTATGATTAATAGAACCACGGAGAGGGTGGGTATGGAACTTGCCTCAGTGGACGGTGTAGTCATCGCGATGAACGATGACAATATTGGGAAGATCTCCAGAGAAGCGATCCCTGTTACCCATCAGGGTGTATCCCATGGCCCTTCAAAAGGTGTGAACTTCCCCCAGAAGAGTCTAGCTGCTCTGTTGGGATTGGGTCAGTTCGGGGTCTCAAGGATAATCTTCAGAGATGAGTGTGTAGACAGCACTATCCAGAGATTCGTAGGCCCCATCAGGTCTATTGTAGCCTTCGACGAGGGGGACCCCGTAATGGATGGGAGTGACGGTATCATTTATCCATCGAACGAGTGGAGAAGGTTCCTTTTCCGTCTTTATGACTTCACCGAGACAGATCCAGGGATCAATAGATTCCGACACTGCACCTATATCCCCCTGGGAGATGATGGCTGTGGGAAATGCATCCAGAGCTGTCCTCCAGGGGCTCAAGCCAACTCCGTCCCCTCAACAGATGGCGGATACTCAGATCAGGTAGCCACTCAATCCCACAGGTTCTGGGAGGGGAAGCTCCAGTTCGATTATGCCAGATGCTGCGAGACTAGGGGTCAGATGGCTGCTCTGTTTCCCGAATGGTCATGCGCGAGGTGTGTCTCAGTCTGCGCAGCCGAAGGAGACAGGAGGAAGGG
>JASFTK010000127.1:0-4078 GCA_050053595.1 Candidatus Bathyarchaeota archaeon | reverse complement strand
ACAGCTTTAGCGATGCATCCTGAGACTGGGCAGGCCCCTCCGTTCACCAACAGGATCTCCCCATCCTCGAATCGGGGATCTGAGGCGATGAACCGCTTGAGATAATTGACAGCGGGCTCCTTATGGATCCTCCTGACACCGAGGCCGACGTTTGCGACCTCAGCTGATTTGGGGAAGACCCATGCGTACCCACCGGGTGAGACCTTAGAGCCCAAGTAGAACTCGTTGACCCAGGGCTCCTCCAGTTCTAGTCCCCCCAGCTGGTACTGGGCGCATGTGACGACGTCAGAGAAGTACCCGCCGAGGCCTGTGGTCCTCCTTATGATTGACGCGTGACCATCGGCACCGATGACAACCTTCGCCCTGATCTCAAGTTCGCCGCCCCTATCTTCAGCTCGCACCCCCACAACCCTACCGTTATCCCTGATAACCGCCTTAGCCCGGGTGCTCGTCAACAGTTCTGCTCCAGCGTCGACGGCGTTATCAGCTAGGGCAAGATCGAACTGATCTCTGTTGAGGGTGTAACCTTTCCAATCTGTGCTTGTGAGCTCCACGAAATTATGGTCGGGGGAGAACACCCTCGCCTTCGTTATCTCTTGGCATACTATCGGGGGTTGGGGCTCGACCCCAGCATCCTTTATTCCCCCTAGGCTCAGGCCTTCGGCACATTGGACGGGATAACCCACTTGTTTATGCTCTTCTAGCAGTAGAACGTCTGCGCCTTCTAGGGCTGCGGACCTCGAGGCCATGCTCCCAGCGGGTCCGGCACCGACAACAGCTATATCACACTCTAACCGGCGCATGATGTTTCGATCCTAGTCGCTGGTTGCTAGATATATGTTGCGCTATTCGCCCAGGACTTTATCGATAGCGATCTCGATGTCCCTGGCTTTCACGGTCTTGCGACCGGCGTGATGGGCGAAATCAATGGCCTCTTTCGCAACTTGTAAGCCAACCTCCTCTAAGGTTGTGCCCAAGGCGATGGCACTTTCTTCGCTCACCCTTGCAGCACCGGCTCTCTTGATCAGCTTGTGCATAGGAGCGACTTTTATCTCATTAGCCATTTTATACCCTTCTGTTTTACCTTTTCTTCTCGAGAAATATTTAATACTTCCGCCTTTTTTCCTCAGGAAGTTCAGTTAAGGGCTCCTTTTTTTGAAGGGTATCTCTTCTTGAAGGATAATCTCCTAAGAGGGGAAATAATCTTATTTAATTCCCTGAAACCTACACATTATTCTCCTTACCCGAACCCTTTGAAAACTCAAGTCGGTAGATGTTCCCTTCCAGATATTATCCCCAAGTAATACAAACACTGGAAGAAATCGCTTATCTCGATGGAGGGTAAGGGGTTTTTCATCGGGTAGTCCAGACCTCATTCAACTTAAAAGTAATGTTTAAAACATCGAGGGGTTTCCATTATCAACACTAGGGTGTAACTGGAGCCTGAGATCGACATGGGGAAAGTACGGACGGAGATGATCAAACGGATCTCCCTCGAACTTATAGATAGATATGAGAGGAGCTTCACGGATGACTTTGAACAGAACAAACAGTTTCTCAACGAGATTGGTCTTGACGTATCGAAGAAGCTCAGGAACAGGGTCGCAGGCTATGTCACCCGGCTCATGAGGTCGAACGTCACCCAAGAACCTTAACATCACCGTATACCATCTCACCGCTATTTTCGTGTAACCCGTTGATCCATCTAGAAAGGGATCGATTTTTGAGGGGCTCCATTAAACATATAACGAGACGTATCTAATTCAGTTGATACGAGTTGGGCAGCCGATATCCCGTGGCATATACGATAAGGGGGGAAGGTCTCAGACTTGAGATCGCCCTATTTGAGACGGAGAGGCTGCTACTACACGAGGATATCATTCCGGCCAGCCTTGAGAAGTTGAGGGGGCAAATCGAGAAAGACGGTGTACTGAAGTCCCCTGTGATTGTAGACAAGAGGTCTAGGGTGGTACTCGATGGGATGCACAGGGTTACATCCTTGAGAGATCTCGGATGCAGATTCACCTGTGTCTGCTTTGTAGACTATGGGGACCCCAGGATAAAGGTGGACCGTTGGTGTAGGGTGATGGTGGGCCACATCAACATCGATGATCTGTTGGCGGCGTTTAACGACCATAAGCTAGCCAGGACGCCCGGAGACCCCATCCAAGGGGGTGGTAACAGGGTCCAACTGCTCCTCAAGGAAGAATCGTATGAGGTGATGCCCACAGAGGGAGGCATCCTCTCAGCTTTCAATATCGTAGCCAGTATAGAGGCTTGGCTGAAGGACCTCGACTTTCAGTTCCGTTACGAGACGGAGGGGGACGCTATGGGGATGCTTGAGCGGGGTGAGACCGGGTTTGTCCTCTGCCCGCCCCGGATCGATAAAGACGATGTCCTTGATACGGTTAGAGCCGGTCGGCTCTTCACATCTAAATCTACCAGGCACATAGTACCGGCCCGCCCACTGATGGTTGATGTCCCCCTCCAGTTACTGTTGGACCAAGATATCGACTTACAGGAAGCGAATTCAATGTTATCGGAGATGCTCAATAAGAGGCGGTTGAAGAGGCTCCCTGCCGGTCATATCTGGAATGGCCGTCGCTACGAAGAGACCCTATATCTTTTTGAGGACCCTTAACCCATCCTTTCCAGTAGTCTTTGTGCAAAGCCCAACTCTTTGAGCTTCTCCCTGATTCCATCAGGGTCCAACCCATCCTCTTCCAGTCTAGCCGCTATAGACCGTATACTCTCCATCGGTTCCCAGGGATAGACTATCCAAGCCTCCGTCTCAGCGGCGTAATAATCGGGTCTGAACCCCGTCCAAGGCTTGACATGGAGGGTGGCAACCCTCACCTCATGGGCGCCCCCCTGCACAACATGGTCCCGGGCTACTTTCAGAGACTCACCCGTGTCCGAGACATCATCGACTACAAGGACCTTCTGCCTCTCGATGTCAGCGTTCAAGGGGTAGATGATCTCCGGGGATGCCCTCTTATTGCCTATACCTGTATAGTACTCGATCTGGACACTGGCAAGTCGTCTCACGTCCAGTTGGTCGCAGAGGATCCGGGCCGGGTCAAACCCCCCTCTGCTCACTGCGACAATGAGGGCTGGTCTGAAACCACTCTCAACGATCTTTGAGGCTAAGATCTCTGAGAGGCCCTGTATCTCTTCCCAAGTGGGATGGGTGAGATTAAACTCGAAGATTTTGCTCACCAGTGTATCCCCGTTTGTGTTATGACCGTTTACGTACCATGTTTTATTTAATAAGCCCGATCTGGGCTGTCTCAGGGTCCCCATTGGACAGTATCTGTCCCGGTCTTCAGGGTAAGGTGAGATACGTTAAATAAGTCACATGATACTGTTCTCTCGATCCTCAGGGTGATATCGATTGGTTAAACGTGCTCTATTCGTAGGGAGATTCCAGCCCTTCCATTACGGTCATCTTCACGCTATCAGGGAGATTCTCAGAGATTGCGAGGAGCTCCTGATCGTTGTGGGTAGCGCCCAAATGAGCCATGAACTCGACAACCCTTTCACGGCGGGTGAACGGCTCGAGATGATCAGTAACGCCCTCACCTCTGCAGATATCCCCGCGGACCGTTACATGCTCATACCCATACCGGACGCCCCCGCTCACAGGGTCTGGGTCTCCCAGGTCGAGTCTCAGACACCGCGGTTCGACCTGGTCTACACCAACCAACCCCTCACACGGAGGCTGTTGATCGAGGCGGGTTACGAGGTGAAGAGCATCGACCTCTACATGCGCCATAATTACGAAGCGACGGAGATCCGGAGGAGGATCCTTGAAGGAGAGGACTGGGAAGATCTGGTCCCATCAGATGTATACAGATTCCTGTTGGAGATTGAAGGGGGGAACAGGATAAGGGATCTAGCAAAAACAGACACAGTAAACGATCACGAGTAATCTGGAGAAACGTATTTTGTGGCTAGAAATATCCGATGAACTTAGATCCAAGTTCCCTGGACTGCGGAGTCTCATCCTGAGGGTACAGGGGATCAAGGTCGAGAGGAGAGACCCAAGACTGGAGGAGTTCAAAGTTGAGGTGACGGA
>JASFTK010000126.1:0-4149 GCA_050053595.1 Candidatus Bathyarchaeota archaeon | reverse complement strand
ATGCTCTGCCCCCTGTAGGGGGGCTCCGCCTCGGGGTCTGTCTGACAGATGGTTATGACGAAGTCGGAGATGTTGGCGTTGGTGATGAAGGTCTTTGAGCCATTGACGACATACCCGTCCCCCTCTCTCAGGGCGATTGTGCCGAGACACTTCGATATGTCGCTCCCCCCTGAGGGCTCAGTGAAAGCGGCGGCGGAGAGCCCCTCTCCTCCGGCAATCCGTGGAACATACCTCTCCTTCTGCTCCTCCGTCCCGAACTTGAGGATGAGCTCAGTCCCAAAGTCGGCGAAGGTGAGCGGTATACCCAGCTCAGGGTTGGCTCGGACCATCTCCTCCGCGACGATAGCATTCTCTAGATAGCCATAACCCTGGCCGCCGTACTCCTCGGGGAAGTGGATCCCGATGAATCCTAGTCTGGCGGCTTTTCTGGAGAGCTCCCATGGGTACTCCTCTGACTCCCAGCACTCCCTCATCAGCTCCTCTGTGAACTCCTTCTCACAGAACTCCCTCACAGCCCCCCTGATCGCTATCTGCTCCTCTGAGAGATCGAAGTTCATCCTACCACAACCCCCACAGGGCAGCCTCAAAAAAGGACCGGATTATCGTCTTAAAACTCTCCATGATATTACTTCACCTTGATACTAAAGGGGTTTTAGGATAAATTTATCTCATGATCCCCTTGCTGGTACTCTCCAAACTCAGGGATTCTAGGGATTAAATAACCCCTCACTGCATCTATTTCTGGATGATGGTTTGGTGGTTGATTGATGTCATTGAGGGATGAGGGGGATCGCAGGATGCTGTCGGAGGTCCCGGTGGGGGGGCTCATAGACCTGATGTCGCTCCACATCAGGAACGTTTGGAGGGTCGACGGCCTCTACTATTTAGGCATAGAGGAGCGGTTCGGGACTGACGCTGCGACTGAGATCGACGCGGCATGTTGGAAGGTGATGGGTAAGATTGAAGCCCGGGCCCTGAGGGAGATCCTGGGGGTCGAGGAGGTGACGCCTTCAAGCTTCATCCGCCTGCTGAGGCACACGAGCTGGGCCCTTGACATCTGGGGGAAGGAGTGGGAGATCTATGGAGATTCAGTGGTCTTCAGGGTCATCGATTGTGGGACCCAGAACACGAGGGTCAAGAAAGGCCTAGACATCTTCCCATGCAGAAAGGTCAGGTATGGATACCTCGAGGCCTTCGCAAAGGAACTAGCCCCCGATATAAACATGACCTGTAGGGTCTGTCCCCCTGGAAAACGCCCCGAGGGCGTCTGGTGTGAATGGGAGTTCCGTTTCAGGGGCAAGGACTAGTACTCGATACCCCGCCTTGCCTTCACCCCTTTACCGTAAGGGTGCCTGACCTCCCTCATCTCGGTCACCAGGTCTGCAATATCAATAATCTCGTCAGGAGCCCCCCGGCCTGTCATTATCAACTCGATATCTGGGGGCTTATCCCTAGCCAACTGTATGACGCTCCTAGGTTCCAAGAGCCCCAATGACATCGCGATGTTCACTTCATCCAGGATGACGACATCATGGTTGCCTGAGGTTATTATCTCCCGAGCGTGTTCGAGGGCTTCCTGTGCGAGTTCAGCGTCCTTTTGGGTTCGTGATTCCTCGTCGATGAACTTACCTCGTCCATATGTAACCATCTCAAGGCCGGGTATCTCCCGGGCCATGATGATCTCCCCGTAGTCCCGGTCTCCCTTGATGAACTGGATCACATAGACCTTTAGGCCCCTGCCTAGAGCCCTGAGGGCGAGTCCTAGGGCGGCTGAGGTCTTCCCTTTTCCATTCCCTGTGTAGACTTGGACGAGTCCCCGCTCCAGGCCGCCCGCACGATCTTTCTCTTGGGGGGTGGGGAGGGCGCTTGAGAGCAGTTCCTCGACGGCGGTGTAGGGGTCAACCTTCGTATTGAGGACCCTCTCAACTGTCTCGGTGAGTCGCTTGCTCTTCTTAAGGGTGCTGAGGAGATGTTCAGCTGCTTTCTCCCTTATGATGGTCGTTAGCTCCTCCTCCATCCTCTCCCTCTCATCGCCCCTCCCATCAGTCTTGAGGTGTTCCCGGTGATCCCTCATGCCCTCAAGGAGCTTGGGAACCCCCTCGCCGGTCTTGGCAACGGCCTTGAGGACTGGGGGGATCCAGGGTACCCCCGGGCTTCTCATCTCAAGGGTCCTCCGTACGTCGACAAGGACCCTGTCCGCGCCCTCGAGGTCTGCCTTGTTGACGACGAATAGGTCGCCGATCTCCATCATGCCAGCCTTCAGTGCCTGGATCTCATCGCCAACTCCTGGGGAGAGGACCACAACGACGGTCTCGGCTACCTTGATAACCTCGACCTCAGACTGGCCTGCGCCGACGGTCTCAACGATGACAATGTCAGCCCCGTATGCGTCGAGGACCCTGACCGCATCCCGGGTAGCCCTTGAGAGACCACCTACCCCACCCCGGGTCGCCATGCTCCTGATAAAGACCCCCTCGTCGGTGGATAGGCTCTGCATCCTGACCCTGTCCCCTAGGAAGGCGCCACCGGAGAAGGGGCTGGTGGGGTCGACCGCTATAACCCCGACTGTCTCACCCTGGGCTCTGATCTCTCTGATGAGCTTCTCTATGAGGGTGCTCTTACCGACCCCCGGAGGTCCGGTAATTCCTACGATGTGCGCATGGCCCGTATGCTTGTAGATCTCTGCGATAGCCTTTTGGGCCTGGGGGAGGCGGTTCTCAACCATGGTGAGGAGTCGTGCCGCCGCCCGTTTGTCACCTTTCAAGAGGCGGTCGCAGAGGTCCTTGATGTCTGTCAAGACGCTAGGCGCACCTCAGGTTGATCCTACTTCTCCAAGGACCTTGTCCCGTATGTGCTGTATGATATCGCTGGTGGGGGTGCCTGGGCCGAAGACCTCCTCGATACCCTGCTCCTTGAGGGCTGAGGTGTCCTCGTCTGGGATGATTCCCCCAGCTAAGACCAAGATGTCGTCGAGTCCTCTCTCCCGCATCAGCTCTGTCACTTTTGGGAGGAGGGTCATGTGAGCCCCAGAGAGGATGCTGAGGGCGAGGACATCGACGTCCTCCTGTAAAGCTGCGGCGACGATCTGCTCCGGGGTCTGCCTCAGACCGGTGTAGATCACCTCCATTCCCCCGTCTCTGAGGGCTCTGGCCACC
The DNA here is from genome assembly GCA_050053595.1 of Candidatus Bathyarchaeota archaeon. GTDB lineage: Archaea > Thermoproteota > Bathyarchaeia > TCS64 > TCS64. The sequence goes on along the minus strand of JASFTK010000126.1, from coordinate 994 downwards.
ACCTTGGCCCCCCTGTCATGGCTGTCCAGCCCCGGCTTGGCGACGAGGACCCGTATCTTCCTCTCCATCATACTCACCTAGATCACTATCAGCTCCTGATAGTCCCCATACATCCCCCTGAGGAGGTCACAGATCTCCCCTACGGTGACGTATTCCTTCACCGCCCCGACTATGGCGGGCATCAAGTTCTCGTCCCTCTCTATGTCCTTCCGCAGCCTGTCTAGGGCCCCCTCGACCTTGGCCTTGTCCCTCCCCGCCTTCATCTTCTTGACCCTCTCGATCTGTTCCTCCATGTCCTCATGGTGTACCCGGAGGAGCCTGGTGGGGATCCAGTCGTCCCCTGTCTTGAACTTATTGACCCCTACGACGATCCTCTCCCCTGCCTCGACCTCTTTCTGGAACTCGTATGAGGAGTCAGCGATCTCCCTCTGGAAGAAACCGCTCTCAATGCACTTCACGACGCCCCCCTTCCCCTCAATCGTCTCCAGGTAGTCCCAGAATCCCTCCTCCATCTCGTCGGTGAGGGTCTCAAGGTAGTAGGAGCCCCCGAGGGGGTCGATGGTGTCAGTGGCACCGCTCTCGTGGGCGACTATCTGCTGGGTCCTGAGGGCGGTGCGGACAGCTCGCTCCGAGGGGAGGGCGAGGGCTTCGTCGAAACTGTTGGTGTGGATGGACTGAGCCCCTCCTAGGACCGCTGCAAGGGTCTGGATGGTGACCCTGGTAATGTTGTTGATCGGCTGCTGAGCTGTGAGGGCGCACCCTGAGGTCTGGACATGCATCCTCATCCACATCGACCTCTTGTTCTCCGCACCGAACCGTTTCTTCATCAGCTCCGCCCATATCCGGCGGGCGGCCCTGAACTTGGCCACCTCCTCAATGAGGTTGTTGTGGGCGGCGAAGAAGAAGCTGAGCCTCGGGGCGAACTCGTCCACCAATAGACCCCGCTCCACTGCCGCTTCTACATAGGTGACCCCGTTGGCGAGGGTGAATGCGA
>JASFTK010000125.1:0-4176 GCA_050053595.1 Candidatus Bathyarchaeota archaeon | reverse complement strand
GATAGAAGAGCCTCCGACCCCAGCGAAGACGACAGCTGTATAATCTCCATCCAATCCACTCAGATCCGCTCTCTCACCCCGAACCACCGCTGATCGACAGTCCTCAGGGAATCTGCTCAGTACCTCCAACATACCTCCCCGGTCCAGTTTTCTGAGCCGGGGCAATTCGTCGAGGATAGAATCCATCAGTTTAACAGTATCGGTTTCCAGATAAAAATTCTTCATGAGAAGTGAGCTGAGGGCCCCTGAAGATTGGTGGTTGGGTTAAAAATATGGGATTAAATACAGAGAATTTTGTCAGACTAGTCTTCGACAACTATGGCGGATGTCGGGCATGAGGCCTCGCAAGCCCTGCATACAATGCACTGTTCAGCATCTGCGACGACCACCGTGTCGCTCTGAGCCTCGAAGACACCCATGGGGCATGTCGCTATGCATGTCTGGCAAGCTGTACACGCGTCTTGATCTATTGTGACTATAGGCATGTCATTCACCTATCGGAATCCTCTGTTATTGCAGAGATTTGTTTAAAAATGTTGAGGTGCCTGACCCTTTTATCCGCCCATTGATTCGAGGGCCTTCTCTATCCTCTTGACCGCTTGGCTCCACCTCTTAAAGCGGCTCTCCCTCCGACGCTCATAATCTCTCCTAGAGATGCGTCTCGCTCTCAGCCGGATCTCGAGGTTCTTGAGGTCCTCATCGATCCTGTTGAGCTCGTTTTCAGCCCCTCTTATCGTCCTGAGATGTTTTGAGATCTCGGGGCCAACCTCGAGATCCCGACCCTTTTCCTGGATGACCCTTGTGAGTTCGTTTATCCTTCGGCTCAGATCGACGTTCCTCCTGTCATAGACCTCCTTCTCGATCTCTTCTTCCTCGAACTCCTTCTCCAAGGCCTCAATCTGTTTATACAACCCCAGACGCTCCCTCTGTCTCTCTAAGAACTCAGATAAATGCGGGGTCTCCACCTCTACTGTCGGCGCCGGTATTTCAGGTTCCCCCCTCTTGCGGAGGATGACGGCTGCGGCTATGACCCCAAAGATCACCATCCATATGATCGAGGGTTTCAAGGTTTGAACCATCGACACTGGGGGGACTTCAGCCTCTATCTCGGGTCTCTCCGAGGGGAGGGTGGTCCCGTAATCTAGCTCGATTGGGGTGCTCTCGGGCCGCTGTACGGTTGCTCTCAGGTCCCTGATGTAGTGGGGGAATCCGCTGTTGGGGTAGGTCAGGATGGTGCTTCCACCGGTCCTAGTCATGTGCCCCTCTTTAGGGGTCGTGTAGGAGACCGTGACCACCCATCGCCCCCATATCCTGATGGCGTATCTGGGCGTCACCGTTACCATGAGGGCACCGCCAGACTCTGAGGTAGTCGCACCGAGGGGGCCTACCCCGTCTCTCGCTTTGATATTCTTCACATCAGAGGGCAACTCTAGGTTGAACCGGGTAAGTGTGGCCCCTGTGTTGATGAGGGTATAGGTGTCTTCCAAGTGGAGTTCCCCGCCTCTCACGGTAATACTCCGGGTAAGACTCTCCACGTCGAACAGCTGTCTATCCTCAGGTGAAGGGGTATACTCGATGGTCGCATTCAAATCGGAGAAAGGTGAGACGTCCTCATCCTCGTATTCGACTACAGGGACATTCCCTAACTTGCCGGTAGTGAGGTTGCCCTCAGATGAAGCCCGTATCAACTCCGACCCCATAGGCAGACTCAAACTGAAATGAAACCTTGAGATGTTGCGTCTTATAGAGGGGTAGACGGGTATCCGCGCCGTGTATTTTTCTTGGGTCCCTGTCACTCTGTTGACGAATAGATACGACGCACGGAATCTTAACGACTCTCCAGCGCTAAGAGTTATCTGAGTTGAGGGCCTCAAGACGAACCCGTTGAAAACACCAATATCCCCTTCGTATGGTTCGATGGGTTCCCATACCCCTGAACCCCACCTCTGGAACGATGATCTCTCGAATATCAGAGACTTACGGAGGCCAGTCCAGAGTTCTGAGACAGTCGTCTCCATCCCGATAGGTGCAGTGAGGGTATAGGTGTCATTCATAAAGAGGATGCCGCCGTTGATGATCTCAACACGCCTCTCGACCTCAATATTGGGATGTGTCGAGATTGCAGCTTCAACCTCTATATGCGTTGAGATGTATGGTACAAACAGTAATGCCGCGATCATCAACGTGAGGGTTGGGTTCCTTTTCATCAGGGACATTGTACAAAGTATTGTCATACAACCCAGATTTAAAAGTGGGGATGGAAAATGGGCGACGTGAAAGCTAAGGTTATTATATGGAACAGGAGAGTTGAATCGTGTAAATTAGGAGGTATTACGTATGAGCAATTCCCATCCTTACATTCCAAACAGCGTTCCGGATATCAAGGAGAAGATGATGGACGATATCGGCATCCGGTCCATCGAAGACCTCTATGTAGACATCCCTGAGGACCTCCGGTTTGATCGAGAACTCCAGATCCCAGGTCCCCTCACCGAGGCTGAGGTGAGGGATCATGTCTCGGGTTTACTTGACCGGAACTGGGGTTTCAGATCCCCGCCTTTCCTTGGGGGGGGCGTCTGGCCCCACTATGTCCCAGCAGTCGTGGATGAGATCGTCCACCGAGCAGAGTTCCTGACGAGCTACACGCCGTATCAGCCCGAGGTCAGCCAAGGGATGCTCCAGTCTATTTTCGAATACCAGAGTCTCGTTTGCGAATTGATGGGGATGGAGGTCGCGAACGCATCCATGTATGACTGGGCTACGGCTTTGGGGGAGGCGGTCCGGATGGCGAGTCGTCTCACCAGGGAAAGCCGGGTGATGGTTCCCAGTCTCATAAGTCCACAGAGGCTGGCGGTTCTGAGGTCTTACACTGAGCCTGCGGAAATAGAGATCGTTCAGATCGACTATGACAAGACCAGTGGGCAACTGGACTTGGAGGACCTTAAAGAAAAGATAGTTGATGGGGCGGCCGCTGTCTACATCGAGAACCCCTCATACATGGGATTCATTGAGGAGAGTGGTGAAGCAGTCGCGGATATTGCACATGATTCCAAGGCCCAGTTCGTGGTGGGGGTTGACCCGATATCTCTGGGCCTCATCAAGCCTCCAAGTGAATACGATGTTGACATCGTTGTGGGGGAGGGACAGCCCCTGGGGAACCATATGAACTACGGTGGCCCCCTTCTCGGCATCATCGCATGCCGGGGCGGCAGGAAGATCATACGTCAGATGCCAGGTAGACTGATCGGGTTGACCCAGACTGAGGACGGGTTGAAAAGGGCTTTCACCATGACCCTTCAGACCCGAGAGCAGCACATCCGCAGGGAGAAGGCGACCAGCAATATCTGTTCAAACCAGGCCCTGAATGCTCTCGCGAGTGCCGTCTACCTCTCACTGATGGGGCCCAAGGGTGTCAAGGAGCTCAGTGAGTTAGTCGCAAGCCGTGCACGGTACGCGATCAGGAGGATAGGGGAGCTCCCGGGGGTCAGGGCGCCCATCTTCAATAGTTTCCACTTTAAGGAGTTCACTGTCCAGTTCAAAGAGAAGACGGTAGAAGAGGTGCACAATGGACTCCTTGACCGTCAACTGCATGGAGGGAAGTCCCTGGTGGAGGAGTTCCCGTATCTCGGGGAGACATCTCTCTACTGCATCACCGAGATGCATACAAAGAGGGACATAGACAGACTGGTTTCCGCCATGAGGGAGGTGCTGGAGGGTTGAATATGAGGAGGTTCAAACAGGCTGACTGGGAGGAGCCCCTCATCTTCGAACTAGGCAGGGAAGAGCGGGTGGGGTTCAGCGTCCCGGTTCTGGAGCCCGAACTCCTCGACGCGTTGGAGGATATCACTGAGATGGTGCCCGCCGGGATGCTCAGAGAGAAGCCCCCTGCCCTCCCTGAGGTCTCGGAGCTGGAGGTCCTCCGCCACTTCATCCACCTCTCCCAGATGAATTACGGTGTCAATTCAGGCAGGTTCTACCCCCTCGGTAGCTGCACCATGAAGTACAACCCTGTCATCAACGAGGTCCTAGCCGTTCATCCCCGGCTTACGGCGGCCCACCCGGACCAAGACGAGGTCTCTGTCCAGGGTGTCCTGGGCTTCCTCCACGAGCTCAAAAAGGGGTATTTGGAGATCACGGGGATGGACGATACGAGCCTCCAACCGGCCGCTGGAGCCC
>JASFTK010000124.1:0-4186 GCA_050053595.1 Candidatus Bathyarchaeota archaeon | reverse complement strand
CTCCTCCTTGATGACCCGCTGATAGACCTGGCCTGAGGTGATATTGTTGAGATGGGTGAGCTCGATCCCCAAGAACCTCTCATAGGTGCCGAGATCCATGTCAGCCTCGTAGCCGTCGTCGAGGACAAATACCTCGCCGTGGATATAGGGGTTCATGGTGCCGGCGTCTACATTGAGATAGGGGTCACACTTCACGGCGGTCACGTCTAACCCTCGGACCTGTAGGCTTTTTCCCACGGAGCAGGTAACCAGCCCCTTACCTAAGCCACTCAGCACCCCACCCGTAATAAAAATGAACTTCGTCAAAGGAGAGACCTGCCAATAACAAACCAAAGACGTAGGGGGGCAACATATTAACTTTTATGGTCTTTTCCATGTAATCTTGCTCGTCAGGTATAAAATTACATTATTATGTTAAAACAAGTTTGAAATACCAGTATACATTAAACAAACAAGTAAACTGGTAATAATCCGAGCTAGATCAAACATGATTATTCAGTATTGAATGACAGAAAGGTAGTGAGATCCTGAAACTCAGTGAGAGCTGCGGCGTCTTCGGGGCCTATACTGAGAGAGGTAGGGTATTCCCATATCTGTACTGGGGGATGCTAGCCCAGAACCACAGGGGCCACCAGAGCCATGGCTTCGCCACTTTCGATGAAGGAGTATCCTGTCAGACCGGGCTGGGGCTCATACCGCCCCTTGTGGAGGATGGTGCCAACAAGTTCAGAGGTCTGAAGGGGGATACTGGAATCGCCAACGTCCGCTATGCAACCTCTGGGCCTTCAGACGTTGAGTCATTGCAGAGGGATGCGATGCCTCTCGTTGTATCCAACGGTGAGAGGTCTGTCGCCATCAGCTTCAACGGGAACATCGTAAACGTCAGGGACCTCCAACGCAGGGTTGGGGCTCCGAGTGACTGCTCCGACACCCACGCCCTCGCCCTCCTCATACTCCAAAGGTTGATGGAGACGGACTCGATAACAGAGGCAGCCAGGAACTGCATGAAGGGGATTGACGGGTCCTTCTCCATCACCGGTATCACCGATGAGGGGACCCTTTTCGCATTCAAGGATCCCATCGGGGTCAAGCCCCTCTGCCAGGGGTGCAACAGTAGTGTCCAAGCGTTCAGCTCTGAGAGCGTAGGCCTGGACATTAATGGCCTAGAATTCCAACATGAGCTCAGGCCTGGGGAGATAATGACTATTAACAGAGGTGAGCTCCAAAAGGAACAGTTGGTGAGTGGTGGGCGATGTGCATTCTGCGCCTTCGAGTTCGCTTATTTCGCACGCCCTGACTCCAAGTTCAACGGGAATTATGTTTACCAGGCGAGGAGGGGTTTCGGCGCAGATCTAGCACGGATCTATCAGGAAGAGGTGTCGAGATGCGAGGTCATCGTGTCCCTGCCTGAGACGGCTAACGACGCAGCCTACGGGTTCCACGAGGAATCCGGTCTGAACTGGGACATGGCGACCCGCCGACATCGCTACATGACCCAGAGGGCTTTCATAGCCAACTCGGAAAACCGGGAAAACCTGCTTGCTAGGAAGATGAACGTTCTGACGGACAGGATCAGAGGCAAGTCGATAGCCGTCGTAGACGACAGTATAGTCAGGGGAGACACGACTAGGATGAACGTCAGAAGGTTCCGAGTGGCAGGCGTTAAAGAGGTACACCTATTCATCACGTTCCCCCGGATCATCGGCCCCTGCTTCTACGGCATCGACATGTCAACCTACAGAGAGCTGATAGGTGCACGCCTAGACCCAGAGGGGATCGCCGAGGAGATCTGTGCCGACAGCGTCAACTACCTCCCCATCGGGGAATATGTCAAGGCCACAGGTCTCAGCAGGGATCAGCTCTGTCTGGGTTGTGTCACCGGGGAGTATCCGACGCCCTTGGCTGAGAAACTCTCACACGATATGAGAACTCGTCTCGAAACAGGGGGGAAGGAGACGAGCAGGATCTACGAGCAGTAGTGAAAGAAGGTCAGATAGCGTTCAATATCCCAAGTTGCTTAACCGTGAAATCTATTTACTAAGGTGACTACAGTGAAGTTATGAGTCTTCAAAGGGTCAGTGTCCCAGCTTGGGAATGGTACGGCTGGAGGTCCGAGGAGCTGGAGTTCCCAGACAGCTGGATTGTCCACGAGCAGCGGATGAGAGGTCACAATACGGCTCCCCTCTCGTCTGAGGAGATAACGGAGAGGCTTACGCGCCCCGTGGGGACACCTCCGCTTCAGGAGCTTGCTGAGGGCAAGGAGCGCTGCGCCATCATCTTCGACGACATGACTAGGCCCACCAAGACGTGGCAGATCCTGCCGTCAGTGCTAGACGAACTTCACAGTGGCGGTCTGACGGATGATCGGATAAGCTTCGTCATGGCGACAGGGGCTCATGGCGCCAGGATGCTCCAGGATTTCCAGAAGAAGCTCGGCCATGAGATCCCTGAGAGGTTCCCCGTCTACAACCACAACCCCTACGAGAACCTGGTAGACCTCGGGGAGACAAGCGGTGGCACCCCTGTACAGGTGAACAGGGAGGTGATGGACTGCGACCTCAAGGTGACGTTGGGTGCGACGATGCCCCACTTCGGATATGGCTTCGGCGGGGGCTCCAAGATACTACTCCCTGGGGTAGCGGGGATCGACTCCATCACCCATAACCACCGGATCAGGGAGGGGACAGGCCCCGGCAACGTCGACAAGAACATCAGGAGGTTGGACTCTGAGGAGGCGGCGAGGATGGCGGGGATCGACTTCGTCGTCAACGTCCTCTTCAATGGTGACTGCGATGTCGCCGATCTCGCCTGTGGTGACGTGATCGAAGCCCACAGGGAGGCTGTGAGGAAAGCCCGGGAGCATTATGTCACCGAGGTGGTCCCCGATGCTGATGTCTCTGTTGGGAATGGTTACCCCATGGCTAATGAGGGTTACAAGGCCTACCGCATCGCTGAGGAGTCAGTGAGGGCGGGGGGCGACCTCCTATTCCTCCTATACACCTCTGAGGGATGTAGGGTCCACTACTACAACGGCCGGTTCGGGGCTGATTACGGTGGTCGGGGCTGGAAACCCGATGTCTATATCAAGGACCCCTGGAAGATGGGGAGGGTCCTCGTTGTGACCCCGGAGATACTCAAAGCCGATGAGTACTACTACGGGAAGGGCTCCATCTGGATGAAGGAGTGGGAAGAAGCCCTGGATCTCCTGGTGGAGGAGCATGGTGAGGATGCAAAGGTAGCAGTCTACCCGACGGCTGCCATGCAGATCTCTGAGAAGAACGCTAGAAGATAGTACCAGGTGGCTGACTTTTCACGTGTGTGCACGGCTACCGAGGTCCACCGATAAGAGGGGTCTCTTCCGAGAGGTGTAAGTGCACATACGATAAGACTAAATGATGGCACAAAGATGAAATTTTTATTATATACTCGCGATGAGGGTGTTTCATGCACAAGATAGGAGATGTCGTCGTAGAGGAATCGACGGATAAGGTAACTTTCATTGAGATCATCAAGGAGCTGGATTTGAAGCCCCCTGTCATCATCAAGCCAAACTGGGGATTCTCAGTCTGCTACACGGAGGCGACGATCCTGGACTGGACCCTCACCGCTATCGACGGGGATGCCCTCGTCGTGGAGAGTTACGGATGGGCGAGGACCAAAGAAGCCCTCAATACGGAGAGCTGGGGCTCCTTTGAACCGGAGGAACTCCGGAAGAGTGACAGATGGTTCTTTGATTACTCAGGGATAGGGGATGTTTTAGAGAAACATGGCGTGGAGTTCTTGAACATCACCGAAGAGAACTGGGGCCATCGCACCACAGACCCCGAACTGATACGGGGGGCCGTCGAGGAGAAGCATACCTCTCTCAAACGCGAGGATTTCCTCAGTTCCGTCCCTGAGAGGCTCTACGAGATGAGGGGGTATGACCTGCTCAGCTTGGCCAAGGTGAGATTATTGGAAGCCCCAATGTATGTGTCCCTCGCAGTGAAAAACTTCTTCGGGATGATCCCTGGACCCAGCAGGGGGAGATACCACGGTGAGAAGCACAGTATGCTGGACCAGAGCATCGTGGACATCTACAAGGTCTACGACTCCCTGTTCGATATCAGTGGTGTGGTTGAGGCGGTGCTCACAGCGTCCGTGAGAGACTCAGAGACCATGAAATGGAGAAACCTTGAGAATCCTG
>JASFTK010000123.1:0-4188 GCA_050053595.1 Candidatus Bathyarchaeota archaeon | reverse complement strand
CCCTCCTGCAAGGTTGATGACCCCCTCGACCCCTCTCGCCATCGCCACCACCTTGGAATGGGATCTGGATATCATGGACGCCAAGCGATTCTCTAAGAACCTCTCACTCAATACGTATCACACATTATTCCGAGTTTCCCTTTAAATATTGGATGTAAGAACCCCAGTGGGCTCAATTTTTAGTCCTCGATCATGAGGGAGACGAGGAACGCCACCGCGGATATCACTGCAAAGAAGTAGAAGACATGATCCAATGAGTACTGGGCTGCTAACACTCCTCCGATGGCAGGGGCGAAGCTGCCGATGCCGTACTTGATGGAGAAGTTGACCCCATAGGTCACACCCACCGTGTCCTTGTGGGAGACATCGCCGATGAGGGCGTTCATAGGGGACTGGGTGATGAAGAAGCTGAACCCCAACATTGTCACCATCAGGAAAATCAAGGGGAGATTACTTGGGGTGAGGGTGAGAGCAAATAGGGAGACTGTGAAGAGCCCGAACCCGAAGAGCAGGATACGGCGTCTCCCCAGCCTGTCAGATAACTCACCCCCTAGGATATTGCCGAAGGCACCCACTGTGTATTTCAGTGTGGATAGACCCCCTGCAATTAGTAGGCTCACCCCCTTTAGTTCGTTGATGTAGACCAGTATGAAGGCTGAGACCCCGTTCCAGAGGGCACCACTACATATGACAATGACGGAGACCAGTAAAAGGTTCTTCAGGTGCTCCGTTGTGAACATCCTCTTCAGTGTCTCGACATACCCCAGCTGGGACACCGGGGAAGCTGAGTCTGTTCCCACATCTGTGATGACGGCAAGGTCTAGGGCGGCCATCGCCAGCCCTAATAATCCCCAAGCTAGGAAGGCGTTCCTCCACCCCAGAGCGGAACCGATGAGTGTAGTTGTGACGAAAGAAAAGGCCATACCTAGATCCCCCCCCAGCCCCTGTATCCCCATGTATCGCCCCCGCATTTCCAGAGAGAGTAGGGACATCGAAGCGTATCCAGGGGGGTGATAAAGGCTGGCGCCGATGCCGAGAAGGATCAGCGCTAACGCCGTGAGGGGGAGGGATCTGGAGAGGCTTACGAGGATAGCCGCTACTCCGCAGAGGGCCATAGAGGCTGTGATGAGGATCTTCTTGGAGACCCTGTCGGCAAGGAATCCCACCGGGAAGGACCCCCAACCATAAAATAGGAAGACCAACGAGGCAAGCAGTCCCAGCATACCGTAGTTCCCCAATTCCCCTTTGAGGAGCGGTATCAGCGCTGGGAGGAGGACTATATAGGCGTGCATAATACCATGGGAACCCGCTATCGCGACGACACTAGCATCTTCGCTTTTCAATATAGACCCCTTGAATCCTATCCCCTGATGCGCCGGTTGTATATATTCTTGATCGGTCGGAGGCAATTGAAATAACTAGAGTGTTCTAACATTTTCAGGAACATGCACTTCTCACAACCCCTCTGGCCCCCTTTTATCTCCGACTTTATAACAGAATGGGGAGCGATGGTACACCAAATTATTTACTTTATGATGATATTGCTTATTGATCTAACATGTCAGCAAAGCTAAAGAAACAGATATTGGCGCATTTGGAGGAGAACCCGATGAGCTTGAAAGAGGTTGCCAAAGCGATGGATCTCAAGGAGAAAAAGACGTTCAGGCTCATGCGGTCCCTCTTCAAAAAAGACCAGATCAAGATGAAAAGAACCGAGGACGGCGTCAGGCGATACGTACCGAATACAGAATAATAACAAGGGGTTTTCAACCCACTATTATCCATACAGCCTCCTTGGATTCCACCCAGTGCCAGTGTAACCTCTGCCGTTGTCTGAGGACATCTTTAATAGCCTAGAAAAGAACCTAACAGAGATTCCGACGAAGGTATCAAATTGGGAAAGATCAAGGTCGCCATCGCAGGGTTAGGTAGCTGTGCTTCAGCCCTCATCCAGGGGGTCGAGTTTTACAAGGACCAGAAGGAGGGCGAGATCCCGGGTCTTATGCATATCAACTTTGGTGGTTACTTCATAGAGGACATCGAGTTCGTAGCAGCTTTCGAAGTGAACCAGAATAAGATCGGTAAGGATATCTCTGAGGCCATCTTCGCCGAACCTAACATGTGTGCCAGGTTCACCGAAGTCCCCAACTATGGTGTGGATGTACTACCTGGTCCTGTCTCAGATGGGGTCGCTCCCCATATGAAGGAGGCTTTCTTCGTCGATGACGATCATGAGGGCGTGCATGTCGCTGACGTTCTAAGGGCCAGTGGAGCTGATATGCTGATCAACTATCTCCCGGTTGGCAGCGCTGAAGGGACGAAAATCTACGCTCAAGCTGCTCTGGATGCTGGATGTGCGTTCGTAAACTGTATCCCTGAGTTCATTGCCTCGGTCCCTGAGTGGGGTGACAGATTCGCCCAAGAGGGGTTGCCTGTAGCTGGGGACGACATCAAGAGTCAGGTGGGGGCTACAATCCTCCATAGAGCGGTGGCCGAACTTTTCTTCGACCGGGGCGTGCACATCGACTCCACTTATCAGCTCAATATCGGTGGCAACACAGACTTCCTGAATATGACTGTGGAGGACCGTCTTAAGACAAAAAGGGTCAGCAAGACTGAGGCCGTCACCAGCCTCATCCCTTATAGTGTACCCACCCGGATCGGTCCGAGTGATTACGTCCCCTTCCTCAAAGACCACAAGATCTGCTACATAAGGGTCAACGGCAGGGGTTTTGGGGATCTCCCTCTAACCTTTGAATGTAAGCTGGTGGTCAATGACTCCCCTAACAGTGGAGGGGTGGTAATCGATGTCATAAGAGCCGTCAAGCTCGCCCTTGACCGGGGGGTATCGGGACCTCTCACCAGCATCTCCTCCTACGCATTTAAGCACCCACCAGTCCAGATTAGCGACGATATCGCTAGGAACTGGGTTGAGGACTTTATAGATAACGAGCGGGACAATTAGCGATCAGATGTCAACTTCGATGTTGAGTTTCTGGGTGAGTTCCTTGTATCTGTTCCTGATTGTCACCTCAGTCACATGAGCCCCTTCTGCGATGACCCCTTGAGTCCTCCTCTCACCTGTAAGGGTGCTGGCAATATAGATCGCTGCAGCGGCCATCCCGGCAGGTCCCCGTCCATTGGTGAGCCTGAGTTCGATAGCTTGTTCCAATATCAATTTGGCGAGGTTCTCGGTCTCACCTGATAGGGTGAGTTGACTTACGAATTTGGACACGTAACTCTTAGGGTTAACGGGGGGAATCCTGGTGTTTAGTTTCCTGAGGAGGAATCGGTAGTTCCTCCCACCCTCCTTCTTGGTGATATGGGCAGCCTCGGCCACCTCCTCAAGGGACCTTACTACCTTACATTGGCGGCAGGCCATGTATATTGCAGCTGCGGAGACCCCTTGGATGGATCTCCCCCTTACTAGGCGCTTCCTGACGACCTGACGGTAGATGACGGAGGCGGTCTCAAGGACATTCCTTGGGAGATTGAGTTTATAGGCGACCTTCGTCAGCTCTGAGAGGGCATAAGCAAGATTCCTCTCTGTGGACCCTGAGACCTTAGATCTTCTATGCCACTTCCTGAGCCTGTAGACCCTGGCCTTCTGTTTGGGCTTAAGCTTCCTGCCGTATATGTCCCGGTCGTGCCAGTCGATGGTGGTGGATAGGCCTTTGTCGTGGATAGTCCATGTGAGGGGGGCTCCGACCCGAGTCCTTTTTTCCCTCTGACTCTGGTTAAATGCCCTCCACTCTGGTCCTTGATCCATGATGATCGAGGAGATGACATATCCACAATTCTCGCAGACAAGCTCCCCGGCATCATAATCTTTGATAAGGTCCTCCCCCCCGCACTCTTGGCATTTTGTGACTTTCTTAGTCTCCATCAAAGTAGTGACACTATTTCCTTTTACTTCTCAAGAAGAGTTCCTCTCCAATCAATCTATTGGGATCCTTGATACTCGGCTTCACAGATATGAAAGGATCTCCAACAGGACCGAAGAGATCGAAAACAACCCCAATTCTTTCCCCCTTGGAGTCGGTAACCACCTCCCCTATCTTGGCTTTCTTCTTCGCTTTGAGGATAAGGTTGCCGCTACTTTGAGAGAGGTGAAGAACCGTTCCGACCTGCCATCCCCCTTTCATGGAACCCCGCCGGAGAGTTATCTAATGGAAAGTAATCGTCCTT
>JASFTK010000122.1:0-4239 GCA_050053595.1 Candidatus Bathyarchaeota archaeon | reverse complement strand
GATTCCTGTTAGCCTTCGTCTTTCTCGGCTTCATTATGAAGGTAATCAGCGAGGTCATTCACGAGATGGGTCACGTCCTTTTCGTCATCGGCTTCGGGGGTGAGATCCTAAGTATAAATATTAGCGTGGAGTGGCCCTTAGCCCTCTCCCACACAGTTTGGAAGTTGGTAGACTCCACCAAGACTCAGCTCGCATTGATAGCGATTGCCGGGATCCTCTTCGACACCCTGACCACAATGACAGGGCAGTTCCTGCTCACTCACAGACAGAAAGAAGGTATGATCTATACACTATCTCTTTTCTGGTTGAGTTTCTGGTCCTATCTCAACTCTGTCGTCTACCTAGTGATGGGCGCCTTCCACCCATTCGGTGATATCCTTGACCTGATCAATGCCATCCATACACCAAGGCTGTGGATCGGAAGCTTAGGTCTCATCCTATTAATAGTCTACACCTACTCCCTCTCGATGATATTGAAGGATATCTTTTTCCGCCTTCTGGTTCTGGAACATTCGTCGGAGATGGTTTCTATATTCTGGGCGCTTATGCACGCGTTCTTTGTCTCGATCACTGTTGTGTTGTATGGACTGCCCACTCCGCCGGTGATAGCGGGGTCTATGCTGGTCCTTATCTTTGTATGGTCTTATATCTCTGGGAGATGGTTAATGGTGATCATCTCTCAACTGAGAGGGGTTGGGGAGGGTTTCGAGTTTACCGGGATGATGGGGTCAAGAATCGGGGATCAAACAGAGGATGAGGGGAGGAGGTCGAGGAAAGTTAAGATCGGATATGTCGCCCTTGTCTGTGTAGCGATATTGTCAGCCCTAGTAACGGGCTTGATGGTCAACCAATATGTATCTGCGTATAACCTCATAATGAAGACTGAGATCGATGTAGAGGCCACTCACTTCGAGTTGAATTTAGAGGAGCCTGTCCTGAACCTGAGCATGACTGTCTATAACCCCACCAACAACAATCTGACCCTGAAAAGGATAGAATTCGACGTAAAGTTGAACGGGAAGTACATGACACACGAAAAACTGAAGACGATCCCGATGGCGCTGCCCAAGGATGGGGTCTATTTCAGCCGCACCCTGGTACTGCCCTCAGAGAGGAGTTTCACCGTGGAGGAGGCGCTCAGGGACGGAGAGTGGGAGTGGACGTTCCAAGGGACGGGGTATGTGGACACTATGTTCGGCGAGACCCTCCTCCGATTCAAGTGTGGATCAACGGTCGAGCCAAGGTAGAACTACTTAGTTTAGGGGTTGTATCTCCAGTTTTGTATCTAATTTGCGTGGCAGGCCACGAAGTGCCTGTTCTCAACCTCCACTAATTGAGGGTCCTCTTTACGGCACTTCTCCATAGCCTTGGAGCAGCGGGGGTGGAACCTGCAACCTGCGGGAGGATCTATGGGTGTCGGTACCTCGCCGCTGATTATGGCTCGGGCTCTCTCGAATTTTGGATCTGGGACCGGAACGGCGGTCATGAGGGCGATGGTATAGGGGTGGAGGGGGTTGTTGACTAGGTCGTCCATGGTGCCTTTCTCGACGATCTTGCCGAGGTACATGATGGCTCCCCTGTCGCATATGTGGCGAGCGTATGCGAGATCGTGGGTTATGAAGATATACGTTATCCCTTTGGCTTCCCCGGACTTGAGCATGACTTTCAGGATTCCAGCCCTGATGGAGACGTCTAGCATGGAGATGGGTTCGTCGGCAACGATGAAGCTGGGATCCATGACTAGGCATCTGGCTACGGCTACTCTCTGCCTCTGCCCCCCGCTCAGCTCGTGGGGGAACCTGCTGATGAACTCCTCTGGGGGGACCAACTCGACGTCCTTGAGGGATTTGTATATGAGTTCTGTCATCTCGGAGGGTGTCTCAGCAAGGTGGTGGATGTTAATGGGCTCTGCAATGATTTCGTAGACGTTCATCCGGGGGTTCAGGGATTCGTATGGATCCTGATAGATGATCTGCATCTTCTTCCTGAGCTGTTTCATCTCCTGCTTGCCAATGTTGGTGATATTTTTACCCTGGAATTTTATCTCGCCACTGGTTGGCTTTATTAGTCTTAGGAGAGTCTTGCCTGTGGTTGTTTTACCGCAACCGCTCTCTCCTGCGAGGCCGAAGATCTCCCCCTTTTTCACGTTAAAGGAGACGCCATCTACTGCTTTTACGTACTGTGTTTTCCTGCTCAACAGGGTTGAGATTATGTTTTTCCTGACTGGGTACCATTTCTTCAGGTCTGTTATTTGTAGTTCGATTTCCTCGGGGTCCATTTTTGATTCACTCCTTTGTCAAGAGGTGGCATGCAGCATAGTGGTCGCCCTCTATACTCATGAAGCTTGGTTCTTCTTCTGTGCAGATATCCATCTTGTACGGACAACGGGGGTTGAATCTGCAACCTTTCGGGGGGTCGAGGAGGTTGGGAGGTACCCCTGCGATGGAGTTGAGCTCTCTCCTGCTCTCCTTGATGCTCGGGAAGGCGCTTATGAGGAGTTTGGTGTAGGGGTGCGCTGGATCTGAGAAGACTATATCGATGTCGGCGTATTCCATTATCTTCCCTGCGTACATTATGGCGCACTTGTTGCATGTCTGGGCTACCACTGAGAGGTCGTGGGTGATGAGCATCATAGTGAGTCCCAGCTTTTCACGGAGATCGTTTATGACCTGAAGGGTCTGGGCTTGGACTATGACGTCGAGGGCGGTTGTGGGTTCGTCGGCTATGATGAATTCTGGGTTACAGGCGAGAGCCATCGCGATCATGGCCCTTTGCTTCATACCTCCGCTGAGTTCATGGGGATAACTTGTAATCCTTTCGGGGTCTATGCCGACCAGGGAGAATAGTTCCCGGGCCCTGTCTATGGCCTCGCTCCTCTTTACGTCCTCATGGAGGAGTATTGCTTCTGTGATCTGTTCTCCCACCTTGAAGACAGGGTTGAGGGCGTTCATCGCCCCTTGGAAGACGTATGATAGTCGCTTCCACCTGTACTCCTTGTTGAATTCCTCCTCGTCCATGTTCACGATGTCTGTGCCGTTGAATATGATCTTACCATCAACGATCCTCCCATTCCATGGTAGCAGGCGGAGTATGGAGAGGGCGAAGGTGGTCTTCCCGCAACCGGATTCGCCGACTAGACCGAGAGCCACGCCTTTATCCACTTTGAGGTTTACACTATCGACGGCCTTGACATCACCCTTAAGGGTCGAATAGTACATTTTCAAGTCCCGGATGTCTAGGAGAGACACCACAAGTCACTGTTTGAACTGGATCTTTCTCCATAATAAATGTACAGGATATCGAGTGCCCATTGGTTTGGGCGTTTTGATCCCCCTCTATATGACTTATTGCGCTTCAACCTTTCACTCATTGGCATGGACTCCTTAAGGATGTGGGGACTCTGCTGGATATTTTTTTGAATATGCGATGGTCTCGTCCAGATAGGACTCCTCATGGACGGGATGGACTTTCACACCTTGTTCTATCCCTTCTGTGGCAATTAGGGACTCATGTTCTGCATCTCGGAGAAGGCTTTTGACTCTATGGTATGGTTGTTCTGGTATTGTCTGGTTGGCTCTGGTGGGGTTTAAGTCCTTTTAGAGGTGAGTGTTATTTGGGTCAGACTCTGCCCAGTTGTTTCTTGTTGGCTGGTTCTCCCATGAGTTCTTCTGGTACGTTCACTGATCTGACGACGTTCTGGCTGTTCACTACATAGAGGGGGGCTCCATCGGGGCCGTATTGGTCGGTTGCACGTCTCACTCCCCTTAGGACTAGTTTGACTTTCAGGGTTGTGCCGTCCTCCAGTTTGTATTCGTTCCAGTTTTCTTTCTCTTCTGTCCAGTCTACGTCGACTGTTTTTTTGAAGTCGATCTTTACATCTCTCATCTTCACACTCTCATAGGCGGATAGTCATTTAGGTGTCGCGGAATGGGTGCCCCTGTGACTGTGTTGGTTGGTGGTTGGTTCTGGTTTTTGGATATCTCTGGGGGAGTGGTCTGTGTTTGGAGGTTTTTCATGTTGGGTTGGGTGTTGTAATGGTGGCTGCTTATAGCGGTTTTCGTGGGGTTTTAAACCGTTCTCGGTTTATTTTGTGTTGTTATCTGGCTGGGATTTTGATTGTGAAGGTGGTGCCTCTGCCCTCTTGTGACTGGGCGGTGATGGTACCTCCGTGGGCCTCCACGGCCCTCCTGCAGTAGGCTAGGCCCAGGCCCATGCCCTTCGGCTTGGTGGTGTGGAAAG
>JASFTK010000121.1:0-4374 GCA_050053595.1 Candidatus Bathyarchaeota archaeon | reverse complement strand
GATACGGGGGGCCGTCGAGGAGGAGCATACCTCTCTCAAACGCGAGGATTTCCTCAGTTTCGTCCCTGAGAGGCTCTACGAGATGAGGGGGTGTGACCTGCTCAGCTTGGCCAAGGTGAGATTATTGGAAGCCCCAATGTATGTGTCCCTCGCTGTGAAGAACTTTTTCGGGATGATCCCTGGACCAAGCAGGGGGAGATACCACGGTGAGAAGCACAGTATGCTGGACCAGAGCATTGTGGACATCTACAAGGTCTACGACTCCCTGTTCGATATCAGTGGTGTGGTTGAGGCGGTGCTAACGGCGTCCGTGAGAGACTCAGAGACCATGAAATGGAGAAACCTTGAGAATCCTGGCTTCGCCTCGTCCTCCGATGACCCTCTTGAATTGGACGCTTTCGTGACCGCTCTCTTGGGGAGAGACCCGTACAGCGTCGGGTATCTCAGGTTGGCTGCGGAGACTTTTGGTAGATGGAGCGAGAAGAGCGTCACCGGTGGGTTAGAGAGTGGAGTAAAAATATTCTGAGTGCTGTTTTTCTCGAAAAAAGGTATACCAGATAATATTTCGCTATACGAAACCCATGAAGTGGTGAGACCTTTCGAGCCATAATTGATGAAGGGCTGAGAGAGCGCCGTAAGGCCCCTTGCGGGTTGAAAGACTGGGATTATCCTGGGGTTGCAGGGTTCCAGTTGAGGGGTTTGTGGTTTAAAGAAGGGTGTTGAAGAGGAGCTTGTACGTGCTGTGGGTCTGAGCCCGGTGCTGGGGTCTGAACCCGAAGAGCACGACTTCGCCCTCGCCCACGCTGGCGACCACCATCGCTGGCTTCTTCCTCAGCTTCTCTTCCCCTATCAGCCAGCCGCTCTCCAGGAGGTCCCTCTCACCGTAGCTCACTACTACTTCGTAGCGGTCATTTTCTCCTGAAGGGAGGATCTCAAAGGCGAGGCTGTCCCAGAAGAAGACGAGCCCCTCGGACGGCATGCCATATCCCATGGGGTGGGAGGGGTCTATTTCAGCGTGGATGGTTGATCCAGGGCAGAAGAATTCCTTAGTAGCGAGGTCTCTGAGGGCGTTCCTCACATTCAGATTGAAGGCTTTCCCTGCAAACTCGCTGGAAGCATTGAGGCAGACAAGTCTTCCGCCGGCTCTCACGAACTCTCTGAGAGCTTCAACGCCATCATCCCCCAGCCCGCTCCTGTACTCCGGTGGGAAGTTGGGCAGGGGGCGGCCCCGGTCTCTCGCATATTCCTCCAAGCCTTCTCCTGTGATCATCGCCTCGGAGTCGTTGGGTATGATTATGATGTCATATTTTTCATGGAGACCCCCTTCCCTGATGTCCTGATCCATGATAGAGGTATAGGGGAACCCAAACTGCTCCAGTACCAGCCTCGTCCACCCCTCGTCGGTGTTCCCGCCATAGTACCTCTGGAACAGGGCGACCCTTGGAGGGTTGACCTGGGTAGTCGATCCCAGTTCATCGGACAGAGGATAGAGTGTGATGTGTTTTTCTGCGGCGACCTGTTCCAGCTCCTCCTTCTCGACGCCGTTGATGATGAATGCACCCGGGGGGAGACACATATCGCCACAGTCCAAGGATTCTGTTGATCGCCGGACCTGTGCTCCTTTTACGAGTAGTTTATTGACGGCTGCGAAGGTGTCGTTGAGACGGGGATCCAGTGCATATCCGATGGTGGACTCGCCTTCTAGGCCTCCGCTTGGCCATACGGGTTCGTTGATCCTAGTCATATTGGCCTCAAAAGTACACTCTACAGGATCGACCTTTACCCCCATGAACTCGTGCATCGTGTCCGCTCCCTTATCCTTGGGCTTCCTAGGGGTGCCGTCCTGATCCCGGGTCCAAGCGTTGTCCGGGTAGTACGTCCTCCCTAAGAGCGATCTGATGAGACCATATTTGGGTTGGTCTAGCCTGATTATATATGAGCCAGATGGGTAGGTGACTGCGTTTGCATTGAAAGCCTCATTAGCCACGTGGATCTCGATGCCCTGGATGAGGAGTTTCTCAATGAGCCTGCCCATCGTGATGGGGTCATGCTGAGCTCTAGGTACGACATAAGCCTTCGTCTTAGACGCTACCCCTCTCTCTATCTGCCTCTTCGCCTTGAGATATGCGTTCCTGAGAACCATATCCTTGTACTGGGCGGCGATATCGAGGGTCGCCCAGGAGCAGATCTTCTGCTGCTCCACGATCTCCCTGAGGGTCCACCAACCCCCTTCCCATGGATGGGGGAAGTTTACCTGGGCGGCGTATTCAGGGAAGCTGTAGTGACCCCCTACCAACTGGTCGGGGTGGATGTAGAGGGGGGTGGCTAGCTTGGCGCTCGCTGACTCGGTGAGCATCCCTGAGATATTGTGATGGTTGGTGATCCTGTGCCATCCGAAGTGACCCCAGGCAGGGAAGGGCATGGCACCCCCTATGACCCCTTTCTTCCCCGCCTCTTCAAGCATATAGGCCTGATGGGCCCCGTACCATGCGTGCTCCCTGTAGACCAGAGGGTCCGCGTAGGGCCTGAAGGGCTCGCAGTAGGGTGGGATATAGAACCTTGCACCGTAGCTACCCATGTGGTGATGGTCGACATAGGCTTGGGGCATCCATTTCCGGAACAATATCTCAGCGACGTACTTGGACTCTTGGAGGTTGGTCTGGAACGCGTCCCTGTTGTTGTCGTGACCAGCGTACTTGTGGTAGAGCCACGGCATCATAACTCCCTCGTACTCGGTTCCCAGCATCTGGTTGTACCAGTCTGTGACCATGATCTGGCCGTCGGGGTTGAAACATGGGACCATGACGAAGATTACATTCTCAAGGATCCTCGCGGTCTCCTCATCGTCGCGGCTTAGGAGGTCATAGGCGAGCTCCGGTGCCATTTGGGTGCCCCCGATCTCTGAGGCGTGGAGGCTCATAGACTGGCAGACCACAGCTTTCCCTTTAGCAATGAGATCCTTTACCTCTCCCTCAGTCAATCCGCGAGGGTCGCTGATCTTGAGGTTGATCTCCCTAAGGCTTTCCAGGTTCATCAGGTTCTCGGGGGAGGAGATTATCACCTCGAGGAAGGGTTCGCCCTCTGTGCTGGGGCCCATGTCGTTGACCTGTATCCTGTTGCTCTGTTCTTGGAGCAGATACCAATACTCGACGATCTTGTCCCAGCGAGCGATCTTCCTATCGCTACCCATCCGGAACCCGAAGAATTCATTGGGGGTTATCAATCTGGACATAACAGTACACAACAGGAAAGAGCCCAACGTAATACTAAAAACTATTTAGATTGAGGAAGGGGAAAGTGCGGTAGAGCGTTTCTATATTACACCCTTTATACATATATTAAGAAAAGTCATCTATTTGACCCTTCAAGTTTGTATATTCAAGAGCATATCAGTTCTAAAAATGTAGAAAAACGTGTGTGGGGTCTTACCTTCTCTCGACATTTATAGTACACGGATTAGAATAATGTGATTTTAGGAGTAAATTAATTAGATATAGTTCTTTCTTATTGTTTCAATAAATTATGTTTATATAAATACTTTTTTTTCACTAAATTTAAATTAATATAATATTATCAGAAAACGCGCGTGTATATTGCTCAGACTGGGTTGTAGAAAAAGAATGAGGAGAAAAGGGATTTCCCCAGTCATATCCACAGTTATTCTCTCGGCTGTAGTCCTAACTATTGGAGGTTCAATATGGTATTTCGCACAAGGGGCAGCATCCGTGATCGCTCAGGACTATATAGATGGGGTTATGAGCCTTAGGGATGAAGCCGCTGAACGTTTCACAATCGAACATGTGACTAACAATAGCGACTGCACTCAACTCTATGTTTGGGTATACAACTATGGGGATGTCAACTTCACAGCTGATATGTACGCGTATATTGGGAACTCAACATATCAAACAGACGTAAACACACCCTTCGCAGTTTCTTCTAAAGAGATTGAACTAGTCAACATAACCATATCAGCTCAGAGTGGGGACGAAATAGCGATCAAAATTCACAGTAGGAAGCAGAACAATGCATATTCGAAATATATCGTACCTTAGTACAAAGCGGGGTATGTCAACAGTCCTTGGTACACTCATATTCGTATGCATCCTATTCACTTCTTTTATCCCTATGTACCTCACCATGAAGCAAGCAGATACTATCTATGAACAGGATATGCTGGAGCTAAAACGTCTAGATGATGAGAAAGATAGAGAATTCATATACGCATATGCATATCCAAAGGGCACGACATCAGATCTAGTAGAAGTAAAAGTGGAGAACCTCTGTGAGGTGGATGTCAAAATAGTTAGAATATGGATAAACGATACTTATGTCAATCAGTCTGTCTCAGTGAAATCAATGGACGAGGCTTTT
>JASFTK010000120.1:0-4435 GCA_050053595.1 Candidatus Bathyarchaeota archaeon | reverse complement strand
CAGTACGCGCTGGATGATATGGAGAGGCTCGTCAAGGAGCTCAACCTAGAATCGACGGTCAAGGTCGGTGTGAAGCCTCCAAAGTATGAGCCTTACACTGCGTCGAAGGATGAGCCACTGATGAAGGCCCTAGAGGAGGCCTACAGCGTTGTGATGGGTCGGTTGCCGTTCTATGAGTATGCTTATGGTATCACCAATGCGAATATATTCCAGGGTGAGCAGGGCATAGAGTGTATCCATATCGGCCCTCAGCGGGGAAATGCCCACGGCCCCAACGAGTACGTCAAGCTGGAGTGGTTGCCCCCCATCAGTGAGATCTATGCTAGGATTGCCCTCAGCTACCTCACGGTAGGTTAGGCTTGAAAGCGTGCTCGATATACTAATTCGATGTTGAGGGACGGATAATCGGGTGGCTGATGGATCTCAACGACATCTCGCGAGCGCAGTAGTCCATGAGGAACCCCTCAGCCGACTGGCCGAGGGAGATTCGATCTCGAAGGGCTTCGATAATCATTTTCCTCGATGATATGGTTGAACAGGAGTTCCAAGCTATTATGAGGTGACAGGGAAGGGCAGATACCATAGGATCTCGTCGTGAGCGCGAATAATTATATTTACATAATGATTAT
Organism: Candidatus Bathyarchaeota archaeon; assembly: GCA_050053595.1. Taxonomy (GTDB): domain Archaea; phylum Thermoproteota; class Bathyarchaeia; order TCS64; family TCS64. Next base: position 3,806 of record JASFTK010000120.1, on the reverse strand, counting down.
AGAAGGACGGTAGAAGATTTGGAGGTATATTCTCACTTAGACAAAGGAATAGAACAATTCAGGGAGGAGATTGCCGAATACGCTGAGCAAGCAGCGACAATGAATCTACCCTATTGGTTAATAGTCCAGGACTCGGCTCCCATAGGGATCTTCGTAGTTGGAGAAGAGCCAATACAGCTTATAGCCTCCCCAGGCACCCCTATGGCTTTGATTAACTCCTTAAATACAGAAGTACCTGAAACGACTCTGGAACTTTTTGCCATTAAATCGCTGGAATTAGCGAAACAAAGAGAAGTAGAATATGCCTTAACAACCTTTAGATCAGATGAAACAAAGGGTATCAGCCAGTTCAAAGAGAGGGGGTTCCAGGAATTTGATGACTGCTATAAGATGGTCCGCCAACTAGATGGACTCCACAAACCTTCTGATATTCTACATTTCAAACAAGTCCAGAGATATGAGATGAAGGAGTTTATAACGCTGGCTGAAAAATTTCTTCAAGGCTCACCCGATATAGCATTGACAAGGGCTCTAGAACATCTCCTCGAACTACCCGAGAAGTTCCTTAATTTATACTATAACCAAGAAGAATTCTATTTTGCCATCAAAGGAGAAAGACCAGTTGGCATACTAAATACCAATAAAACCAGGGGATACATCAACAATATTGGAATTGACCCAAGAAACCGTGGTAAAGGTTATGGTAAGCAAGTCATGTATTTCGCACTCGAGAAACTCAGGAAACAGGGATGCAAAACAGCAAATCTCAGGGTACACGTCAAGAATCAAGTAGCAATCCATCTATACGAGTCTCTAGGATTTGTAAAAAAAGAAAGGTACAAGAGACTCATATGGTGGAAGTAAGCGGACATTTAGTATTGATGTAGGTGCATGGGGGCAGTTCGATTCCACTACATAATTGATCATAGCAAGAGCATAATGGTACCGTAGTCTGAGTAAGGCTTGGAGAGTAAATGAACACCCGCGCAATGAATCAAAACTGGAATCTGCGGATATGAACCTATATCGACATATTCAATAATGGTGCCATTTGCACGCGCGCTCACCCAATCCCTCGGAGTCTAAAGAAAGGGTCTGATAGACTATATTCTACCGCTTGAACGTGCAGAGATTTTATTATGAACAAGAACTAGGGTTGAAAAGCGGACTATCGAGAAGAATGTGGAAGGTAGTGTCATGTGTGCGGTCGAAGGCGATGGCAAGAGTCTTGTTATCAAGATGAAGAAAGCATTTTTCATCATACTGGGTACAATTGCCATGGTCATTGGGTTCATTGGGTTGTTCCTACCTGTCATCCCGACCACGCCATTGGTGATCCTCGCAGCAGCCTGCTACTATCGGAGTTCCGATCGGCTACACAATTGGATCCTCAGGAGCAAGTGGTTCGGTGATACAGTCGAGAACTACCAGGCAGGGAAAGGGCTCACGAAAAATAACAAGATCAAGGCCATAGTCCTCATGTGGGCAATGATCACGATCTCCGTCGTTTTCTTTGTTGAGAATTTTCTGATCCAACTGATTCTATTAGGAATTGCTATAACCGTCAGTCTATACATAATTAAACTTCCAACTTATATTGATTAGAATCGGTGTAAGGCCCAGGTGAGGTCGTGCACGATAGGATGTTCACCTTGAGGGTTATCTAGGAGGTTTACGAGTAACTAGCTTCCGCTTGACCCACGCCCGCTCCTCTCCTCTTCTAGCCTCGCCCACCAATCTGGCACCCTTGCAGTCTCCTCCATATCCCAACTATCAAAGGGCTTGATGTCCAATACAGGCGTCCCGTCGAATGCGTCTAGTCCTTGTACCGTCAGGACCCTACCTTCTATACTCAAGAGCTCCACAAGGGATAACCCAATGGAGTTGGGGCGTTGGGGGGATCGCGTCGCGAAGACCCCTACTAAGGCCTTGTCCAGCCTCCCCCTTGGGTGGACCCTCAATGGCTTGTCCTCCCCAGGTACCTCATGCATCCAGAAGAGTACAAAGAGATGGGAGAATTCATCGAGGCCCTCCAACGCCCCCTCAAGGCCGCTGCGTAGAACGATCCGGGAGACATGGTCCTTGTCCTTGACCTCGTCTCGAGTCGCCTCAGTCTCGACAACGCCAATGGGTCTCATAGTGACTGAATCCATTTTTTCAATCGCTACCTCTCTTTTTAGGAGAGGCCCTGCAAAGTATTTAACTGTCTGAGATTAACGGGGGGTTTCACCAGTCCCTCTCCTGTCAATAAATCCTCAGACTTAAAAATAGTAAAAACAGTTGGGGGGGAGCATGGGTGAAGCGATGGACCTCCAGCTAGAGGACTTTGGGTCGTTGGGGTTGTTGAAAGTCATGGAGATAATCACCAGGCATGGTCCATTGAACATTAGTACGCTCATGAGGAGGGCGGGGATGAATCACTCCAACGTCGACCGCCATGTCAAGAATCTTGTTGAGATGTGGCTCGTGACCGCGGAAAATTATATCTCATTTGCCTCGGCCATAGCCCTCTCCGGCCTCCCGATACGATAGTCTCCAAGGAGTATTTACGTAGCTCATAGAGTCATGTATACAGTTTATTATCGGATCACCCTGACCGCCTGGGGATGATGGGGAGGGTGACATAGGATGGATTATGGGCGTCGTGGTACACCTTTTGGTTGGCTGTAATCATCCTTCCCCCATGACCCAGGGGCTCACCCGAGTTGGGGTTGACATCGAAGCGGGGATAATTGCTGCTGGAGACGTCGATCCGGATTCTATGCCCTACCTCGAAGAGGTTACTCGTCGGATAGGAAACCAGGTCAAGCCTGTATATCCTGCCAGGCCCTAGGAGCTCCGGATCCTCCCAGGAACTATGGAATCTAGCCCTAAAGATGGTGTCAGACAGATTCAATGCGTATCCACGCGGATAGTCGGGGCTCGGGCTATAGTGATCGATTAACTTCAATGTGAAATCCGTGTCAGGGGCGGAAGAGGAGATATACAGGCTGGCTGTCACAGGACCGGTGATTTCCAAGGCCTCTTCCAGGGGCGGGGTCTCATAGACGAGGACATCATCCCTAGAGGCCAACGAGAGGTAAGGCGGCTTGCAGCCGAGGACGTCCGGCCTCTCTATCTGGTCGAAGGCCCCCGGCATCATCACCCCGTGGGCTGAGGAGATATTACCGCCGATGGTGGGTACGGGGTTCCTCGGGTCGAAGGTGTAGGTGCTGGGTGGGACGTCTGGGTGAGGGGGCTCCGTGGTCAGGCTGCTGTCACCGTGCAGATAATACTTCGTGAACCTTGTACCGGGTAGAGGCCAATCTTGGCTGGTATTCCACTCGCCACCGTGGCTTATCCTGCCCTCTATGTCCTTTCTCCCGTCGCCCCCTCCCATCACAAAGTAGGTGACAGGGGGCATCTGGTCTATCCCGTTGTTGACATCCTTCAGCCAACGGTCGAACCATCTCAGCGCAAGGTCGTCAGGTGATTGGGCGAGTCCGGTGCCCCTGATAGAGGAGTCAGGGCCGAAGCTGACATCCCCCGAGCAGGTAGACATCAAAGACCTCCAGCCGTGGACCCACGGCCCATAGATCAGCTTTATCGGGCCCTCTTTACATTCTGAGAGGTTGATGTAGAGGTCGCTTGTGGTCCTCGTGTATGAGTCGTACCATGCCCCGAGTAGGAGGACAGGGATGTCAGGGATCCTGTCGAGGTACTCCTCGGCGCAGAGACCGATCCTCCTCCAGTAATCCGTGTAGCGGGCCTCGGTGAGCATGTCGAGGTAGAACCGCTCATAGTCGGGGACGAGACTCAGGGGGCTC
>JASFTK010000119.1:0-4453 GCA_050053595.1 Candidatus Bathyarchaeota archaeon | reverse complement strand
GAATTTAACCTGGAGTCTGTGAGCATCCTAGGTCATGGTTACCCCCAAGGATGTTTTCAGGGTAAGAGTCGCGGGGATAATCACCGTTATATGCAGCCTGTTTTCGATCAGATCGACTGGATTGAGAGTAAAACCGTCGTCCTAGATGTCGGTGTGAATAAGAATTAGGGCATTGGGTCTAAACGCGGTGAAAATGTCCGTTTCAAGTTAAGCCTATTTTTAAAAATATTGAAAATGTGGGCTAAATATATGCCATTTTTTATATCGCGACCAGTCTCCTTATCTCTCGGAAGCTGGTGTGTCTGAGATGGTCGAGTTAAGGGTCGTAAAAGTTGAGGGAGAGAAAAATGATCACAGGGTCTTCCTTTATGCCCTGAGCACCTGTGGTTGGTGTAAAAAGACCAAGATGTTTCTCAAGGAAAATAACATCGCTTATGAATATATCGATGTAGACTTTACATCTTCAGAGCAGAAGAAGGAGATAGGAAGGGTCCTCCAAGAGAAAAATGTTCCAATCAGCTTCCCCATCACGGTGATCGACGACAATACCATAGTAGTTGGGTTCAAACCCGATCGTTTCAGGGAGGCTCTCGACTTATGACGAGACTGGAGGAGGTCCGAAAGAGGGCCGAGCTCGATGCGAGTGCTCACGGCTACCACCTCATACCCGATGCCGAGTTCCTCTCAAACTTAATCGAGGGACTGAAGAGGAACGAGGAGAGGTATGGGTATCCCGCCTGTCCTTGCAGGATGGCGACTGGGGTCTTTGAACTGGATAGAGATATCATCTGCCCCTGCGACTACAGGGACCCAGATGTCCGGGAATACGGGACATGTTACTGCTGCCTGTATGTAGACGAGGAGACTTATGAGACGGGGGAGATCAACCCGATCCCCGAGAGGAGGCCTCCTGAAAAGCAGCTCAAGGTCCTTACATCGGTAGATGAGGCCCCTGAGGCGACGGTGGAGGCTGTTCAAGTGGAGGGATCAAAGCTGACGGATAGGAAGCTGTTCTACTGCAAAGTCTGCGGTTACATCTGCTTCAGGGATGAGCCCCCTTATGTCTGCCCGATATGCAGGGCGAAGAGGGAATTTTTCGCTGAAGCAGTGACGTCCCTGAGCTTCAGGACAACCTGACATTCCCATTAGAACTATTGAGAACCAGTTTTCCATGTCCCTATGTCAATGTAGGGTTATGCTGGGCTCCTCTTCCCCACCATATCCTCTAAGGCGATCTCTACAACCGCCAAGTTATCTACACTGGTTAGGTCAGTGGGTATTCTGGAACCTTTACCTTGTGCGTATTTCTCCACCAGGATCTTTAGGGCTCTGATCTTCTCTTCAGGGTCTTTGATTAGGCAGGCAGTGCCGTTGGTTATGACGCTCCTGTATCTAAAGCTGTAGTCGCAGGGTCCATCTGTTGGTAGGATCTCATTGATGTCCACCTCAAAACAGACTCTGGGGTTCCTCGCAATGTCGTCCAATTTTTTCCCGACTTTGGCGCCATGAAAGATTATTCTGTTCTCGTGATAGACGTAGGAGAGAGGGACGACATATGGCTGGCTGTCGACGCAGGTGCCAAGTCTCCCGACCAAGGCTTCTCTGAGTATCTCTTCGATCTCTTCCCTGTCCCTTATCTCCTTGTCCTTTCTCCTCAGACCTGTCATGGTTGTTTTTTTCTAAGTGCTCTCTATAATGCTTTTCCAGTGGAAAACGTTATGTTAGTCTGCGTCATGATCTAATCGATCCCCGTTGAGCCGTATACTTGGGGGCTCGAAGGTGTAGATGCTTGGAGCTTAGACCCTGGTTCATCCTCTATGCCGGGGCTACACTATGCGTCGCCATCAGCGTCTATATGATATACATCATCACCCGCTCGGGGGATCCCTCCCTTGAGTGGATAATCTGGGTACTCTTCGGTCTAACCATCACATTGGTTGCTGGTGGGTATTACCTTGAGAGGGATTTTCGCAGGGAGCAGTTGGAGAGCTGGCTCTCAGACGATGATGAGTTTTTTACTGAAGAGGGTTGAGATCGAGCATTATTTATCGAAGGCTCCCCGAGACAGTATTAGATGTCTGAAGAAAAAACATTCGAGGTCGAAGTTAAACAAGAGGAAGGCTTCGCCTTCAGGGCGGATTTTGGCGTCGGCTCCTTATTGATGGACGAACCCGAGCCCGTCGGCAGTGGCTCCGGACCCAACGCTTCCCATATCCTTGCTGCAGCTATTGGGAACTGCCTGAGTGCGAGCCTACTGTTCTGCTTACAAAAGTCTAAGGTCGAGGTGGAGGGTATTAAGGCAGTGGTCAGAGGCATTCATGCTAGGAACTCCATGGGACGCTGGCGGGTCAAGGAATTGGAGGTGGAACTCTTTCTTAAGGTAGCCGAGGAGGATAGGTATAAGCTGGAGAGGTGCGCTGGGATATTTGAGGATTTCTGCATAGTTTCCCAGAGCGTCAGACAGGGTATCCCCATAAAAGTAAGGATCAGCGAATAATGGATGGCGGCTGGATTGGGGCTTATCAGCGTCTACCTGAGTATGGTCTACGATTCTGCCAGAAAGGCTGCGAGGAGCGCCCAGAGGTTCTCCGGCTGCCCCCAGATCATGTTCTGGGGCTTGGAGGGAAGGACCTCACACATCCTACTGGTCGTACCCGAGGAGAAGAGGTTCTGGGCTGAATACATCGCCGAGCACCCCGCATCAACCTTCGGGGGCGTCGAGGCTGATCCAGTGTTCTTCGATACTGTTTTCCATCCGCTACCGACGATCATAGCCCCTGGCAAGTTGACAGATACATCGCCGTGCGGGTCCTTCTGTTCTAGTTGCCCTGTTTATTGCGATCCATGCACAGGCTGCCCCGCAACCATCCACCATAGGAGCTAAAACTCCGAGGGACTGGGCTCAGCTGCTTATGATATTTCAGGTGATGCTGAGCTTCCTCATGTAGAGGAGGGCTGCTATCTTAGTGCAGTCAATGATCTCATCGATGCTGGCGTTCTCGTCCTGCTTGTGGCCATTGGAGTAGGGACCGCCGACACCCAAGTTGAAACAAGGCATACCCCCCTCGTTGACCTGATAGTTCATGTCGGTGCTAGCCAATGTCCCGGTGAAGGGGAGGGTCCTCCCGGTGACTTCCTCGACAATACTTCTCCCCTGCTGTGTCCAAGGGTTCTCCGGTGATACGAGGTAGCCCTCCCTGCTATTGATGACCTCGACCTCATAATTCAAGTCGGGGTCGTCAGTCTTCACCCCCTCGATAACAGAGATAAGCTCCCGATGCACATCTTCGAAGGTCTCACCCGGGATCATACCCCTGAGTACTTCCTCTTCGCACCTGTCTGGGACGGTAGCCCCCTGGACCCCGCCCTTGATGGTGCCTATGTTGAGCATAGCCGTTAAGGCTGTGACGCCCCGCTCCCTGAGAGCCTCCCCGAGGTCGATTCCCGGGACTTCCATCCTTCTCTTCAGCAGCACATCTCTCCAGTAATTGTCGAGAGCGATGTTGATCTTGGACATCTTCTCGATGGCGTTGACCCCGAGGATAGGCACCTGGCCGTGGAACGATCTCCCGATAGTCCTGATCAGGAACCTGGTCCTCCCTTGAGCGGCGAGTCCAATCCCTGAGAGGCCCCCATCGCACTGTATCCCATAATCCGCTTTCACTATTCCCTCCCTCATCAGGAACCCTAGTCCTGCGACACCGCCAATCTCCTCATCGCAGTTACAGGTCAGGATGAGGTCCCCCTCAAGTCTGATATCGAGCTCATGAATAGCCTTTAAGGCTAAGATCATCGAGACGATCTCCCCTTTGTCGTCCGCTACGCCTCGACCCCAGATATAACCGCCCCCCCTGTCATAATCACTTCTCTCATAGGGTGTGTCCTCCGTGACATCTCCTCCCAGAGGGTCCACAGTCCACCCCTCCTCCTGAATGGCGGCCGTGTCGATGTGGGCGCTGATGTGGAGCAACGGCTTCCCCCTCTCCCCGCTGTACCTAGCCACAATGTTACTCCTGGGCCCCTCAAGACCCATCAGCTCCGCCCCTGAGAGCTTGAGATATTTCCCAGGAGCCTTGTGGATGCTGACCTCACAGCCGAGACCACTCAACTCATCTGCAAGGAGGTCGCAGATGATGTCGTAGTTTAATCCCGGGGGCACCTGAGTGTCTATGCGTACAAGTCTCTGCAGTAACTCGACCACCTCGTCCCTGTGCTTTTCGATATACTCCAGGACCATGCTTTCCCGCTCGTCCAACTTTATCACACTGAATCGGAACAAGGAGGCGATCAAAGTAAAATTTTGGGGTGTCTAGAAGAACTCATCCACCATCTTGCCCACCTTCTCGGCGATGGCGGGACAGGCGGTGAGGCCCGGGGACTCGATGCCTATCAGGTTGATGAAGCCAGAGTATCCTCTGTCCTCTTCGTGCTTTATGACGAAGTCCCTGACGGG
>JASFTK010000118.1:0-4473 GCA_050053595.1 Candidatus Bathyarchaeota archaeon | reverse complement strand
TCTCTCCCGGTATGTCGGCCAACGCGTTCTTCAACCTCCTGTACCAGATGGCCATCATCCTCTCCGTGATCACCTTGGGGATGGGGGTCCTCCACATCCTCCTATCCGGGGAGGAAAAGTAGCGTAGCCGTTTTTATGGAGTACCTACAGATAAGATAGTGTTAGACATGTCAAGCGTCGATGATATAATCAAGAGGATACTGGCCCTCAGACCGAACCTCACCAAAGAGGCCGTGGAACGGCTCATCGATGAGGAACGGGGGAAAGCGGCGGGGCTCCTGACCGAAGAGGCTGCGGTCCACTTGGTTGCCTCGAACCTTGGTCTGGACGGGGCTGGGAAGAAGATCGAAGCAAAGGTCAAGATTGGAGATCTCACCTCGGGGTTGAGCGATGTCTCGCTCACCGGTAGGGTTATCCACGTCTTCCCCGCCCACACGTTCACTCGACGCGACGGTAGGGAGGGGAAAGTCCTCAGGATGCTCCTCGGGGACTCCACGGGCTCCGTCGCTGTCGTCTTCTGGGACGAGAAAGCGGACCAGGTGGCGGCAAGCAAGGTCGCCGATGGCAAGATCGTGAGAATCCTCCACGGATATACGAGGGAGAGAAGGGGGGAGATAGAGGTCAACATCGGGAACCGGGGTCAGATCTACATGGAACCCCTGGACGCCGAAGAGGAGAAGTTCCCGACTGCAGAGAGTTTCTACAAGACCCCTGCGGAGATCTTCAGACCGGGCACGGTTAACCTCTACGGGGTCATCGTTGACAAGTTCCGGGTCAGCACATTCAACAGGCAGGACGGCTCAGAGGGCCGTGTCACCCGTGTGGCCCTCGAGGAAGGCGGGGGGAGGATAAACTTGGTGCTCTGGGACGACAAGGTCGATGAGGTTCAGGATTTAGAGGTGGGGACCAAGATCCAGGTCATCGGTGGGAACGCACGTGAGAGACAGGACAGGAGTCTGGAGGTCCACACCAGTTACAACACGGAGATCGAGGTACTGGAGGTGGGGGTGAAGCCTGAGGTGGCTGTACCCCACTGGACCAAGGTCGCAGATCTCAGGACGGGGATGAGCAGCGTCAATGTCGCCGCCCGGGTTGCCGAGATAGGGGAGAAACGGGAGTTCACCCGGCGGGACGGCAGCACCGGCAGGGTCGTCTCAGTCCTGTTGGAAGACGAGACGGGCACCGTCAGGCTCAGCCTCTGGGACACTGATGTCGACCTCGCGGACGAGATGGAACCTGGCGACTCCGTAGCCGTCGATAACGGATACACCAGGCTGAGCCTCGGCTCCGTTGGGCTCAATGTGGGCCAGAGCGGCCGCATCAAAATCAACCCCGAGGACATCGATGTCGAGCCTCCCAGCGTCGAGGACAAGATCGTCCAATTGAGCGACCTCAGAGAGGGTCAGACCAACATCTACGTCAAGGGCACAGTCCTAGAGCCCCCTGAGGTGAGGGACGTGGAGACCGCCAGAGGCCCTGCAACGGTGGCCTCCTTCCGTATCGACGACGAGACCGGTGAAGCCAGGGTCTCAGTCTGGAGGGACTTGATAAAAGAGGTGGAGAACCTGCAGCAGGGGAGTATGATCAGGATCGAGAACTGTAACGTCAGGGAACCCTTCGACGGTCTGATGCAGATCAGCTCAGGGATGTTCACCAAGATAGTTGTGGAAAAAAAGTAAGGGGAAGAGATTAGGCTTTCTTCTCGACCTCTCCGAGGCATTCCTCGAAGATCTCCAAGGCGCTGTCGATTAGCTCCTTGGTGATGATGAGAGGTGGCATCCACCTTATGGTGGAGACCCCACAGTTTACGATGGCGGCGCCCTTCTTGAAGCAACGCATCATGATCTCCCCGGTCTCATCCTTGGCCGGTTCCTTGGACTCCTTGTCCTTGACGAGCTCTACCCCGACCATGAGGCCTCGACCCCGTACGTCACCTATCATGGGGTGATCCTCCTTCATCTCCTCAAGCCTCTTCAACAGGTGGCCACCGACCTTGTTGGCGTTCTCGATGAGTTTCTCCTCCTTGATGACATTGATGACCTCAAGGGCAGCCGCCGCGGAGACGGGGTTCCCCCCAAAGGTGCTAGCGTGGCTACCAGGCGTCCAGTCCATCAGGTCAGCCCGGGAGGCGGTGACTCCTAACGGGAGCCCCGCAGCGATCCCCTTGGCTATACAGATGATGTCAGGTTCCACCCCGAAGTGGTCTGAGGCGAACCATTTACCTGTCCTACCGAGACCTGATTGGACCTCGTCCATCGCGAGGAGTATCCCGTGCTCGTCCAGCAGGTCCTTGAGCGCATCAAAGTACCCCTTGGGGGGCACCACATATCCGCCCTCACCCTGGATGGGCTCAGCAAGGAGCATGGAGACCTCATCAGGGGGGAGGAACTTATGGAAGAGGTATTCGTCGATGTAGGAGACGCACCGGAAACCGCAGCCCGGATGCTCAAGGTTGAAGGGGCAGCGGTAACAGTAGGGGTAGAATATATGCTCGACCCCGGGTATCAAGGGAGAGAAACGTCCCCTCTGGACCGGCTTACTCGCGGTCAAGCTCACCGCACCCATCGTCCTGCCATGGAAAGAGCTTATGTAAGCCAGTATCCCCTGGCGTTTGGAGTGCCAGCGGCTCAGTTTGATGGCGGCCTCAACGGACTCGGCACCACTGTTCCCGTAGAAGAACTTTTTCTCAAAGTCCCCAGGGATAAGGTCATGGAGGACCTCCCCCAGGTTAATGTAGGTGTCGTAGTAGAAATCGGTATAGCTGTAGTGGAGGAATTTGTCGGCTTGGTCCTTGATGGCTTTGATGACCCGGGGATGCCTGTGGCCCACGTTGAGGACGGCTAAGCCAGCGTTGAGGTCTATGAACTGGTTACCGTCAACATCGGTGATTATACAGCCCTGCCCAGACTTGATAACGAGGGGATACGCCCTACCGAAGGAGGGGCTGATGACCGCGTGGTCCCTCTCAACGATCTTCTTCGCCTTGGGTCCAGGCGGCGTGACTACAATATTTGGATAACTCAGGGTTCTCACATCCGTTTAAAAGCTGTAGATAACCCCTTAAAAAACCAAGGCGCAATCAGGGACGTGAGATCCTTATCTCGATGGTCGATACACTGGCCTCCTTACCGTTAGCGACTGTATGGGTGTCTGTGCCGATCTCTATGTCCTCCACCTTGAGGTCTTTCATGAAGACCCTGCGTAGCATCTCAATGGAGTCGACGGCTTTGCTTATGTTACGGCCTCGAGCCTTCACCCTGACCCTGCTCATACCGGCGTTGAAAAGCGTCATACAAGCAACCACGTAATTCATGATGGGTTTAACCCCGACTATGACGTAGTCCCTTGACCCCCCCTTGTGGTTGTCGACCATCTCTTTTCACAAAATAATCATACCTCTTATTAAAACCCATAACTCTGAGGTTTTTACCAGAATAGTATGTGTTTAGCTCGGATTAAAAAAATATGAATTTAACATAATTATACGAAATTTTTGCTAACAATTTCGTGAAAACACCAAAATAGACAAGTTCAATGTCTAATCTTAACATGAATAATCATCGAGCTAAACACATACCCAGAATAAAGCAAGGGCAACACTAACCAGAAAGCAGACAACGCCTATGGATAGTCCCGCTCTTACGAACAGATCGAACCCTGATTCGAGGATGTGACGGAATCGGGCCAACCCCCCGGGACCAAGGACCCTCATCCCCTTGATTTCCGTCCTTGAACTAAGGACTCCCCCGGGCTCCAATCGGTTTACGACCTCATCAACGGTTTCTAATATATAATCCAGCAGGGCTTCCTGGTCCATTCTCTCCCCTATAGGGGAGTATCCCTTCCCTGCTGCCCCTATCGCGTTCACCGTGTGGACGTCCGAGGTTAAGACCTCACCCCCTGAGAAGCCTGCAGACTCTAAAGCGTGCAACAGCCTGGCTCTCAGCCCCTGGACCATGTTGTTACCATCAAGGACGATGTAAGCATACTGGGATCCATCCCCAAGCCTCACTACCAGAACAGATATCCCCCCGGACCCCATCCCCTGGTCTAGCCCCCACTCCCCTGGGATCATCCGGGCAGTGGCGACCTCGAAAAGCTGTTTCTGGGCACCCTCAGCGGCCTCCACAGCCTCTCTGGCTGCAGCGGTGACATCCCCCGTCTCGTAAGTGTCCAGCCCCCCCTCAAGATCTATGCTGTTGTGGCTGTCGACGACGATCCCCCTCAGGCCGCGCCTCCCAGCCCAACCCACGATCTCCTCAACTATTTGTTCGGGGAGGTCGTCGTAGCTCAGGGGTGCCAAGGTCAGGGTGATGAGGGCTGTGTCCCCGAATACCTGACATGAGGCCTTGGCCTCCCCCTCCTCAGCCCAGGCCATGGGCGACGCCTGGTATGCTATCGGGGTCTTGGGTATGTTCTCCAACACACTATCAACGACGACCCCGTTATCCCCGCTTTTAGTGAGGTCTCTCG
>JASFTK010000117.1:0-4488 GCA_050053595.1 Candidatus Bathyarchaeota archaeon | reverse complement strand
TTCTCCGTCAACCCCCGAATAGCTCTGCTCGAAGACCAGCCTCGCCGATAGGCTGAGAGGGGCTTTCTCGGCGTACTTGGCGTTGAGATATCCGCTGAGGATGAGGACACCTTTAGTGTGGGTGGGCCCCCCCATCTCTGCCTCCCTCTCAATATCGATGATACCTTGGCGTCCGACGCCAACGCTGGCGGTGATCCTGTTCGGCTTCCCGAAGCTATAGTCCCCTAGGGATAGCACTGCGAGGCCGTTAACCTGGCCAACCTTCTCGCCAAAAGTGTCGATTAATAGGATGTTCCTGGATATCATCTCCTCTATCTTCTTCTCGATGAGATTAGACCTGTAGACCTTCTCTTCTAGGGCCTTGTTGATGTGCTCACGGGACACCAGTTCAGCCCCATCCTTCTGAGCGTAGAAATTAGCCTCCCTGATGATGTCGGCGACTTCGGCGAACTTTGTCGAGAGCTTTTTTTGGTCAGCAGCAAGCCGTGAGCTGTACTCTATGACTGCGGAGACCCCGTCAGGGTCGAGGTGCATCATACCCTCCTTCTCTACCAGGGTACAGATGAAGGAGGCATACTCCCGTATGTATTTCTCGTTCCTGTCCATGGTGGTATCGAAATCAGCTTTGACCTTGAAGAGTTCCTTGAACTCCCGGTCTCGAGCGAAGAGGAGTTGGTAGATCTGGGGGTCGCCGATGATGATCACCTTCGCGTCGAAGGGTATAGGCTCTGGGTTGAGGGTGCCGGTGAGCATGAAGCCGAATCTGGAGGTGGGGTCCTCGATCTCTATCTTCTCGTTGTCGATGGTCCTCTTCAGGCTCTCATAGATCATCGGGTCACTGAATAGCCCCTCCACAGGGATTGCGATGAAGCCCCCGTTCGCCTTGTGGAGCGACCCCGCCCGGATCATGGTGTAGTTAGTCAAGAGTGTCCCGAACCTCGCTTCCTTTTCCATAGCCCCAAATAGCCTGGGATATGTGGGGTTCTGCTCCATCACCACAGGTGCCCCCTCGAGATCTGAGTTGTCAATTATCAGGTTGACCTTGTATCTCTCCGTGGGGTCTGTCTCTCTGCTCGGGACGGCGAATGGGAGCTGGGGTTTCTGCTGTTCCTCTCCGCCTTGGAGGATTGCCCGGAGGTTGTCGAGGATGTCATCCTCTACCTCCCTGAGGTATTCACCGAGTTCCTCTATATCGCTGTATTTCTCCTTGAGTACAGAACTTATCGGCTCAAGGGCGTAGGTCGCAACCTGCCTGTTCAGGTCCTTGATGGCTTGGCTCATCTTCCGCTCGATGTCCCTGAACTGCCTCATGGCGTTTCTGAGATCTCCCTGTAGGGCTTCACGTCTCCTTTGGATCTGTTTCTGGACCTCCGGTGGGAGGTTGGTGAATTCCTTGTCGTTTATAGGGCGGCCATCCACGATGGGTATCAGGACGAGCCCGATGGGGGATCTCTGGAGGAGGAAACCGGCTTTCCCGGCCAGGTTGTTCACTTTCTTGGTGACCTCATTCCTCTCTTCCTCTATCGCTTTGAGGGTCTCGCTACGCTTGTCGGCGTAATCCTCACTCTCGAAGGCGACGTTGAGTACCCTCTGTATCTCTGAGACAAACTGCTCCATATCATCCTTGAACTCGGAGCCCATCCCCGCAGGTAACCTCAAAGCATCCGGCTTGGTGCTGTCATCGAAATTATAGACATAACACCAGTCGTCGGGGGCAGGTCTGTCCTTCGCGATCTCCTTGAGGTAATCGACAAGGGCGGTGGTCTTACCCGTCCCCGGCATACCCGAGAGGTAAACATTGTAGCCCTTGCTGTCAATCTGGAGGCCGAACTGCAGGGCTCTCACAGCCCGTTCCTGGCCTATTATCTCTGTGAGAGGGGTAAGATCCGCCGTTGATTCGCATTCGAAGCTCATCCCTTTAAGGATACCCCTGACCTCACTATGACTTAATTCCTTTACCAAATTTTGAGCCTCCGTTAAACTATCTTGAAAATTCGAAAGAAGTTATATAAAGAATTCAGTTTTCCCGAGGGGCCTCTATCCTTTCCACCAGCTCCCTGAATCTGAGTCCCTCTCCCAGCTTTATGGAGAAATCGCCTGGTTTCTCGGCTATCTCGAAGTACCAGCCCCTGTACTTGAATTTGGCTGCGAGGACTGCGTATCGCTTGGGGTAGATGCAGTGGATATCAAGGAACTCGAAGAGCTTCTCAACCTGCTTCGTCTTGTAGTAGGCGTATCTCTCCTGGCTCTTGACCTCGCAGGCCACGATGGCCCCTTCATTGATAGCGAAGACATCGGGGAGGGGTTCCCTGCTCGGTGCGCTCACGGGGACCCTCAGGGCATCGAACCCCACCTCCCTGAACTTCTTCACCAGCTCCCGCTCGGCGTCATAACCCCGTTTCTTCATCCGCCTTATCTGCTTCCGGGTGAGGGTGCGGGTGAACTTTTTTTTCTTCTTCTTAGGCTTCGAGTCGGCGAGATCCCTGAGAGACATCTTACTGGGCCTCTTCAGTTAGCTCCAGTTCGCCCTCTTCTAAGGGGGTGACGGCGAATTTGACCAGATCTTTGAGCCAGTCCGAGAAGGTTCTGGCATTGGCGTATTTCTGGTACTTCCTCTTATGCGGGACCTTGGTCACCATCCTGAGCCCCACCATCTTGTTGAGGTAGAACTTGGCTGAGGAGCGTGGTATGCCCCCGATCCTGGACAGATCCCCGCTGGTGAATGTGGGATCCAGCTTGGCGTACGCTACTATAACCTTGGGCGGGAGTGAGAATGCGTTACCTACTATCTCTACTAGTTCCGACTCTGACATCTAGCAACCTCTTATAACGGGCTTAATACGGACTGTGGATTAATAAAAATGGGGGAGACTCATCCCAACAACCATCTGAGCAAGCCGTTCTGGGCGAGCAACGGGCTTCCAGCTTGGTCATGAACACCTCTGACAGGGAGAGACCAACACCTTGTTCGTGGTCTAATATCCCCAATAGGTAGGGGAGATAGTGCAACACTTGGAACAGTGTTGATTAAAATGGGGTATATGCACTTGAGAGACTAGCTATATGATAGATTTTTTATAAAATTGGATGAATCAATCACATAGTTTTATCATGTTATCAACTCTCAGGAAACCTGCTTTATTCAGGATTTACTTAATCCCTTTCATCACAATGCTGGTTTCATCCATGGTTTGGTCAATATCCATTGTCTACGCCTTGGAATTGGGAGCCAATATCTACCAGGTAAACCTGTTAAGAAGCATCCGGACCCTGATGGGGATCATCCTCCTTGTCCCCATCGGTATGTTTTCGGACAGATTTGGCAGGAAAGCCATGGTAATATATTCAAGGCTCATAACATTATTCGGAGTACTTATCCGCGCTTTTGCTTCAAACGTCAACCATCTATACATCGCATCCATAGTAGGTGGGGTCGCAGATAGAGGGTTTTTTCCAGTACTCCTCTCGATGATCGGGGATGTAGCAGAGGAAGATGAAAAACAGGAAGCTGTCAGCATCTTGTACCTGTTTTCCAGTATTGGACTCACAATAGGACCTTCAATCACCAGTGTCTTACTAGCAGGTGAGACAGTGACCCTGCGAGGGGTCTATAAGATAGGCGTTATTGCTCAGATACTCGTTTTAATCTATTTATTTACACAGACAAAAGAGACAGGCATCCAGGCACAAAACGCCGAAAAAATTGACATTTCCAACATCAAAGACTTGTTAACCCAGCCAAGATTCCGTTACCTGTCCTATATGGCTGTCCTCTATTTCTTCTCAAGGTCAATTTTACAGACCTACATACCTTTATACGCAAAACTCGACCTTGGTTTCTCCGATGGACGGGTTGCCCTCCTGTCAACATACCGTAACCTAGGGATTCTTATCATACGGTTATTATCTGCTACACTATTAACCAGAGTCCCCTTCAACTTGTTTCTTTACACCTCCCTAGCGTTGGGAGGGGTAGCGGGATTAACCTCAATCTTCGCCAATAACTATTACACATTGATAATAGCTCTGATGATAGCCGGTGTCAGTTATGGAGCTGTAAGGATCTTGGGAGCTACTGACATAGCCAGACTATCCACTAAAGAAAACAGGGGGGTGGCAAACAGTCTCTACAATGTAGCGATCTCATCCGGTAATATAATCAGGACAGTCACAGCTCCCCTAGCGGAACTGTTTGGCATAATCCCCTTATTCTTGCTCGCAACAATAACAGCGATGGCGTCGATAATACCTGTTACAAAAATGAAAGAGCAGAGTAATTAGCATCCAATACTAGGCATACTAGACGCGTGGTGGAGAGGCGCTGTGGGGAGCAGGTTGTTCATAGTAGATCGTGCTGCTTAAGGAACCGATAGGACAAAAGAATCTCAGCCTATCCCAGACCCGTTTCGTCGCAGATGCGGAGCTAGTGTTCTTCGAGGAAGGCACCGACCGAGACGTCTTCCTCACGGCATTAGCCACCCCGGAGAC
>JASFTK010000116.1:0-4590 GCA_050053595.1 Candidatus Bathyarchaeota archaeon | reverse complement strand
TCCGCCCGGACTGGGACGCCGAACATCTCCCACTTGTAATATTTCTCTCCAGGTCTGATGCGATTGTCATCGTCTAAGACAACCCGGATGCTCGCCTTTTCGAGTATCGTCTCGACCTCTTTCGAGTACCTTGTCACCGTCTCCTCTTTCCCTTTGAAGGGTATGGGGATGATGACCACCTGCTTGGGGGCCACTACTGGAGGCAGGACCAGACCGTTGTCATCGCCGTGGTGGGCTATGGTTGCTGCCAGTGTTCTACCGAAACCCATACCGTAGCAGGTGGTGAATGCTGTCTGATGTTCCCCTTCCTCGTCCTCGTAGGAGAGTTGGAAGGCCGTGCCGAAGTTGTCCCCTAAGTGATGGACGGTGCCCACCTGGTTGACCTTCCCGTCTGGATTCCAAGTATCAAAAGCGATGCTGTAGTCAGCTCCTGCGAACTTGTCGAAGTTAGGGCGCTTCAGCTTGAGGTAGCTTATGCCTAGAGCATCGTAGACCTGGCTGTAGATCTCGATTGCCAGCTTGACCTGGCGCTCAGCGTCTTCATAGTCTATATGAGCGGTATGAGCCTCATTCCAGAGGAACTCCCTGCCTCGGAAGAGGGGACGGGTCGCCTTGGTCTCGTAGCGGTAGACGTTGCAGGTCTGGTGCATCCTGAGTGGGAGGTCAGCGTGGGATCTGATCCAGATCTTGAACATAGGGTAGATTGCAGTCTCAGAGGTTGGCCTGAGGAGGAGTCTCCTATCCAACTCGTTCTGACCCGCATGAGTGATCCAGAACACTTCAGCCCCGAATCCCTCAATGTGGTCCTCCTCCTTTTGGAAGGCGTCCTCGGGAATCACAACCGGGAACTGCATCGGCTGGTGGCCCGTCTCTTCAAGTTTCTCCTCCAACATCCGGTAGATCCGTTTGACGATGCCGTAGCCCCAGCCCCTGTAGACTGAGAAACCCTTCACGGGGTATCTGTCGTCAACGATCTCGGCCTCCAGCAGCATCCTGTCGTACCACTCACTGAAATTCTTGAACTTCTCCTTTGAACCCTGATTATCAATATCCATCGCATTACACCGTCAGAAGCCAATACAATCTAGAAACGTAGGTCAAAAGGGGGCTAAATTGTAGGAATACAGTCACCCATTTAAACCTCGTAGAAATTAAAACAATCCAATATATCCTTTTTGGTGCAAAGATCCCATGGATAAAAAGCTACAATTTTTCAGAACCCCTCAATATCCTCTTCTCAACCTGTTGAACCACCAGAATACCTGGGGAGCCCCTACGAGCCAGATTCCGATCTCGATCCATAGCTCTCCGAAGCTATTGAACTCTAGGGTCTGGATGTGGCGCCCCAGGGCGGCTCTGAGTATAAACCAGGTCATATGGATGTATGAGGTGATGATGCAGCCTAAGCCGATTATCCTCCACAGGTTCAGAAGTTCATACTTTATACTTCCGGCATCGTCTGGGTTTTCTCCCTCATCCTGTGTTTCATGCTTCTCAAGGTCTGTGCAAGTCTCTGAATCTGTATTTTGTGGAGTCTGTGATACTATACTTGAGATTATCCTCGGATTGACGTCGTTTGAAGCGGTTGAATAATCTTCGATAGTTCATCCTCACCTAATAGTGGTCTTGATCAGAGCTTTGCGCTCGTGTATCTACGTCTTGGGATTGAGGGTGCCCGATTTGATGTATGAAGGCCGTTTAATAACTAGATTTTAACCAGAAAACCTGTATCTAGGTGACTCGTCTCCTTTAAGGGGCAATTAAAAACTTAAGTCTCCCGTGAAGGGGTTTACAAAGTATGAAGAGGGTTCTCCTTGTGGTGAGGGACGGATGGGGATACACAGAAGAGACCAAGGGAAACGCAGTCCGCCTCGCAAAGACTCCAAACGACGATAAGTACATGGCGTCTTATCCATGGGTTCTTTTGAAGTGTACAGGAGACGCCGTGGGGCTCCCTGAGGGGATCCAGGGGGGTAGTGAACCGGGACACCTCACCATGGGGGCTGGTAGGGTCGTTCTACAGCCCCTCAAAGAGATAAATATGAGTATCCAATGTGGAGGCTTCTACGAGAACCCGGCTCTACGAGGGACGGTGGAGTATTGTAAGGAGAGTGGGGGGAAGCTCCATTTGATGGGCCTCCTGAGCGACCAAGGCATCCACGGGACCACTTCCCACCTCTACGCCCTCCTCGAGCTGGCACAGAGGCAGGATCTTGACGAAGCCTACATCCATTGTTTCCTTGACGGCAGGGATGTCCCAGAGCGGAGCGCGAAGACCTTCATCAAGGAGACCTTGGATGAGATAAAAGAGAGGGGCGTCGGCCGAATTACGTCTATCGTTGGCAGGTATTACGCCATGGACCGGGACACCAACTGGGAAAGGACCCAGAGGGCTTATGACCTCTTGACCCTTGGAGTGGGTCACAATGAGACCGATCCCATAGAAGCCATCGTCAAAGCCTACAGACGGGGAGACCCCACTGACTACTACGTGGAACCCATCGCCCTTCTGGATAGAGAGGCAGCGACCATCACCACTATCGATGATGGCGACTCCATCATTTTCTGGAATTTCCGATCAGATCGAGCCCGGCAGATCACCTACGCTCTAACCCAGCCAGACTTCAATGGATTCACCAGGAAGAAGTTCCCCCAGGTCCATTTCACATGCATGAGCGTCTACGACCAGGACCTAGACCTCCCCGTCGCCTACCCCCAGCAGGAGGTGGAGAATAACCTAGGTCAGGTTATAGCCGCTAACGGCCTTAGGCAGCTCAGGATCGCTGAGACGGAGAAGTATGCTCAGGTCACTTTTTTCTTCAACAGCCAGATCGAGGTCCCAAACTCCAAGGAGGACCGGGTCCTGATACCCAGCCCTACAGTTCCCAGTTACGACGAGAAGCCTGAGATGAGCGCCCCAGAGATAACTGAGACATTGATCAGGGAACTTCGCAGAAACTATTATGATTTCATTCTTGTCAACTACGCCAACGGTGACTTGGTGGGCCACTCCGCCAACCTAGAGGCGGGCATAACTGCGGTAGAGGCGTTAGATCGGTGTATTGGTCGTGTGGTGGACGTGGGGCTGGAAGAGGGGTATATCGTCATAATAACGGGGGACCATGGAAACATCGAGGTCATGTTCTACCCCGATGGTCAGCCAAATCCCTCCCACGGTCTCAACCCTGTACCCTTCATCCTTATCAGTGGAGACCCTGATCTCAGGCGGGTGAGGCTCAGGGGTGGCATGGGTCTCAGCTGCGTAGCCCCGACCATCCTCCACTTGATGGGCATCGAGAAGCCGCCCGAGATGACGGGTGAGAACCTGTTAGCTGTCTAAAGGGTTGAGTGGAGTTCGAGAAAATCTTAACTCCTCAGTGTCCCATACCTAGGTATGCGCGAGAAATCCCCAAACCGAGGTTCTGATAACGGTGGGCAGAAGTTAAACTGGGTTCACATGAATCCGGTGGGGATAATGTCGAGATCCTTGTCGTGTGATGAATTTTTAATTGTGATTTCATGATCGACTCGAAAGGTTTTGACACTGAGAGATATCTCAAGGTTCAAGTGGAGAAGATACAGGAGCGGGTCTCCCTCTTCGACAACCTGTATCTTGAGTTCGGGGGGAAGCTGAGATACGATAACCACGCTTCAAGGGTTCTACCTGGTTTCGCCTTGGACACCAAGATGCGGATGCTCCAGAGGCTGGGGGAGAGCATCGAAATAGTCCACTGCATCAGCGCCAAGGACATCGAGGGGAGGAAGATCCGGAGGGACTTTGGCCTCACCTATGAGGACCAGATCCTCAAGGACATCAACGACATCCGTGAGTCCGGTCTAGATGTCTCCGCAGTGGTGATCAACCTCTTCGCAGGGGAGAAGGCTGCTTTGAGGTTCAAGCAGAGACTTGAGAACCGGGGAATCATGGTCTACATCCACTATGAGATCCCCAGATATCTTGAGGACTTGGACCACACAGTGAGCGATGAGGGTTATGGAAAACCTGAATATGTCAGGACCGAGAAGCCCATCGTCGTGGTGACTGCCCCAGGTCCCGGGAGCGGGAAGATGTCCTTCTGTATGGCTCAGGTCTATCAGGACCGGAAGAGAGGCATCAATTCGGGTTACGCAAAGTTCGAGACATTCCCCATCTGGAATCTAGAGCTGGACCATCCGGTGAATGTAGCTTATGAGGCTGCGACCGCCGACATCGGTGACTACAACATGGTCGACCCTTTCCATTGGGATGTATACGGGGTCAAAGCTATCAACTACAACCGGGATGTCGATAACTTCGCCATCATGAAGAAGATCATCGAGAAGATGGTCCCAGTGGATGATCCCCTCGCCGCGATAAGGTCTCCCACGGATATGGGGGTGAACATGGCTAAGGAGGGGATAATCGACGATAGTGTAGTACAGGGAGCGGCTAGACAGGAGATCGTGAGACGCCACTTCAGATACCTCAGAGAGTTCGTTGAAGGGAACACCACCTACACGACCATAGAACGGATGGAGAGGATCATGGAGAAGGTCGGGGTCACCCCCCAAGACCGGGCAGTGGTCCTGCCAGCACGAGAGGCCGCTGAA
>JASFTK010000115.1:0-4675 GCA_050053595.1 Candidatus Bathyarchaeota archaeon | reverse complement strand
AGGCCTCCTCGACCTGGTTGTAAAACCTGTAGCTGGGTTCAAACTCGTCGATGAGGTCCTCCCTGATGTAGAAGATACCGGCCTGGGGCGGGGAGCAGAGCCATTTACCGCCCCCCACCAGGAGGAAGTCAACGCCGTCAGAGTGGACATCAACGTTGAGGGGGCCCACAGCCTGGTAGGCATCATTGACGACCAGGGCGCCGTGCTCGTGGGCGATGCCCGTTATACCAGCAACGTCATGCCTGATCCCACTGGTCCACTCGACGTGGCTCATCGAGACGACCCGGGTCTTTTCGTCGATGGCCTCCTCGAAATCGGAGGTCTCTATGCGTCCATCCCTGTTCTCTATTCTACGGATCTCCACCCCTCTCTCCCTGAATGGGAGCCAGACGAACACGTTGGAGGGATACCCCAGGTCCGTGACCACCACATTATCCCCTCTCTTGAGACCGACCATGCTGGAGACCATGTTGAACCCCTGGGTCACCCTGGAGCACCACGTGATCTCGTCCGTAGAGGCGTTGATGAGCTTGGCTTCCTCCCCCTTCGCGTCCGGTATGATGGGCCCCGGATCCTCGTTCAGCCTGAAGGACCAGAAACGCTTGACCGCCTCCCACACCCTCCCCAGAGCGGGGCCGTGGGCCGCGCTGTTCAGATATATCTTGTGCTTGAGGACGGGGAACTCCCCCCGGATCTCCTCTATATGGTCGTCGATGTCCATCTCAACCCCCACATGGATAATCTCAACCCGTTTATAACTGAGGCGTCCCCACATTCTCAATGGACAGTCATCTAGGAACATCTGCGGGGATCATGAGATGAGGGATATAGACCAGCGGGAGAGGGTGGAGGGGAGATTCGTCGTCCAGGAACATGACGCCACGAGGCTCCACTGGGATCTCAGGTTGGAGCTCAACGGCGTACTGAAGAGCTGGGCCGTACCCAAGGGCCCTCCCCTTGAGCCGGGGGTGAGGAGACTCGCCATCGCCGTCGAGGATCATGATCTGGATTACATCGACTATGAAGGGATGATACCCGAGGGGGAGTTTGGTGCGGGGACCGTGGAGATCTGGGATAGGGGCACCTTCGTGATGGAGAGCAGGAAGCCAGAGAAGATGGTCTTCGGGCTCAAGGGTATGAGAATGGAGGGCACATACGTATTGGTGCACTTCACCGATGAGGCCGAGAACTGGCTCCTTTTTAAGAAGGGCAGCTGAGAAGGGCTCGCTCCCACAACCCTTAAATATACATGAAATATTCTTCATATGAAATATCTTTCATATGTGATCGGCATGGTGAAGAAAGGAGTCAGTGAGACCTGCTACAGGTTCTTCTCGACGCTGGCAAACCCCACAAGACTAGCGGCCCTTGAGAACCTCAGTGAGAGAGCCATGAACGTCAGCGAGATCGCTGAGAAGGTGGGCCAGGAGCAGAGCATGGTCTCCCACAACCTCCGCCCCCTTGTCAGATGCAGATTCGTCAGGGTGGAGAAGAGGGGGAGAGAGCACTACTACAGCCTCAACCATGAGACCATCGAGCCCCTATTCAAGATCGTGGAGAACCATGCCGCCAACCATTGCCCCACCGGGGGGCGATGCCAGGAGAGATGGAAATAGGTGATATGAATGGAGTCATCAAACTTAGAACTGGGTCGAGAGAACCAGACTAGGAAGATCATAGAGATCGATGAGGAGAAATGTGACGGCTGCGGCCTCTGCATCCCCAACTGCGCCGAAGGAGCCCTCCAGATCGTCGATGGTAAGGCCAGGCTGGTGAGCGATATCTACTGTGACGGCCTCGGCGCTTGCCTCGGGCACTGCCCCCAGGGAGCAATGGAGATCATCGAGAGAGAGGCGCCGGCATTCGACGAGGAGGCGGTCCACGAACATCTCAAGTCGCTGGAGCAACAACCAGTCACATGCCCTTCAGTATCTCCCCTTAACCTTGAGGCCGGCACGCCCCAACCCACCCACAGGGAGTCCGCTCTGCGGCACTGGCCCGTCCAACTGAGGCTGGTGCCCCCTGAAGCCCCGAGGTTCGAGGATGGTGATCTGCTGGTGGTGGCGGACTGCGTCCCCGTGGCCCACCCCGATTTCCACGGTTCCCTGCTTCCGGGCAGGGCTGTGGTGATGGGATGCCCCAAGCTGGATGACATCGCCAGCCACGGAGAGAAGTTAAAGGAGATCTTCAAGAGGAACGACGTGAGGAGCGTCACGGTGGCGATGATGGAGGTCCCCTGCTGCTCAGGGCTGGGCAAGGTGGTGGACTATGCCATCGAGGCCGCGGGGAAACCCATACCAGTCAGGAAGCATATAATCAAGGTAGGAGGGGAGATGCGATAGCCTTCAGGATCAAGAGGCAGAAGGTTACAAGCCCAGAGACATGCCCGGGTATCCGGGACTTCATCAGACCCACCATGAAGTATGTCAAGTGCCACGAGTGCGGTGGCGACGTCGAGATCTGGAGTGACGAGGACACGGGGGTCTGCCTCGACTGCGGAGCGGAGTGGGAAAAACCCGATAAAGGGGTCTCATGTCTGGAGTACTGCGAGTACGCAGACCAGTGCAAGGAGATCATCGAGGCAAAGAGACCCCCAAGCTGAGCTTAAACTCCTTCTACCTTATACAAGCCGAGGAAAATTCTACAGGAAGGGGGTGTAGGGGGTCATTGGAGGGATTTAAGACCACCTTAAATCGTGGTGCTCCGGCCGGGATTCGAACCCGGGATCTCTGGCTCGAAAGGCCAGAATGCTTGTCCGGACTACACCACCGGAGCACGGGCTAGCAGTAAAAGGATTGCGGCGTTTATATCTTTTCCCGGGATTCACGCGAGTTTGAAGCCGATCCACCCACCGAAGATGAAGCCCCCGACGAAAGGGAGGGTGGTTGTGAGGGTGAGTGCGGGACCGATGGCCCGCTTGAGGTCATTAGATATCTGAGGGAGAACGGTCGCGATTACATCCGAGATGGCATTGATCTGAGGGGGGAGGTCCAGGTCCAACTCAAGGATCCTGATGAGCCAGAGGATGTTGACGGAGAGGAAAGAGAGGCCCAGGAAAGCGGCGACAACCTTGTTGAGCTTCCGCAGGGCGAACCCAACGACCAGCCCCGCGAGTAAACCCCCACCGAAGATGTAAGCGAGAGGCCGGATGAGTTCGAGGTCCATTATCCAGACGTAGTTAGTTTTAGCTTTGTATTAAATTATATGTAGATGTTTGTAGAAGACTTTTTTATCTCGGGGGTTTGTATCATTCAGCTAGGGCCCGTAGCTCAGCTTGGTCAGAGCACCAGGCTCATAACCTGGGAGTCGTGGGTTCAAGTCCCTCCGGGCCCACCACATTTGAAGGACATCGAGGCCAACCCCCCACCAGAGAACCCGATCCGCTTTTATACCGAACCCGGATAGCTTAGCTGATACGTGAACGGGATGAATGTCAAAAAATTCGCCAAGAAAGAGATCCTCAAGATGCAGCTGGACGCCCCCAGCTCAAGAGTAGCACTGGGCCAGATAGAGGGGCTCATAAACCTTGGAGCCGGCGACCCCGACTTCAACCAGCCTGAGTTCATCAACAAAGCCGTCTATGAAGCCATGAGAGAAGGGCACACACACTACGCCTTCGGCGGCGACCCCCAGTTCAAGGCCGCAATCGCCGAATACTATAAGAAATACGGGGTGACCGTCGACCCATCAACCCAAGTCCTGGTGGAATCAGGCGGCAGCCAAGCCATCTTCAGGTCCTTCGGGGCGATCCTGGACCCCGGGGACGAGATCCTCATCATGGACCCCGCTTATCAGGGGTACAACAAACCCGCCGCATACTTCGGGGCCAAGATGACCCGGGCGGAGATGACCAAGGACAAGAACGGGCTCTTCCGACCGGACATGGAGAACATCAAGGATGCCATCACCAACAAGACCAAAGCCGCCCTCATCTGCAACCCCGACAACCCTTGTGGGGCGGTCTACACCCAGAAAGAATTGGAGGGGATCGCAGAGATCGCCGTCGATAAAGACATCATCATCATCGCCGACGAGATCTACACTGAATACGTGTGGGACGACGGGAAGCACAGGCCCATCATAAACCTCCCCGGGATGTGGGAGAGGACTATGGTCCTTATGAGCTTCTCAAAGACCTTCGCCTGGACAGGATGCAGAGCGGGATACATCATCGCAGGCCCCGAACTGATGAAGATCATCTCCGCCGTCCCCATCGGCATCACAAGTATGCCCGTCCCCTTCCAGAAAGCGGGCATCGCAGCTCTAGAGCAGGGCTGGGACTTCGTCGAGAAGATGAGGGGGGCCTTCAGAAAACGGATCGACTTCTTCGTACCACGCCTTAACGAGATCGAGGGCGTAAGCTGCCCCTACCCCGAAGGGGCCTTCTACGTCTTCGCCGACATCTCAGAGCTCAAATGCCCATCCAAGGACTTCTCAAGAGAATTCTTCCACCACGAAAAAGTACGATGTGCCCCCGGGACCCAGTACGGGCCCAACGGGGAGGGCCACATCAGGTTCGCCCTTGTGAGGCCGGTGGAGCAGCTGGAGGAGGTCGCCGTCAGACTCGAGAGGTTCACCAAGAACCTCCCTGAGAAGGTCCCCAACGCCTACCCCTAACCCCTTTTTTTACTAAACATTACCCAAAAAACCCGGAATCATGGAGCCAGATAACTCG
>JASFTK010000114.1:0-4759 GCA_050053595.1 Candidatus Bathyarchaeota archaeon | reverse complement strand
CTAGAATCATCCGCGACCAGGATCTCATAATTTGTGTAATCCATGTCGATACAGGCCTTTATGATCCTCCTCGCAACATTCCTCTCATTGTAGAAAGGCAGCTGTATCGATACAAAGGGCTCCTCACACACCTTCTCACTTTCAAGCTTCCCATACTCCTCCACACGTTCCGCCAATCCATTGAAGCCCCCCTCATGACCCTCTCCCTTCCCCCTACCGATGAAGAGCGCCACCAGTATGGAGACATAGTACTTACACGCGAAGAGGAAGAAGAATAAACCGATAGTCAGGGCTAGGTATGAGAAGGCACCGCCGACGAACGTTACTGTAGACATCTTCTCTCCCTTATGTGTAGCTGTGTTCTACAGAGCTACAATATATCGGAGACCCAATATATTCAACTATAACGCACTGAACTATAATATAAACATTTATCAAAAAATAATATTAACCATAAACATTACACTGAACGATCTTATACTCCATGAATTTGCATCACATTCAAGTAGACATACTATCAATCTGGCGTGTAAAACTGATTACTGAGACCAGTAATCAGATAGGCTCAGCTCGTCTCAAGGCGTTTTGCGACCTCGGTCAGGGCCCATGTGAAGGGATGTCCGGGCTGGTCGAGGGAGAAGAGGGAAGCTCTCTGGGCCAAGAGGATGTCGCAGTAACACGGGATGATGGCGATCAGGGGCTGGTCGAACATACTCCGGATCCTTTCAATGAGGTCATCCTTACTCTCCTCGTTCGCCAGTCTGTGGGGTATGGCCTTGTTGATGAGGATGTAGGACTCTTTCTTGAAGGGTCGGTATAGGTCTTTCACTATTCTCTGGGCTCCCTCAAGGTCCAAGAGGTCCATACTGGAGACGATCATCGACAGATCGGAGCTCACCACGGCATTGACGGATGAGTACTGGATACCGGGACTGGTGTCGACCATGACGGTGTCGATGTCGTAGAGGTCGGCCAGTTCATCCTTCATCTCCATAATCCGTTTGAGGGCTTTCATCTGCCATTTCCGGTCCTTCCGTGCTATCTCCCTCATGGCGTCCAGCTCGACATTGGCGAAGCCGACTAGGAACCTCCCCTCGGTGCCGAATCTGCTGGTGACATCCACCATCACATCCTCCAGATTGGCTTTGCCGTCTATGTGGTCATTCACCCATCTATGTATGCTGTTCTGAGCTTGGAACATGGTCAGGAGGCTTGGGGCTCTGAAGTCGAAATCTAGGAGCGCCACGTTCCTCCCTCTGGTGGCGAGGATGGCGCTGATGTTGCTGGTTATCAGGCTTTTCCCGGTGCCTCCGCGGCTTGAGTGGATCGCTATCATCTTGACCATTTCATTCACCTATGATGTTACGGAGAAGAGCACCCTCCTGCCCTCTCTCTCTTTTTTTAGATATCCCATCCGTACCAGTTGGTTCAGGTACCCGCTCTCGACCGCTCTGGCTCTTCCTGTGTCTGTGGCTATCTCTTCAGCGGTCACCTTTCCCTTCTCGCAAATAACGTAGGCGGTCTTCCGGAGGTGATCTGGCAGGGAGAGGAGGGTCATGACATCAAGGGTCTCGAGCTTGAACTTTTCCACTGGTGGTATGACCTTCAGCAGGTCTTTCCATAAGGTCTTGAGGTCAATTGTCTCGATTACCTCTAATTCATACTGCCTCGCTAACTGTCTTGCTTTCCCCGTCAACCGTGGGGAGACCACTAGGAGGGAACGCTGGGGGTTGGCATCGTAGACTTTAGCGAACATGGAGATAACTTGGTCTTCTCCCACTTGTCCCTCTGATACTGCAAAGTCGATGGCGAGGACGCCATCCGGTCTGTCTTCATTGAAAGCTAGGATGTTGAAGGTGTGTTCGATGTTTGATTCCCCGAGGATGATTCCGGGGCTGACTGTCTCGTACCCTCGTCCTTGGAGGAATTCGGCTAGTGGTTTCATTAAGATTAGATCTGAGTATCGTTCAATGCCTTCATGACTGAAACTGTATTTATGGATGGGTTTAATGGATGGGGCGTTCAATTGTAGGGGTGTTCCGCAGTTCCTGCATTTTCCCGTTAGACGAGGAACCCTATTGCCCTCATTCGTCGGCCCATCTGTTCTTGTTTCCTCATAGTTCACGTTGCTGGAACCGCAATCTTCACAGCAGATAAGATAGCCGCAAATGTCTCTGTTTAGTAATCCTGTCTCTACCAGTTGGTTGAGAAACCCTACTACCTCCGATTGGTCTTCGACCAGAGTCTCTATTATTGGGTATCTGGTTCCTTGTTTGGAGTCGAGGAGAGGTTGGATGGTCTGTAGCTCATTGTTAAGATATTTACCTAGGAGGAGCTGGACGCGGTTATCTGTGATTAGATCGTATTCTCCCCTTTCTGAAATTCTGGTCCTCAACCCCTTTGTGCCCCTCGAACCTGATTGTTGTTTTTCTTTTTTTTAAATATAAGTGTTCTAGATCAATACTCTGTCAGCTAACATAATAATCCCCTTATCATAGTTAGCAGATATGGAGTATCCCACTGTCTCTGTGGAGGAAGGTCAGGCTAGTATCCTTGTCCCCGAGGTCGTCCCAGGGGAAGGGGAACCCCTCCAGAGGGCGCGTTCCCGAGCTCCTGTATTCTTCAACCCAACGATGAAGTTGAATCGGGACTCTGCGGTGCTTGCCCTTGGAACATTTCAGAAAGTATTGTCAAGGGATCTCTGTGTTTGCGAGCCGATGTGTGGAACAGGTGTCAGGGGGATACGGCTGGCTCTTGAGACGGATGGGGTGGATAGGGTGGTTCTAGGAGATCTCAACCCTAGAGCTGTCAACCTCGCAAAGGAGAACGCCAGGAGGAATGGCGTGGTCGGAAGAGTGGATGTTAGGTGTTTGGAAGCGAACCTATTGCTATCTCTACACGCGCGCCCTTTCTCTAGGTTCGACTATGTAGACATCGACCCTTATGGGACCCCTGCACCATTTATTGACAGCGCAATCAGAGCCTCAAAAAGGGATGGGATGGTAGCTTTGACGGCGACCGATATGGCACCTCTCTGTGGGGTGAACCCCCGTGTATGCCTGAGGAAGTACGGGGGGTGGCCGTTGAAGACGGACGATGCCCACGAGTCGGCTCTACGGATCTTAGCAGGAGCCTTTGTCCGGAGGGCTGCGGTCCACGAGGTCTCTACAGAACCTGTATTCAGTTTTGCCTCGGATCATTATATCCGGCTCTATATGTTGATGGACCGGGGGAAGAGAAAGGCTGATGGCGCTCTGAAACAGATCGGTCATATATTCCATTGTCCTCAATGCCTGAGTCGGAGGACTGTGCGTGGGATCCGTCCGTCTTTAAAAGTCTGTGAGGTCTGCGGGGCTTCAATGAGGGCAGCTGGCCCCATGTGGCTCGGGGATCTAGCAGACCCCTCATTTTGTGCTGGGATGATAAAGCTGTCGGAAACCTCTTTCATCGGGAGCAACAGGAGACTCATGCGTATCATTGAGAGGATGAAGAGAGAGGTAGGGCTACCTTCAGGCTTCTACAACCTAGATAAGATCGGCTCCATGTTGGGCGTCCCCTCAACACCTATGGACCCAGTATTGAGACGACTGATAGAGGCAGGGTTCAAAGCGGTGGTCAGCCATGTAGATGAGAGGGGAGTTAAGACTGACGCCCCAATCAAGGAGCTAGAGAGAATCGTTTTAGGGCTCCAATAGAGTTAGATCGGTGGTCTATATGAGCGGTAGGTGGCTGAACGAGAGGAGGAAGGATCCCTACTATAGACGGGCGAAGGATGAGGGGTACCGCTCAAGGGCTGCCTATAAACTCAAACAACTGAACGACAGGTTCGGTTTTCTAGATGGAGCCAGGAGGGTCCTTGATCTAGGTGCTGCTCCAGGGGGATGGCTACAGGTGGCCAGTGAGTCATTACCAGAGGATGGTATAGTTTTAGGGGTAGACCTTGATGATATCAAACCCCTTGGCCTCCCGAATGTGAGGACCCTCGTAGGAGATGCCACAGAGGGAGAGACGCAGCGGGAGATATTGGATATTTTAAGCGGTAAAGCCGATGTCGTCCTCTCGGATATGGCTCCAGACGTCAGTGGTGCTTGGGATCTTGACCAGTACCGTCAGATCTACTTGGCTAGAGTTGCTCTGGTCCTCGCGGATCGTCTGCTGGAAGAGGATGGATGGTTCATTGTCAAGACATTTGAGGGCTCTGAACATGTGAGATACGTCAGAGATGTCAAGGCGGTGTTCAAACGAGTCAAGATCGTGAAACCTAAGGCTTCAAGGAGAGAGAGCGCTGAGAACTTTATCGTAGCACATCTACTCAAGGAGCGGAGGAGGCTCCCCGAGGAGTTCCGGAAGGATACCTAAGAGGCAAGTTCCTTTAACACCAACGCCACCAAGGCATTGGATTGGATGACAGGCACCCCTGTCTTCACTGTTAAAACATTCTTGACCTCAACACCAAAACCGAAGCAATTCAGCAGGATGAGATCAGGCTGCTGCCCGTTGAGTCTCTCGGCTAACCGTTCCAGATCCTCTACCCCCTGATAAGGCGATAAGTGGTCAGCGTAGACGGTGACTCCCTCCCTGCCGAACTCTCCAACTGCCAAGTGTTCCTGCTCCTCCGCCGGATAGACGACAGCCAGCTTTCCCTTTTGGAGGGTGGCTTTCAACACCCCCTTGAGTATCTCTTGAGGGAACACTACGAGCCCTTCCGACTCTAATGGGGGGAACTTGCCAGTGCACATGACAACTGTGAGACTGACCC
>JASFTK010000113.1:0-4771 GCA_050053595.1 Candidatus Bathyarchaeota archaeon | reverse complement strand
TACTACGGTAGGCCGGCTGCACCTGAGGTCGTAGACGTAACACTACCAACGATCACTAAAGGCATAGCTGCTGACATCGACATCACGATGGAAGGCCCGGAGACTCTCGAGGCCACATACATCGTGACCGAGGAAGCCACTGGAGCCCTCGTCCTCAAGGATGAAGCCGAGGCAACCGCCACATACGGCAAGCTTGTGGTCCCACTGACAGCGGAAGATACAGACAAACTGGACATCGGAGGCAGGTACGTCCTGACGATTCTGGGTAAGAGCCCTGATGTCGCGTTCCTCTCCACCAGCGAGAAGAGGTTCGTGGTCAGAGACCCACTAATAGTTGGTCTAGGTGAGACAGTAGACGAGATCACTGGCAACATCGGAACATTAAGCGACAGACTCGACTCGGTTTCAAGTGACCTTGCAACCGCCATAGACGCACTCAGCACCCTCATCGACACCGCCACAGACGACCTGTCAAGTGATATCGGCACAGTCACCCAAGCAGTGAGCGAGACCAACGAAAGCGTCGATAAACTCGCTTCAACCTCTAACACGCTGCTCTACGCAGTCATAGCCACACTTGTAGTGGCTCTACTAGGCGTATTAGCACCCTACTTGAGGAAGTCTTAACAAAATAACCCACCCCCTTTTATTTTTCAACATAACCAGCCGAGGCTCTGAATCTCTCCCCCTAAAAAGCCTAAAGAGTCGGTTCTCCATACAATGGTGGATGATGACTGGAAAGGGGTCAAAGACAATGAACATTGCGTATCTGTTAGCCTTTCTCCTAGTTATGCATCAAACACTCCCGGTGACCGCAGAATCAGATACGGTATACATAGAATACTTCCACAAGCCCAAGTGCAAAGAGTGCGGACAGTATGTGAATAGCGAGGGCTTTGATGCACTCATCAACAGGCTGAAGGACGAGTATGGGAACCAGATCTACATCAACTGGCTGGATGTTAATCACGAGGAGATACGTGAGAGGCTGAAAGAATATAATATCACCCTCACACCCGCCGTCGTCTTCAATGGCGAGTACCGACTAGTCAGGGGGGAGATTACTATGGAGAGTCTGCGGGAGACGGTTGATACCCTCCTAGATCCCTCCCAGAAGCCCCCTCCCATGGGCGGTCTCGCCACCCTCTCCCTATCCCTCATTATAATCTCGGGGCTCGTCGACGGATTCAACCCATGCGCCTTCAGTCTCCTGGTCTTCTTTATCTCATTCCTAGTCAGCCTCAAGAGATCTAGGAGGAACATCCTCTGGATGGGCCTCGCGTACATTACCGGTCTCTTCGCCGTCTACATCGCACTGGGTCTCGGCCTCCTCCAAGCGGTCTCTATCTTCGGGGTGGAACACCCCTTCGGAATACTGGGGGCCGCCCTCCTTGTCATCTTGGGGGCTCTCAATCTTCGTGACGCCTTCTCCTACGAGGAGAGCCTCCTCAAGTTCCCAAAGAAGGCTGTACCCACCGTCAGGAGACTCATGGACAAGGGGGTCATACCCGCAGCCCTGGTCCTAGGAGGTTTCGTGAGCATGTGCGAGTTCGCCTGCTCAGGAGGTGTATACGTAGGCATCCTTGTCTTATTATCCACGTCGGCGAGATTCTGGGAGGGCCTCGGCTATCTCTTCCTGTATAACGTGGTGTTTGTCTCCCCTCTCATTGCCGTCCTCCTCTTGGGGAGCCATGCAGATACTCTAGCTAGGATCGACAGGTGGAGAGTTGTCAGGAGACGGCAGATGAAGGCCATAGGGGGTATCTTCATGATTCTGCTAGGGATCGCCTCTTACGTTTGGGTCTATCTCTGAATCGCCCACCCTTCAATGATCCTCTCCACACTTATGTAGTGCTTTTCTATAATCCCTCTCATATCCAAATACGCCCCATATTTATCTTAAAAAACGAGATCGACCTTAGAATCGGTTTATTAACCCAAAAGTACCATATTCCGAGCCCCGAATATGAACAGCCGAAGGCGCATGCACTTCCTGCTCAACCAATGTTCTTACCTGATCTAGAAAAATGATAAGGTCATAGAGAAAATAAGAATCAGCATCAAGGAGATATCATAAAAGAGCTTGAAAAAATACTAGACGAAGTCATTCTTCAGGACCCAAGGTACCACTTCAGATACTCACTATCCCAACCGTTTACCCTTATGACGAGAGTCATGAATTTCTACCACGTGAGATCCCAAGGGAGGATGTTGAGGCAGACGGGGGCTCCCTCAGTGACTAGGATTATGTCCTCGATGTGGCTCCTGAACCCCAGGTTCGGATCCTCGTGTTGGGGCTCAAAGGTGAGAGTCATCCCTGGCTCGAGGGGCTGGTTGTCTGTCTCGATGGGCCCGAAGCTGGGGGCATACGGCATGGTGTAGTCGTGGACATCTAGGCCAATCTGGTGGCCACACCTGACCAGGGGCTCTAAGCCGTACTCTTGATTGATCTCCGATGCCCTCCTCAGAACCTCGTTCCCAGTGACCCCTGCCCTGATGTTCTTGAATGACTCGGCGTGGGCCGAGGTGATGCGCTCCAACCAATCCCCGATCTCTGGGGTCAAGGTCATGGGCCAGGTCCTCCCCATGTCGCTGCAATAGCCCGAGGGGACCCGGCAACCGACATCGGTCAGCAGTATGTCCCCGTGCTTGACGATCCTATCCGATCGTCTGGGACCGATGCCGAATCCCACGCTGGACCAGAAACTGAACTCTATGGCCCCTTTCTCGATCATAGCAGCGTCTAGGAGTCTCTTGAGGTCTTTAATGTGGACCCCGGGCTTTGAGGTTTCCACCATCTCCATCACAGCCTCCTCTGTAATCCGTATCGCCTCCTTGATCTGGGCAATCTCGTAATCGTCCTTGATAGCCCTCATCTTGAAGACATAGTCCGAGATGTCCACCCCCTCATCAAGCCTGACCTCAAGCTCCTCCGAGAGCCTTAAAGAGAGCTGGGCGCTCAACGTGGAGAGGTCGAAGCAGACCTTCCTAGGGTCGTAGCCCTCCAAAGCCTGCTTCGTTGCTCTGAGGTGATGGCCCTTCTCCTGCTTGATCGGGATGACCTCAGAGTAGCGACCTCTCTCCTCCATCCTCTTGGCACCCCAATGAGGGAGGACCACCTTGGAGTCGCCGTTGACATCGAAGACAAGGGTGTTATGCTCGTCCCCGAGGCCCCAAGGCCCAGAGACATAGACAAAGTTGGAAGGGTTCTGTCCTATGACCTCGTTCATGAAGACCACGGTTTCGAAACCCCGCCTCTCAACCTCCTTGAGGATCGATGAGATCCTACGTTCAAGGGACTCCTCTAGATTCAAAGCATCACCTTCGAGAGATAGTCTGAGGTATTATTTCTGCTCTTTCATACCCGCCATGACCCGATGGTCAGAGATATAGAGTAATGAATGTGATCCCACCATATAGAATGGGAGTGAAAATAATCCAAAACCTAAATAGAAACCATAGGCCCAAACCTGATAAGTAATAATTTCTTTAATTCATATCCCTGATGAGTGACTTTTTTAACCCTTTTTTCAATGGAGTTGGTACCCGACCTAAACCACCTATAACATTATTTTTTCACAGGCTGCTTATCCAGCTAAAACGTCAAAAGTGGAATAATGGTAAAGTCCTGCGCTTGGGTTGGGTCCAAAACCATTATACCCTTCCGTAAAGAGGTAAAGGAACATGGAGCGTAAGATCCAGCCCGTCACGGCTGTGATCCTAGTTGTGACCCTCATCCTCTCAGCAGCCAGTACGTACATCGTTCTCAACACTACCCACCTTCAGAATCAGCGGATCGAGGGGCTGAGTGTGGAGAGCGAGGAGTCTCAGGGGAGGCTAGAGGAGCTTGAGTTAGCGGTGGGGGGCTTCACTCAGGAGCTTGATGACCTTACCGCCACAAGAGAGCAGCTCCAGTATCTCTTGGATAAGCTGGTAGAGATCAAAGGTCTCATGAATAATAGCATGGGGGATATCGATGTCATCCAGTCGGATATCGATGAGCTGGTGGTCAACCTTTCAGCTGTCTCCTCCTACCTCACGGGGGTCGAGGAGGGTATCGTCGGCCTGCAGGAAGACTTGTCCAGCCACCTCAACCAGACCCCAGCCAGAGTCTACGAGACTGTGAGAAAGTCTGTAGTCATCATTAGGACGGATGACAAACAAGGCTCGGGTTTTGTATGGATGGACGAGGGCTACATTCTCACCAATTGGCACGTTGTCAACGAGACCTCCACGGTCAATGTAGAGTTCCACGACGGCACACGGGTCCAGGGCACAGTTATTGGCCTCGACGCTTACTCTGATGTGGCGGTTCTGAACATATCGGGGGGTCCTAGGGATGCAGTCCCTTTGGAGCTAGGGAACTCTTCCGAGATCTGGGTGGGGCAAGAGATTGTTGCCATCGGTAACCCTCTCGGCGTCTCAGGTAGCCTATCCTCGGGTTTCATCAGTCAGGTCAACGAGAAGCTCGATCTCCCCCCTCTCATTGTCCCTGTACTACAGCTCGACCTCTCCGTCGCCCCGGGGAGCTCTGGGGGCCCCCTTCTCGATCTCAAGGGGAATGTCCTCGGGATCACCAACGCCGGGACCTTCTTCGGGTTCAACTTCGCTGTCCCAAGCAATATGGTAAGACGGGTTGCAACCTCCATAGTTGAGAAGGGCTACTTTCGTCATCCCTTGGTGGGCTTCTGGGGCGTGCTGCTTACCCCCGAGACCATCGAGGATTACAACGTTGTCAACATCAACCCTTACCAGAATGGTATACTCGTCG
>JASFTK010000112.1:0-4978 GCA_050053595.1 Candidatus Bathyarchaeota archaeon | reverse complement strand
CCCTGCACCAGTATCCCTGGACATCTTCAATCTACAGAGATTGCGCCGCTGACATATACCACTCAGAGGAACCCAGTTGGGGGACCGTCATCGCGATGAGGACAGTGAGGGGAGGGAGACACGTTGCGACCCTCCAGAACCCTAGGAGTCGGAGCGACTGGGAGAAGGTGGACCGCTACTACCCCCTGAGGCGGAGGGTCTTCAACCTCCTCTACGGTGGGAGGCTCAAAGAGGCAGTGAAGCATATGGACGCTGTTTATTGCCAGGCCAGATACCAACGGTCCGAGGCTAGAACAATCTATGATCTCGACAAGCTTCCGGGTTTCCTCCCTAACCCCGTTGATGTCCCGAAAGCGAGACCCCTGAAAGACGAGAGACCCACAGTGTGCTTTCTCGGGCGCTTCGACGGGGAGAAAAGGCCTGAACAGTTCTTTGAGCTCGCTAGGGGTTTTCCTGAGGTGGATTTCATCGCCTTGGGGGCTGCCCACAACGATGTCCGTGACACCAAGCTGAGGCGGAACTATGGCGGGATAGAGAACCTAGAAATGCCGGGTTTCAAGACTGGCAGGGAGAAGAGGGGGGTGCTTGAAAGGTCATGGATCTTGGTGAATACCAGCGTGAGCGAGGGGTTCCCTATCGCTTTCCTTGAGGCTGTAGCACACCACTGTGCCATTCTGAGTTACCATGACCCGGACTGTTTCGCTACCAACTTCGGATTCCACGCCTCAGAAGAGACGTTAGACGAGGGGCTGAGATGGTTGCTGGAGGGGGACCGCTGGCGGGAACTAGGGGAGCGGGGGTACGACTATGTCTCAAGGGTCCACGAGAGGGAGAAGGTGATAGAGAGACACCTAGAGGTATACAAGGAACTCATGGCTAGATGACGCCCTCAGTCTTCAGTCTCTGGACTTCTTCCTCGGTAATACCCAAGAGCTCCCCGTAGACCCTTACGTTGTGCTGCCCCAACAAGGGGGCGGGGCTCTTGTTGTCTCCAGGGGTCTCTGAGAATTTGATGGGAAAACCGGGGAGGAGGGTCTCCCCGAGAGTGGGATGGTTGACATTGATGAACATCTCACGTGCTTGGGCGTGCTGGCAGTCCATGACCTGGTCGAGGTCCCGGACGGCGCCGACGGGTACACCTGTCTCAGTAAGGGTCTCGACGACCTCGTCGACCGTGCGCTCTGCTATCCATTCCTCTACGGACTCTAGGGAGAGCTCCTCGACCCCCAGCAGCTCCTTGAACCACTCGGTTATCCTGCCGGCGGGGAGGCTTAACATGAGGTAGCCGTCCTTGGCCCTGTGAAGACCTGAGACCCTGACCATCCCCGATCGTCTCCCGGCTTTCTTGAAGGTGAGACCGGCCAAGGTCTTGAATGAGAAGCTCTGCATCGAGGCGATCATCGCATCCATCTGGGCGACATCGACCCTCTGGCCCCTCCCAGTCTCCCCGCGGTGGTGGAGTGCGGCGAGGATGCCGACGAGGCAGTTGAGACCGGGGATGGTGTCGGCGATAGCGTCGGGGGCCTGGTAGGGTGGACCATCGGGGTCGATGGCGTCCTGCATCAGATACATGTATCCACTGGTGGCCTGGGCTATAGGGTCGAAGCTCCTCCGGTCCCTCCATGGCCCTGTCTGGCCGAACCCCGAGATAGAGGCGAAGATTATGCCGGGGTTGAGAACTCTGAGGGTCTCCCAGCCGAGACCGAGACGGTCCATGGTCCCGGGGGAAAAGTTCTCCATCACCACATCCGCTTTCTTCACCATCTCCTTGAACATCTCCTTCCCCCTTGGGTTCTTGAGATCCAGGGTGACCCCTTTCTTGCAGCGATCGACAAACATGAAGTAGGGGCTCACCCCTTTTACCAGGGGAGGGAAGAAACGGGTCATCTCCCCCCAAGGGGGCTCAATCTTGATCACCTCGGCCCCCATAGCCCCCAGATACATGGTGCAGATGGGACCTGCATGGGCGTGGGTGAGGTCTAAGACCCTTGTCCCTTCCAGTGCCTTCGGTAACATCAACCCCATCTGGAGGCGGAGGGGGATAAAATGTTTCGGGCTACTCCTCGTCCATGGACTTGAGCTCTGTTATCCCCAGCATCTCAAAGTCCAAGGGGAAGATGGGGCGCCTGATCTTCTCGAAGCCGAATCCGGCTAGGCGGGGGCTGGTAAGGCCAGGGGTGTCGAGTTCAATGACCTCCTCAGCGATG
Organism: Candidatus Bathyarchaeota archaeon; assembly: GCA_050053595.1. GTDB lineage: Archaea > Thermoproteota > Bathyarchaeia > TCS64 > TCS64. The sequence goes on along the minus strand of JASFTK010000112.1, from coordinate 2,771 downwards.
GGTTCATGGGCTGCCCTGAAGTGGACCGAGGACTTGACCACGATGAACCTCCTCTCCGTCGGCTCTATGCCGAGGCTCCTGTAGAGCTGGAGATCCGTGGGCTGCAGCCGCTTGCTGGTGACGATCACCTCGTTGCCCCCCACCAAGAGTAAAGCGGTTTTCCCCATATCCGATTCGGACCCGGTGCCCATGGGACCCTTCACTATCCACTTACCATCGGAGAGGACCTTCACAGTGCCAGTGACCTCTAGTGGTGACCCATGGAGATCGTCGGTCCTGCCGCCGAGGGAGACCGTCACGTCGCTCCCGACGCCAGCCTTCTCAGCCTCACCGACAGCCTCGGGATCCCACATCACCGCTAAGACCCCTCCCTCCAGACCCTCCTCAAGAATCGCCCTCAGGACCACCGTCCCGTCCTCAGGTGCCCCGCCCCCCGGGTTGTCCCCAATGTCCGCCAAGATGAAGGGTCCTCCCTCAGACCTCTCCACCTTCCTGAGGGCTTCACGGACAGGTGTAGGCTTCACCAAGAAATCCCTCCTCATGCTCCAGGCGAGATCCCGCAGTTCATCGGCTAGATCGTCGGCAAGCCCCTGATCATCGTTGGTAGTGACTAGGATGCTCAGGCCGGTGTCCTCGATGTCGGACCAGGGGAAGCCTGCGGCAACTGTTATAGTCTCGACCCCTTCCATACCCTCCATAGTGTGAGCCTCCTCTATGAGCCGGCTCATAGGGTAGCGACCGGTGAACTGGGCTTGGAGGGCGGGCATCATGGGGGGCTGCCTGAAGGCCTTTGTCGGCTTGAGGTTACCATCTAGGAGCCTCGCCATGATGTCGACAGCTTCCAGCCCCCTCTCATATCCGTCGATGTGGGGGTAAGTTTCGTAACCGACTAGGACATCAGCGCTCTCCACCATGAGCTGTGTGTAGTTACCGTGTAGGTCGAAGGTTGAGACCAGAGGCTTCTCCCCTATCAACCCTCTGACCTCCTTCAGGGTCTGCCCCTCGATATCGTCATATCCGTCAGCGACCCCAGCGCCGTGGAGATGGAGGGCTACACCGTCGATCTCGCCTGCTTCCCTGATCCCATCAAGGATATCCCCCAGTAGCTTCTCAAAGGCCTCCTTGGTGATGGTCCCGGAGGGGGTGGCTGATGCGAAGACTGTGGGGATCAACTCGAAGCCGTGCTTCACACCGCCGTCCATTAGCCCCCCGACAGGCGTTTTTGTCCCCCTGTGGTATTCGAAGACTTCCTCCCCGTACAGGAGCCTCCTATTCCTGAACTGCTCCAAGTCCGTCTCAATGTTCGAGAGGACATTGGTCTCATGAGAGATCGTCCCAGTAACTATACGCACTAACAACTCACCACAGAATAAATCGGACGGGGAGATGAAAACTTTAACGGTGCTATACGAAGAGACGGGTCAGATCGACCTCTCTCTCAGGCTCCCCCTCCACCCTCGGGAGAACCCCCTCGACGACCAGGAAGCTCCTCTTGACGTTGAGCCTCTCGGCTTCGTAGCCCCCGCCGAAACCCCCGAGCCCCCCGTTGGACCAGATCACCCGGTGGCAGGGGATCACTATCCCGCAGGGGTTGGCTCCCACCGCATTACCTACGGCGCGCGCTGCTCGAGGCCTGCCGATATGCTGAGCGAGCCTCCCGTAGGAGGAGAGCTTCCCGTAGGGGATCCGGTGGATTGCCCGCCAGACCACCTTCTGGAACCGGGTACCCCTCAAGTCGAAGGGGAGATCGAAATCCACAGGGTCGCCGACGCTCCATCGCTCCAACATCCGTCTCAACTCGGTGAACCTCGAAGGGTCCTCAATGAGTTCCCCCTCGACCTTGTCGCCAAGGTCGTCCATGAATGACTCTCTGCTCCCAAGGGCGTGGACCCGGATCAGGCCCTTCTCTGTGGTCGCCGCCCATACCGTCCCCAGGGGGATCTCGATGTCCGTGTAGTAGACTTTCTCCATAACTGCACCACCCTTTAATCTCAAACCCTACGCTGATCTAGGGATCATGGGCTCCGGACATAAAATCGTGTTGGCTTCCACCTCATCGAGGCGGGCGACGCTGATGGAAGGGATGGGGCTGGCCTTCGAGGTAGCGGACCCTGGGAACCTCCGGGAGATCCGGGAGGGTGAACCAACCTCATTGGTCAGGGGGAACGCCGTCATGAAAGTCCGGGCTGTTGCGTCGGGCAGGGAGGAAGGTATCGTGGTAGGTGCCGACACCGTTATCGTTCTCGACGGGATCGTGCTTGGGAAGGCAGGGAGCCGTGCAGAAGCCAAGTCCATGCTGAGGGCTCTAAGGGGGAGGGAGCATAGGGTCTTGACGGGGCTCGCCATCCTGGACGCTGGGACAGGCAGGGAGGCTTCTGAGGTGGTCGAGACCAAGGTCAGGATGCGCCCCCTCTCCGATGGGGAGGTCGAGGCGTATGTATCGACGGGGGAGCCTTTGGGGAAGGCCGGGGGTTACGCAATCCAGGGGTTGGGCGGTTCCTTGGTTGAGGGGTTCGAAGGTAGCTTCAACAATGTGGTGGGGCTGCCTCTCTCAAGGCTCAGGAAGATGCTTGGGGATTTTGGTGTCGATGTCCCCTCCGATATTGGAATATAGTTTATATAGTGAGGTATAGCCTATATATATTATATAAAGTAGGTTTTTATCTCCCACATTTATCGTTGAGAACGATACACATCATGATGACAGGGGGCATATCGCAATCCAGTCCGCATAGGCCCTATTATCAGTCGGTTAAAGAGCACTACCATCC
>JASFTK010000111.1:0-5104 GCA_050053595.1 Candidatus Bathyarchaeota archaeon | reverse complement strand
TTGAGGCCTACGACCCGGTCCTCCATGTGCTCGATCCTCCCGATCCCATGTTCTCCTCCCTTCTTGTTGATATCTTGGAGGATATTGACGGGGCTTTGTTCCTCCCCGTCTATGCTGGATGGCACCCCCTTGTGGAACCCGACCTTCACATACTCAGGTTCATCTGGGGCATCCTCGACATCCACAGTCCAATCCCACGTCTCGTCGGGCACAATCTTGTCAGGGTGCTCCAGTATGCCGCCCTCGATGCTCCTCCCCCACAAGTTCTGGTCGATGCTGTAGGGGCTATCCGCCGTAACCGGCACCGGGACCCCGTGCTCCTTGGCCCACTCTATCTGGCTGTGCCGATCGAATTTCCACTCCCTCACGGGCGCGATGATCTTGAATGCGGGATTCAAAGCTTTGAAGGTCAGGTCGAACCTCACCTGGTCGTTCCCTTTCCCCGTGCATCCGTGGGCCACCGCATCCGCATCCTCCATCTCAGCCACCTCGATGACCTTCTTGGCTATCAAAGGCCTGCTTATACTGCTGCTCACGGGGTAAGTCCCCATGTAAAGGGCGTTGGCCTTGATGGCAGGGTAGACATACCCCGCCGCGAACTCCTCCTTCGCGTCGAAAGTGTAGTGGTTCAGGACGCCGAGGTCCCAGGCTTTGTCTTCAACGGCCTTCAGATCCTTCCCCTGACCTACGTCTATGATGCAGCTGATGACATCCATCTGGTACTCTTCTTGGATCCACTTCAACATCATGGAGGTGTCAAGGCCTCCAGAGTAGGCGAGGACGACTTTCTTTTTCATATACAGTTTTCTCCTAATCCGAGATGGAGTTTTAGGAATAGGGCAAAGCTATATATTTTATGACACGTATGTTGCGTTTATGCCTAATGACAACTCAGATGGGACAAAATCGGTGGCGCAGCTCGTAAGGGAGACTATCCAGATGCGGCCCTCCCTCCTCGACTCCCTCAAGATGGGGATCGTCAACTACTCGGCTCTCGCCAGGATGCTCCAGCTCGAATTAGGAGAGGGGAGCATCGAGGCGGTGAAAGCAGCCATCATCAGGGTGAGCGATGACCTTGAGAGCCAGAACGACCTCCAAGAGGAGAGGGTGAGGAGCATCCTGAGGGAGTCCGTGGTCAGGCTCCAAGACAAGATGGCGGTCATCATCTCCCCAGAAGTGTTGGATATCCCCTACCTGGTCACCGCATACCTCACCGACAGCTACGTCTATGTGGTCGACCAGACTAGACTGAAGAAAGAGGTCCCCAGCTTCGCGCAGATGACAAGCAACCTCGTCGCCCTCATCCTCATAAGCCCCCCGAGGGTCGAGACCACCCCGGGGTTCGTGGCGTTCATCACTAATCTCCTCGCCAGCAGGGAGATCAACATCGTCGAGTTCATAAGCTGCTCCACCAACACCGTCATCGTCCTGGACGCTTCAGACGCCCTGAACGCCTTCTCCCTCCTCCAAAACTTCACATAAAGGGCGTGATCACCCATATTTCAGGGAAAGCTTTACAACACAGGAAAAAGGATCGGGTAGTAATGGCAGAAATTTGCCCTGTCTGCGGCCTGCCATCTGCCCTCTGCGTATGCGAGGAGATGAGCAAGGAACAGCAGCGGATACGGATTCGTTTAGAGAGACGGAAATGGGGAAAAAAGTATACCATCATCGACGGTATCGATTCTAAGGACGTGAGGCTGGACAAGCTCGCGGCCACCCTCAAGTCAAAGTGCGCCTGCGGGGGATCTGCGAAGAACGAGCAGATACTCCTCCAGGGAGACCACAGAGAGGTCGTCCATGACACCCTTGTCGGGATGGGGTTCCCTCAGAAGAACATCGAGGTCCAATAGAGTGGAAGGGCTGAGGGGGCTCTGGGAGACCATAAGGAGCATAAGACACCGGAGTCCCCAACCCAAGTTCTGCCCGAAATGCAAGAGCGCCAACATCAGACCCAAGGAGACATTCGGCATCTTCCCACCGGTCTATAAATGCAAAGATTGTGGCTACGAGGGCCGCATAGTCATCGAGTTGGAGACCGGGAACTCAACGGAAGCGTTATACGTGGAGGGGGATGACACGCCTCTCAATGGCGGAACAGTCGGTAGAGTTTTGAAGCCTCAAATGGATATCACGGGATTTAAATAATTTACAGAATGAGAGCAAAGTGGAAACCATGAGCTCCGAGCAAAGGGACTACTACAAGGCTAAATACCAGACCCTTGAGGACCTCCCAGGTGTCGGACCGGCCACAGCCTCCAAGCTCAGGGAGATCGGCTTCAGGACAGTAGAAGCCGTCGCCACCGCCACCAGCCGCGAGCTCATATCAGCGGGCATCGGGGAGACCACGGCCGCCAAGGTCATCAATGCAGCCAGGAAGTCAATAGCCATCACCTTCGTCAGAGGGGATGAGCTGGTCAAGCTCAGGAGCAACGTCAGCCAACTCACCACAGGCTGCGCCAGCCTCGACAAACTCCTGGGGGGCGGCATCGAAACCCAGTCCATCACTGAGTTCTACGGGGAGTTCGGGACCGGGAAATCCCAGATCTGCCAACAGCTCTGCCTAACCGTCCAGCTCCCCGAGGAGCAAGGGGGGCTAAACGGGGGCGCCCTCTACATCGACACTGAGAACACCTTCCGCCCTGAAAGAATACTGCAGATCGCCCCCAGGTACGACCTAGATCCCGACGAGGCGCTGAAGAAGATCATCTACGCCGAGGCCTACACCTCCAACCACCAGACAGTGCTCCTGGAGAACGCCGACGAGGTCATTAAAGAGAACGGGATCCGCCTCATCGTTGTCGACAGTGTCACCAGCCATTTCAGGAGCGAGTACCTCGGTAGAGAGATGCTGGCCCCGAGGCAGCAGGAGCTCAACAAGCACCTGCATAAGCTCATCCGCCTCTCTAGGTCTTTCAACACCACTGTAGTGGTCACCAACCAGGTCATGGCCCAACCAGATGCCTTCTTCGCGAGGATGGTCAAACCCGTCGGAGGCCACATAATGGCCCATACCAGCCACACCCGGGTCTTCCTCAGGAAGGGCCGGAGTAACCTGCGCATCGCAAAGCTCGTGGTGAGCCCATTCCTCCCGGAAGGGGAGACGCCGTTCCGTATCACCGAGAGAGGCGTGGAGGGAGACGAAGATATCTAGGAAAAGAGGGCTATTATCATCCAAGAGGACCAAGAACGAGCTGATCGATTTCTACGAGAACCTCATGGAGAGGAGGTTCGCGAACGCCGAGAAGGCTATGGAGACGATCAGCGAGAAGAGGTTCAGTGATGGTGAGTTCAAAAAGGGTTATATCCATGCCCTGGAGGGGATACTCCTATCGAAACGAACTGGAGACGATAGGGACTTCTTCAATAGAGAACTCTTCGACAAGGAGAGCAAGAAACGCTATAGGAAGAGTTTCCAGGAGTTCATAAAGAAGGGTGTCCGTTCTCAGTTCGATATCGGCTACTTTATGGCCTGGTCCGATATGGTCCAGTACCTCCTAGACAACGACGAGGAACCTTAACCCATTGTCTGTGTTATGGTGTAGAGCAGAACCCAGGTAGTCACGAAGGTGAAGAAATAGACCCCGACGCCGATCTTGAGACCCCTGCCCCTCTCAACCCCGTTCATACTCGCGAGCAGATCCGAGAGGCCGAGATAGACGATCGCTCCAAGCATCAGGATGGTCGTGCCGATAAGATTAAAGTATGATTGTAGGACGACGGCGATAACGGCCATGCCGATGGCTGCGACTAACTTCATCCACCAGATCTTCTCAGAGGCTTTCATAAAATTCCTCTCGGAGCATCATCTCTAAGACTTGCAGACGGTATATAAGTACTTACCCAAAACAAACAACAACCGTACCAACAGCGGACGGAAGTAGTACCATGGTATGTCTAGTTGTATACTATGTATCTCAATACTGTTTTTTGGGTATAAACAAGAACTGCATAACGCCTTTATTAACAATCAGCATCCGGTAAATGCGTCTGGAGACTAGATCTTTGATTATTTCGGAAAAGGAAGGATATTCTCGCTCCTTGCATCGACTGATTACAATAAGTTTACTGTTCCTAGTATCGATAACCACAGCCGTGACCCCTGTTTCCGCTAGGAACGACTGGCTGTATAGTGACCCAACATACCAGACTAGCTCTGTTGAAAAAGCGGTCGACCCTATATTCATAAACGATGGCGTTGACACCATCGATATCCCCGTAGGGGAATACTGGACACTCACTTACGACCTGAAAAAAAGCAAGAGATACCACATATTCTTGGTTGGGGACTGGGTAAAGAACGACACGGATCCCATTACAGATTATGATATCTACACGTATCTGCCCGACGGGAGCCTGTACTCGACCCACACAGAGTCAGCTGGGATACCTGAACAGGTCGCCAACGATGCAATGCATCAATATTTTGAGCCCCCGCAGTCAGGGGAGTATGCCTTCAAGATCGTCAACGACGAGAGAGACAGCGAGAATCAGGAGCCGGCGATATTCATGCTCCTTGAGCATATCGGTATCAACGGAGAGTACAGCAGATTCCTAGAGGGTAGGGATATCAATGATGAAGAGGTCCTCAACACTGGTTGGGCATTTGAGTTTAACACGTCTTCCCCCCAGATCAGGATCACAGTGGAAGTACCAGAATATCTAGACATGTATGAGGCCCGCCTCTACGCCATGGCCAACCCCGTGGAGGGGACCGGCTACGATCTATACGGAATTGGTGTCCCCCTGGGAAGCTATTTCAGCGGGTTCTCCGGCGCTTATGGCGGTTTCAACACCTCAAGCAGGGGTGACAGGAACATCGAGGCCATGGACAGTGGAGAGTACGGCGGACAGGATCTCGCATTCACCTACACCTCTCCCAGTCCAGGGAGCAATATCTTCTACTACTTGGCGCTCATCGCAGAGCACGGTAAAGGGACAGTCGATTTCATGGCACGGACAGATTTTGACGCCCCTAATGTTACCCTCAAGGACCCCCCTGAGCTCTGCATCCAAGACGAGGACACCGAGATCATCGTGAATGTTGAAGACGATTCTGAGATCGAGAGGGTATGGATTGAGCATACAACCGACGGAGAGGAAT
>JASFTK010000110.1:0-5116 GCA_050053595.1 Candidatus Bathyarchaeota archaeon | reverse complement strand
TTTTTATCATATGTCCATAAGGGTATTCCTGAAAGGAGAGAGGAGGCGAGAAGATGAACATCCACATATCCAAGTCCCATGCCCATTAATTGATGCGCGTCAATGAGCTGGACCACTTCTTCATGTTCTGCGGCCATTGCCGATGGAAGAGCATGCATGAGTGAAAGGATTTCTTCCCTGTTTTGGAGATTGCCGCATGCCAGTTCGCCGATGATGAAAGAATGGCATACAGCCTGCCCATTCAATAAAAGATCCTTGAGATGCGGGTTTCCTTCTCGAAAATGAGATACCCAAATTGATGTGTCGACGAGAACCATCGTCACTTGAATTATGTTCTTCTCCGTGGAATAGGACGTAGAGATTTCTCGGTTCTTCCCAGTCTGGCCAATCTTTTTGCGCTTTCAAGAGATATCAAAGCTTCTAATCCGCGCCTGACCAAAGAAGTTTTTTCTCTGATGCCCGTTAGTTTTGACGCCTTGTTCAGAAGTTTCTCATCAATGTTTAATGTTGTTCTCATATGCATATATATGCATAAAATATACATACATGTCAAGGTGTTTTTTGAACACACAGGGATTGCGTCTCGAAATTGGGCTTATTGAAGAGAGAAAGTTTGTTTTAAAATAGTAGAAAGATATTTCACCAATGAAGATGTGGATTTTTTACGTCGGGTTATTTGTCCGGATTCCCTGTATTTTCTTAGAAACAGTTTTTTTAGATTAGAATTTGAGTCCTCAATGGGTCAGTATTAGAAAGGTGAAGGTGTACAAAAAGTAATGCATTGACAAATACGAATAACGAAAATAAGGTAAACATTGGTTGAGATCGCCGGGCTTCTTGCATTGAAAGTTTAAAGACCGAGATGAAAGATTTAAAAAAAAACTAATATTTAATTCATTTTCATTTAGGGAGGACGATTCATGAGACGTCAGCTTATTCTTTGGTCGGTTGTATCCGTTTGCATAGGTCTTTTATTCCTGTCATGTGGCCAGGAAGATGCGGCTCAGAAAGAACTGGAGCCCGCAAGAGAAGAATCCATTTTTGACAGGGTCGTCAACATTGAACCGGAGATATACACAGAGATTCCGGAGATCCCGCGCTGGTGCGATCTACTGGAGCTTAAAAAGCAGCGCATTAACGTGGGGGATTGCGAACTTTATGTCGAGGAAGAGGGCCAAGGAACACCGCTCGTTCTGATCAACGGCGGCCCAGGAGGAACCCATCATTACTTTCATCCCTGGTTTTCCCGGGCGAAGAAGTACGCCCGGGTCATTTATTATGACCAGAGAGGATGCGGACTGTCAGATTACTATCCGGGTGAGAACGGTTATTCTGTTGAGCAGGCTGTGGAGGATCTCGACAGCATCCGCAAAGCGCTGAATATCGACAAATGGGTCGTCCTGGGCTACTCCTACGGAGGATTCCTGGCGCAGTATTACACCATTCACTATCCGGAACGTGTGGCGGGTCTGGTGCTTATGGGTGCATCTACCGGCATGTGGGTCGAGATGGAACGTTCCAGACAGGGAGAGTTTATCTCGGATGAGGAAAGAAGCAGGATGAGAGAAATCCGAAAGGAGTTAAGAAAAATGGCCCAGGAGAATGATTGGGCTCCGGATAAGACTCTCGCGCTCATAGTTTATAATAACCATTTGAACGGAGACTGGAAGAGGCAGAATTATTACAGACCATCACGGGAGATCCTGGCGCGGATGGCACTGTATGAATGGGTGCATGACCCGAACAACTATCGGGGAATGATCAGCAGCAGCCAGAACAAGGTCAATTTGACCGGTGCCTTTGAGAACTGTCCAGTTCCGACCCTGATAACAGAAGGCCGGTGGGATTTAACCTGGAACACGGATAAACCGGAAATCCTTCACAGGAATCATCCGGGCTCTGAACTGGTCTGGTTTGAAAAGGCCGGTCATGGCATATATGAAGAAGAGCCGGACAAGTTTTTTAAGGTTCTCAAGAACTTTATCAAAAAACTCCCGGGCGTTACACCATCTGACATCAGTGCGTACAAGGAATATCTTATCGAATGGGACAAGAAGAGGAAGGAAAACTTTGAGTACAAAATAAGAACCTTTGGATGGGGCCGGATGGGCAGTAAAAAACTCGTCGATGATTATTCCCGGGAGTGGCTGGCCCAATTTAAAACATCCTGGCATTTTCTGAGGACTGGATTTGCCCACTATGATGTGAAAAACTATGAAGAAGCGCTCTTTATTTTTGAACAAATGCAGGCTTCCATGAAGGAAAAAGAAGAAAGAGAACACGAAGCTCTTGCTTTGATCTGGCAGGGGCATATGCTGGACCTTCTGGGAAAAAGGAAAGAGGCCATCGCTTGCTATAAGCAGGTGGCGGATATGAATATCAATGAGTCCTGGCAGCATTCTCAATACCGCTTAACATACCAAGTCAGCCCTTATGCCAAGCAAAAGATGAAAACACCGTTCAAGAGAATCGAGAACAAAGATTAAGATTAATGGAAGAATTGCGTCTCAATCCTAAATGAATCGCGTCTTCAATTTGACATAAGAATAGGGGATTAAAATGAAAAAACGTATCCTGACTCTTTTACTGGTTCTATTTCTTGGATTATCCACACCTTTTGCGCAGGATGTTGTCCTTTCTTCAGGAACACCCGAAGAAGCGGGCATGTCCGGGGCGATTCTTAAAGAAGGTGTCCGGTTTTTTAAACAGGCGGTTGAGCGGGATGACCTGCGTGGTGTCGTTCTTCTGGTTGCACGCAACGGGAAAATCGTGCTCCATGAGGCGATCGGATGGAGGAACAAAGACAAAAAGATTCCGATGGAAAAAGACACGATGTTCCGGATGGCCTCGAATACTAAACCGATTATCGCCACAGCGATCAGCATACTGGTTGAAGAAAAAAAACTGAATTATAACGATAACGTTCGGAAGCATATTCCATCGTTTGATAACTACCGTTCCGGCTTCATAAAAATACACCACCTGCTGACGCACACCAGCGGTTTCCGGATCCGGTCCATTTTTTACCGCCCGTTGATACAGAAATCAGCCGAACATCCCGATGCCCCCAACCTGCAGCTTGAAGTGGCCCGTTTCGGGGAGACAGGCGCCGATGAGATGCCCGGCTCAACCTACAGCTACAGCAATGCCGGTTTCAACACTCTCGGTGCGCTGATTGAAATCGCGTCGAAGCAGCCGCTGGAGCTCTTTGTGACGGAAAAAATTTATAAACATCTCGGCATGACGGACAGCTATCACCATGAAGTGGCAGAAAGGCTCGATGGAAAACTCAAACGTATGTCGGTCGTTTACGGAAGAAAGAAAGAAAAATGGGTGCCGGCCTGGTCGCCTGGTGACCCACCTCAGTATCCGTTTATTCGAGCATCAGGCGGTATGATCTCGACGGCTATGGATTACGCGGTCTTCTGTCAGATGTTTCTCAACGGAGGCATCTATGATGGGAAGCGTATCCTCAAGGAAGAAACAGTCAAACTCATGACATCGCCGCATACGGCTTCAATCTACACGGCCGAAGAGCGGGAGAAACGGACAGGCTTTTACGGATACGGATGGAGTGTTTCCAAGGATGGAGTGTTTTCGCATGGGGGTTCGGATGGAACCGCCGCCTGGGTCGACCCGGAGAAAAAGCTTATCATCCTGGTTTTTACCCAGACCCGCGGAGGCGGAAGTCTGCGCGCTCCCTTTTTAGAAATGGTGCATGCATCCATCCGTCGGTAGGATTCATAAGGATGCAAACCTTTTAATATGTCATGGCAAGCAGAATGTGGTAATCTCGTAAAAAGAGAAAAATGAAGAAAAAGGGGACAGGCCCCTTTTTTTGGGACTGTCCCTTTTAGTCATTATATCTAAAAAAGAGGGACTGTCCCTATTCATAAAAAAGGGGCCTGTCCCCTTTTTCTTCATTTTTTTTCATGAGGAGATGATGACATTATGCTTATAAAAAAGAAACTATCTCTGAACAAACATAACTTTATTATTTCCCTCCTTTCAGGTGTGGTTGCACTCCTGCTGGTGAGCTGTTCGCCCTCCTATGACATTGTCGTATCGGATGGGATGGTCTACGACGGCACAGGAAGCGTTCCTTATGAGGCCGATATCGGGATAAGAGATGGGCAAATAAAGACCATCGGGCAGATCAGGACATCTGGAAGCGAGAATATCGATGCAGAAGGATTGTTAGTCGCGCCGGGATTTATCGATATTCACACCCATTGTGACCGTGGTCTTCAAGTGGATGAACTGAAAAGCGCAAAGAACTATCTCACTCAAGGCGTCACGACGGTTGTGACAGGAAATTGTGGAGGCGGGACATACCAAGTTGATGAATTTTTCAGCAAGCTCGACTTGCAGGGAACCGGAGCGAATGTTATCCATTTGGTCGGACATGGAACGGTCAGGAGAGGAGTGATGGGCCAGGAGGCCCGGAACCCGACCACCGAGGAGCTCGAACAGATGAAAAAGTTGATTGCTCAGGGCATGGAAGGCGGGGCAGCCGGGTTTTCCACCGGACTTTTTTACGCTCCAGGCAGCTTCGCCCAAACAGAAGAGATAGTCGAGCTGGCCCGGACGGTTAAAGAGTATAACGGGATTTATGCCACACATATTCGTGATGAAAGCAACTACACTATCGGATTAAAGGCGTCCATCAAAGAAGCCATTGCAGTCGGAGAACAGGCTGGGATCCCAGTAGAGATATCGCATATCAAAGCACTCGGCAGACCTGTCTGGGGTCAATCCGCTGAAGTGTGCGCAATCATTGAAGAGGCACGGGAGAGAGGCGTCAAAGTCTATGCGGACCAGTATCCTTACATGGCTTCAAGCACAGGACTTTCCGCCGCTGTTATTCCGAGATGGGTTCAAGCCGGCGGTGAGATGGAAAACAGATTGAACGACCCGGAGCTTTTGCCCCGGATAAAAAAAGAAATCGCAGAAAATATTGACCGGCGTGGCGGACCCGAGTCTTTGGTTATCGTCTCGTTCCCGAAAAACAGAGATTTTGACGGGAAAAGTCTGTTGGAAATCAGCAGAATGATGAAGAAGCCGGTCGTGGAAACGGCAATATATCTGGTTCTGAACGGCAGCCCGAGCGTCATAT
>JASFTK010000109.1:0-5165 GCA_050053595.1 Candidatus Bathyarchaeota archaeon | reverse complement strand
CGGGATGTCTCTGGGTCCCCTGTCCATCACCCTCTTAATGGGGGTCCTCGCCTTCCAATGGCGTCAAGTCTACCGTTTCTGGACTATCCCCATCCTCCTGGGGCTCGTTATCCTCTATTTCGTCCAAGCCGCCCCAACCCCGCAGCGTCAGAAGACAACGGAGGAGGACCATCCCGACCCATCCTCCAAACTCCTCACCCCTGGCTTCCTCATCTTCCTCATATCCAGTGGTATCAGGAGGTTCGGTGGCAGATTGACAACAGGGTTCCTCACCATCTGGCTCGTTGAAGCCCAGGGATGGACCGTCGCCCAGGTCGGCCTTATGCTCAGCATCGGTTCCCTCCTCGGCATCTTCGGCGCCCCCCTCGGAGGAGAGATGGCCTACCGTCTCGGCGAGAAACGATGGGCTGTGATAGCCCTCTTCATCTCCTACACCAGCTTCCTCGCCGCTATTGTCACCGGGGGTTTTCTACCCTTCTCCATATTCTACATTTGCAGGAGATTGTTCGGCACCATGAGCATGGCCGCAAACTCTTCGATCACCGCGATGCTCACACCACCCGGACAGCGAGGCACCGGCTTCGCCTTCTCCTTCGTCCCCGGTAGTGTCGCGGGCGCCGTTGCCCCCATGGTAGCTGCATATATTGCAGACACTCTGGGTCTATACCCGATATTTCTCGCCTCAGTGGCAGTCTCCTTCATCGGCCTCGCCATCTTCCAATTCGGTGTCAAGATAGACCATAGATGAGCCAAACATCCATCAGACGCCAACACCAACCTCTGCCTCCTGTCGACTTAGGGGGATCCATTCCCAAATGGTATAACGGGGATAAATTGGAGTGGATGATGGTCAAAGAGGATTAGATCTGGAATAGAGGGGAATTGGATTTGTCATTCGACTTCTCTGTACCAGCTCTCAGGGGCGGAGTCGGACTCGGGGTCATAGTCGGACGGCAGTAGGACATCGATGCCAAGGATCTCTGTGATGAAGATTTCCAGCACCCCTTTGACTACGGTCCCCTCCTCTAGGTGGCCCCCGATGGTCGGTACGTCCCAAGCGCCCCCTGCGACAAAATGGATGGCTGGGAACGGCTCCTCCTCTCCCCCCACGATCCGGGGATGGATAACCCCACTCATGCTGAGGATCATACTCTGATTCTGGACAGTGGCTACCGACTCATTATGCCAGTTATCCGGGTCACTTGTGTCTGGAGCCCACATGTAGAACTTCGCTGGTTTGAGACCCCCCATGAATGCGGCGTGGATCTTCGCAAAGCGGATCCCGTGATCCATGGCGAACCTCTGTATCGCCTTATAGACATCGGCACCCGTGGTGAGCCGGAGGATGAACTCCCTCCCCCTCCTCGCCTCTACGGCATGATACTCGGTGGGCTCGTCGGCGTCTTTCTCCCATATATCCTTCAAATCTGAACACCATCTGAACTAAACCCTCCGATCTATAAAACAAACACCACAGGAAGAACCGAGCTCCGGACAGCCTAGGATTTATAACAGCGGATGGGACTTTGATAGAAGGATTCGTACCACAACATGAGTGAAGAACAGCCTTCAAAGATCACATTTGAAGAAGCTTCAGGTTTCAAATTTCAAGCCGCATACAAGGCTTATTCGGATATCTTCGATGACACTCCAGGAGAAGAGGTGAAACGCACCCTCAACGACCTCGTATCCCAGCTCTTCGACAAGGAGATCAGCTACCCCAAGTTCTACAATGAGATAAGTAAGCATCGTAGAGGGTCCACGGACAATAGGAGGTACCGCAAGGCGAAGATCCGAGGGAAGAGGAAGCGGGCTTACAGGCGTGAACAGCAGAAGAAAAACCGGATTGCGCGACATAAATGAAACCAGTATTGAATGAGAGACATGCTTTGAATCTGATATTAACAGGGTAAAAAATATGAAGTGATATGATGGAGAGGAATGTACGGACGGAACAGTGTCCAGAATGTGGCGGCGTCACCTTTATCCGCGACTCTGAAGCGGGAGAGCGGGTCTGCGACCGCTGCGGCTTCGTCGTCAGTTCGACATTGGTGGACAAAGGCCCAGAATGGAGGGCGTTCAACGCCGAGCAGAGGAAGAGACGCACCAGGGTGGGAGCACCTCTCACAACACTCATCCATGACAGAGGTCTCTCTACGGTCATCGGTAGGCACAACCGAGATGCCTCAGGCAGGAGGCTCAAGCCGGACCAGAGGGCTCAGATCTACAGGCTCAGGAAGTGGAATCGGAGATCCAAGGTCAAGGGCTCTACCGAGAGGAATCTCGCCTACGCCCTCTCAGAGCTGACCAAAGTCTCTTACAAACTGAACCTCCCCAAGAACGCCTTGGAGACCGCCTCGGTCATATACCGCCGGGTGGTCCGGAAGCACCTGGTCCGGGGACGGTCCATCCGCAGCGTCGTCGCCGCCACGATCTACATGGCCTGCCGTCAATGTAATGTAATCCGTAGCATAGAGGCTACGGCGGACGCCGCGAATGTCACGAGGAAAGACTGCGCAAGGAGCTACAGGGTGCTGCTGAGGAAGCTGGAAGCCGACGTCCCCCCCGTAGATCGCTACAAGTACATATCCAAGATAGTAAACCACATAGAACTCTCAGGAGGAACCGAAGACATCGCCTCGAAGGTACTGGACAGGGCTGCCGAGCTCAAGCTGACAAGCGGAAAATCACCGTCTGGGGTCGCAGCAGCCTGCATATACATCGCCAGCAGGTTGACGGGGGAGCTCAGGACCCAAGGAGAGATCGCAAGAGTCGCTAAAGTCACCGAGGTCACCATCCGGAACAGGTATAAAGAACTGACCCATGAACTTAACCTCCAAATAGATCTATAACGTTTCAAAGCGAATCGGCGCTTGGTTGATCGTCAATATACCGCATTTATGCGCCGTATAGAACCCTCCAGATTCAAAGCTGAAAAGCAAACTTGCATAGATCCACCAAAACAACCATAACATTGCTAAGCGCCGGAGGGGCTATACCGGATTTCTCAGTAGGTCAAAACTTTTACAGCGATAAGCTAACCGAAGATCTTCTTTTTGAGATCTCTCTTCTCTTGGTAGAGAGAGTCTAACTTGGACTCGAACTCGAAGAGGCGATCCCTGTATTTCTCCTTGACCGCGTCCATCTCATCTGAGTATTTCTGTATCTCTATCGTCTTGTTGAGGTCGTGGGGGGCTGGGATCGATAACGTCCGGAGCCCAAAGTTCCTCTGTTCAAGCTTTTTCAGGTTCTTCCGGATCTTCCTGTAGGTCGGGTCGTTTTTCAGTTTGATGACCTCATCATCAATTTTTAGGACCCTCTCTAGCGGAGATTTCCCTGCCAAATGTACCACTATTATATATTATGCATCAATGATATATAGAACATTGGGTTCTACCCCCAGTTTATTTAGGGTTTTTACAAAAAGATTGTGCCCAATCCACGATTGAGGGGTATCTGGTTTAGAGTTCATCTATCCCTCGGAAGGCATCCAAGGGATAACCCGTATCGTGGGGTCGTGGAGACCGTTGAGGATCGCCGCGTTCAGCAGTAGCGGTGTGATTGACTCAACCCACTTCGAGTTTAAGAGGGGGCCGACCCTGAGGGGGCGGAGGTTGGGGATATCCCTCACGAGCCTTGAGACCTTGGCGAGGGCGAGGTCGTCGTCACCGGCGATGAGGACATCGACGTTGAGGATGGCGTCAATGTTTTTGAGGTAGGCCGCAGGAACAGTCTGGAATGCGGTGATCACAGGTGTCGGCTCTACCACGGTCTGTATCGCTTCAGCAGCGCTCCTCCCCTCGAAGCCTGGGTCCTCCTCAAGGGGGGTCCAGTAGAAGAGACCCTCCCTCCTGTTCATCGGGACAACCGTCGAGACCACGATATGGTCGGGAGTCAGCCACTGCTTCAACCCCTTCATGGCTGGGAGGGAGGGCTCAGGCGGGAGGGTGACCATGATCACCTCGGAGCCCTCGATGGCTTCAGCGTTGGGGACCCCATTTATGGAACCCTCTATCTCCTCAAGGTAGAAGCCCTTGGAGATGTTATTGAGCTCTTTAGCGATGCGTTCCGCCTTCATCCGGCTCCTTGAGCCCACTAGGATGTTGTGCTTCAGGGCGAGACGTAGGGTCAGTCCCCTCCCCATGTTCCCAGTCCCCCCGATGATACCTATCTCCATTTTCCAGACATTTAGTGGGTCTTCTCGGGTTCATATAAACCCCTTATGCCCTCAGACCGCTCGATTTTTGAGTGTAGAGCCTCCTAGAGATGTTAACATGGGATCTGAGGAGGGTTGGCTCTCTTCGATGAGGGAGGTGATAAAGGGTAACGTCTTGGTCCTCACCGTGGGGATGGTGATCAGACAGCTCAGCCTCTTCATCACCTTCCCCTACTTCAGCCTCTATGTCCTTGCTCTAGGAGGGAGCAAGGTGGACATCGGCATCGTCAACAGCCTCAGGCCTCTAGCCGCGATGTTTGTATACCCTATCGCCGGTGCTCTCGCCGACAACTATAGCCGGAAGAGGACCCTGGTGGTCATTGGCGCAGTGAATGCTGCTCTCTTCTCCGTCTATATGTTGGCCCCGGATTGGAGGTACCTGGCAGCCGCTAGTTTCTTCAACGGTCTCCTAGTCTTCCGGTTCCCCGCCTCAAGTGCTCTCCTTGCCGATTCCATGGAGGCCGATGCCCGGGGCAGGGGCTTTGCGGCGGTCACCAGCCTACCTGCCTTCTTCGGGATCCTCTCCCCCTTCTTGGGGGGTTATCTGATCGAGACCTTGGGGCTGGTCCAGGCTATGCGTCTCCTTTACGGATGGACATTCCTCGCCCTCACCCTGATCACATTCATCAACTGGAGGTACCTAGATGAGACCCTCCCAGAGCCCCATGCCACCCGCTCAGATTTTATACGGATC
Organism: Candidatus Bathyarchaeota archaeon; assembly: GCA_050053595.1. Lineage (GTDB taxonomy): Archaea > Thermoproteota > Bathyarchaeia > TCS64 > TCS64. The sequence goes on along the minus strand of JASFTK010000109.1, from coordinate 255 downwards.
GTGGGTGGGGCATACCGTGAGACCTTGGAGACATTGAGGTGGATGCCGAGAGAGCTCAAGGTCTACGCGGTGATCCTGGTGATCTCCCTTTTCTTCAACGCATTCACCGGGCCTTTCTGGGTGGTCTACGCAGAGGACGCGCTAGGCCTCAGGGCCCTCGACTGGGGCACCCTCCTCACCCTGGCCACTGTGATCCAGGTGATACTCGCCATCCCCGCTGGGAATCTGATAGACCGCAGAGACAAGAGGAAGATC
>JASFTK010000108.1:0-5167 GCA_050053595.1 Candidatus Bathyarchaeota archaeon | reverse complement strand
CGAAACCCGGTTCCATCCAGTTGATTGTTCCCATGATCTCTCCCCTCATAGTCTGGGTGACCTGGAAGCTGGTGGACAGGCGTTCCACCGTCGGGCCCAAGAAAGGCCTCACGGGCTCCGAGATGAGTACCTCTTTCCTCAGAGGGGTCATAGGTATCTCGTGGCCGAGTTGCTCGGTGAGCCCTGAGCTGTCGATGGCGCAGGCGACCATCACGTTCTCAGCCTCATACACCCCGTCCTGAGCCGTAACCCGGTAACCGTCTGCGGTCTCCCCGATCTCAGTCACCTTGTTCTGCTTCTCCACCCGCCCCCCCATCTCCTTGATGTTCTCGACGTAGGCCCAGACCACCCCGAAGGGATGGGCATTCGCCTCGTCAGGGGAGTAAAAGCCAGCTAGGACGCTGTCGGGGTCGAAGTAGGGCCACCTGTTGTGTATCTCTCCGGGGGTCAGTTCTATGTCTTTCAGCCCCAGTCCGGTGAAGTGGTCGTGGTGCTCACGGAGCTGCTGGAGGTCCCCCTCATCCTTGGCAACTATGAGGCAGCCGCTCTTTTTGTAGAAGGTGTTGATCCCGGTCTCGCTTGAGAGTCCCCCGTGGAGCCTCAGCCCTTTCTCTGCAAGTTTCACCAGGTCCTTGTTGCCTTCGCCTATGGCATAGGGGTTACGGGCCTTGAGGACACCCACGTTCCGGCCCGTGGAGCCGGCGTTCAGGTAGTCCCCCTCAAGGACATGGGCTTCCCTACCCTTCTTTATCAGGTTGTAAGCGACTGACAGCCCCATGGCCCCGCCGCCGACTACCAGATTCTCGATTTTCCCGGTCACTCTCGATCCCTCAGGATCTTTATGGCCCTGACCTCATAGGACAGCTCGGGGTCATCCATCTCCACCGTGACCACCCAGCGGGGATAGGCGTCCCCTCTGGCCTGGTAAGTGGGTTGGACTATGACCCCCTCACCGACCACCTTGCCGGCGCGGTCCATCAGCTCCACCCGGTCCCCGATCTCGGGCTCAGGGAGGAGCTCGTAGGGCATGGTGACATAACCCTTACCGTCCTTTATCTGCTGCATGAAGAGGGAGAGGCCAGGGCAGACGGCTATGCACGCCGTGCAGCCCGTGCATTTCTCCCAGTCCACATCGCCGGGGGTGCTCAGTGAATCCTTGGAGATGGCATCGACGCGGCAGACGTAGGCGCAGGGGTTGCAAGGTATCTCCTCGGTGCATTCGATTATGGCCACCCGCTTCTCTTTGATAGTCTCCTCGGGGGGGAGAACCCCCATATCCTCGAGCTCTTCCCGGGTGTTGTACCCCCTCTGGACATCCTTCATCTCTTCCTCTGACATCTAATTGAGCACCTCCATGATGTCCTCGACTGTGATCTCCTTGATGGCCGCCTTGAGGCCGGTGCTGAAGGGGGAGCTCCTGTCCTCCTCCAACGCGTGTTCGTACTCCTCAATCTTGTCCGTGACTTCCTCGCTCCCGCGGCCCAGCGCCTCAGTCACATATAAACCCGCCAGACCCCCTTCAAGGACGGCGGTGGTGGCCTCCTCGATGCTCCCGCAGTCACCGGCGATGTATGCATTCTCCGCAAAGCGATAGGTCTTATCCCTAATGGGCACGAAGCCCCCGAGGGTCCTGTTTCTCACCATCTTGGGGTTGAAAAGTTGCACCAAGTCGTAGGCCGGGTTGAGACCGACGCCAATGCAGATGAAGTCGCAGTCAATCTTGAACTGGGATCCCTCCACATGACTATAATCCGTGTTCAGCCTGGTCATAATCGCCCCCTCAACCTCGTTCTTCCCCAGGGCTTTCACGATGGTGTGCCGGGTGACGACGGGCACCCCGAAGCGTTTGATCTTGGCTGCGTGGACGAAGTACCCCCTCACACGCCTGAAGCTAGGGGCGAAGACCCCGCCGACCTCGATGCCAGCCTGGAGTAGATGGTAGGCCACAATCAACGCGACGTTCCCCGTGCCCAAGAGTATCCCCTTGTTCCCGGGTTTGACACCGAAGACATTAAGGAGGGTCTGGACCCCGCCGGCGCCGTAGACGCCCGGGAGGTCGTTGTTCTCGAAGACAAGGGTCTTCTCGTAGGCCCCGGTGGAGATCAGGTATTTCTCAGCCTTGACCTTCAGGGTGGTGTTGTTGGGCCCTTTCATCAGCATGGTGTTCTCGTTGGGGTAGTAGCCTACAGCGCTGGTCTCTGTTATCACCCTCACATTGGGTAACTTGTCCAGCTTGGCTATCATCTCCTCACCTAGCTTGAACCCCCGTTTCCCCGCAGCGTACTTGACATCGCTGAAGAAAGTATGGGTCTGCTTGACGAGCTGCCCCCCCAACTGATCTTTGTCGTCCACGATGATAATGTCGACACCCCGCTGGCCGGCCTCAATGGCCGCGGACATCCCGGAGGGGCCCCCACCTACAACGAGGAACTCCGTCGAGATCTCTCCCTGGGCCCCCTGGTCCGGGGACAGTGTGTCCTCAGGGACCTTCTTGGGGAAGGATCCCAAACCTGTGAGTTGGCGCATAACCTTCATGGCAGGTTTGTAGATGATACCGGGCCGGGTCATCAGCCTCATATAGACCTGGGGTGGGAGCTTCATCAGGTTGAGGATGGGTGAGAGGAGGTCTGCAGGATATCTCTGGCGTCTGATCTGCATCCCGTCTTTGACCATGGTGATGCAGGTCCTCACGTTGGGGACCCCGTCGACCTCCATCATGCACGCGGAGCACCGACCGATAGCGCAGAAGAAGCCCCGTGGCCTCCGGTATTTGATGCTCTTGCTGAACTCCCTCAGGCCGTTGGCGTAGAGGGCGGCAGCAACCGTCTCGTTCTCGAAGGCCTTCATGGGCTTACCGTCGAGGTAGATGGTCACCTCTTCGCCCCTGTCGAACTCAAGTATCGGGTGTTCGTAAATTCTCCAATCTTCCAAACCGTTCACAGCGTCATACCGTTTTTTCCCTGGGCTTGGCCAGGCTCCCGAGGGTCAGGGGATCAATGGGCGCCCGTATCCTGGTGGTCTGGGTGACCTCCTTACCCGTCTTCCTCTGCAGTATACCGCCGGCAAGATCCATGCATGTCTTCCCCTGGCAGTGCCCCGTCGTTATCCCCGTTATCCTCTTCAGCGTCTCGAAGTCGTCGTAACCGGCATCTATGGCGTCCTCTATGTCCGACTCGGTGACGTCGTGGCAGCGGCAGACTATCTTCTTCATGGACCCCACTTTGAGATGGGGTTAAGCCATATGGCCCTGGGCTATCATCGCGTCAGCGACCTTCATGAAGCCCGCGATGTTCGCTCCAAGCACGTAGTTTCCTGGTTCACCGAAGATCTTCGCCGTCTCATAGGCGTTCTTGTGGATGTTCACCATTATCTGGTGGAGCTTGGCGTCGACTTCCTCCCGGCTCCAGAAGTAGCGCTGGCTGTTCTGAGCCATCTCTAGGCCTGAGGTTGCGACACCCCCGGCGTTGGATGCCTTGCCTGGGGAGTAGAGGATCTTGTTCTCCAGGAATACGTTGATGGCCTCCAAGGTACTGGGCATATTGGCTCCCTCACCGACGGCCAGGACACCGTTATCCACCAGAGCCTGGGCGTCGTCCCCGTCCAGCTCGTTCTGGGTTGCGCAGGGTAGGGCGATGTCACACTTGTACCCCCATGGCTTGCCCTTGACGACATAGTCATAATTGAACTCATCTGCGAACTCTTTGATCCTCCCTCTGCGGACGTTCTTGAGCTCCATGATCCACTCCCACTCCTTCCGGGTGATGCCGTCAGGTACGTAGACACAGCCACTGGAGTCGCTCATAGTCACAACCTTAGCCCCCAGCTGGAGACTCTTTTCGGCGGCGTACTGGGCGACGTTCCCGGAGCCCGAGATGGTGACGACCTTGTCCTTTAACTCATCTCCCTCGGTCTTGAGCATCTCCTGACAGAAGTAGACGTTGCCGTAGCCGGTGGCCTGAGGCCTGATGAGCGACCCGCCGTATGTCGGACCTTTCCCCGTCAGGACGCATGTCCCGTGGACATTGGTGATCTTCCTGAATGTGCCGTACAAGTAGCCGATCTCCCGGGCACCTACGCCGATATCGCCGGCAGGGACGTCAACGAACTGCCCTATATGACGGTACATCTCCAACATGAAGCTGTGGCAGAACGCCTCCACCTCTTCATCAGTCTTGCCCTTCGGATCGAAATCGGAGCCCCCCTTGCCCCCACCCATGGGGAGGCCGGTAAGGCTGTTCTTGAAGGTCTGCTCGAAACCCAGGAACTTGAGGAGTCCCTGAGTGACTGTGGGGTGGAACCTGAACCCTCCCTTGTAAGGGCCGATGGCGGAGTTGAACTGGATCCTGAAGCCCCTGTTGATGTTCAATTTACCGTCTCTATCCCTCCAAGGAACCCTGAACTGTACGATCCTCTCGGGCTCGACCACCCTCTCAAGGATCGCATGCTCCTTGTACTTGGGGAATTTCTCTATCATAGGCTCGAGGGACTCTAGGACCTCGTAGACCGCTTGGTGGAAGACCTCTTGACCTGGGTCTTTCTCCACGACTTTGTTGTATACACTCTCTATGTAACTATTCAATGCGGTTCACCTCTCAAATCGTATAAGGCGCTCAAACAATCTATTTATCTTTTATTAAAAAAGGTAATAGTTAATATATATAGTATATACTTTTCAGGGGAATAACTACTTGGTACCCTTGATTATTATAACAGGTGATAATACAACCATCCAGCACATTCTAGGCTGGGTCTAAGTTTATTTGCACAGGTATTTGATGGCCGTCTCGATGTCCCCGTTCAGCTCGATATGGATGGGTCCGAGGGGTGACTCCCTTGAAAGGTGGAGCGAGGCTTTCCCTGCATATGCGGCCTGTTTGTTCAAACCGAAGGAGAGGTGGTCCTCGGAGGCTGCGCGAGTGAGGACGGAATAAAATGTATCCCTGATTCTCAGTCTACGCAGTAAGTCTCTGAGGGGGCGTAAACTCTCCAAGGTCTCTATCTTCCCTTCAACCACTAAGCCGCCCCACCGCTCAGCACGTTGCAGGGGTATATCTCCCAGGATGTTCCTTATAGCGCTCTCCACCTTCTCCACGTTCTCCGTGGGGTGGACGGTGGACCTCACTGTGCCCAGCACCAATATTAACACCATCCAAGCTCCGATAATAAC
>JASFTK010000107.1:0-5272 GCA_050053595.1 Candidatus Bathyarchaeota archaeon | reverse complement strand
AGGGTGGAGGGGGAGCTGGGGCTCGGGGATCCAAGGGAGCTCGTGGATCGGGTGTACAACGAAGGTATGGGCAGTGAGGAGGTCGCGGCACTGGCCTCCTTGGTAGGTAAAGCAGCTGACGAGGGGGATGGGGTGGCCCTCACGATACTCAGGGGAGCCGGAGAGGAGCTTGGGATCGCAGCCTCCTCAGTCATCAACCGGCTGGGACTCCAAGGGGGGTTCACCGTAGGCATCGTCGGCGGGGTCTTCAAGTTAAGCCCGGTTATCCAAGACTCGCTGAGTCAAGAGATCAGACGCGTCGCCCCCTCATGCAGTATAACCCCTCCCTTATTCCCCCCTGAGGTGGGTGCAGTGCTCCTAGCCCTAAAGGAGATCGGGGTGGAACTCGACCAAGTGCACCTGGACAGGGTCAAGGCCTCCCAAGAGGCGTTGATGGAGGGATCAAGATGAGAAGGACAGAGGAGAGAAACCCGAGTTCTAAGGGTATGGACAAGAGACCCATCGAGGAGATCCTGCACATCATCAACGCCGAGGACGGGAAGGTCACAGGGGCCGTTGCTGAGGTGATACCGAGCATCACAACTGGTGTGGAAGCCATCGTGGAGACGATCAGAGGAGGGGGTACAATTTTCTTTGCAGGCGCGGGGACCAGCGGTAGGCTCGGCGTCCTGGAGGCGGCGGAGCTCCCCCCTACCTTCGGTGTCTCCTCTGACCTCTTCAGGGCTATCATCGCAGGGGGACCGGGAGCGGTCTTCGGCTCCATCGAGGCGGCTGAGGACGATGAACGGTTGGGAGAGAAAGCCCTTGAGGAGAACGGCTTTGAGGGGAAGGACCTCTTAGTAGCCCTCTCAGGCTCTGGGGGGACCCCTTACGCCTTGGGAGCCCTGAGGAAGGCCAGGGAGACAGGGGGCAAGACCATCACAATCACATGTAACCCGGGGTCGCCTATGGAGGGGCTGGCGGATATGGCTATCGTCGTTGAAACCGGGGCTGAAGTGGTCTCGGGGTCTACCCGGATGAAGGCGGGGACCGCCCAGAAGATGGTGCTCAACATGCTCACCACCGCAGCGATGACAAAACTGGGTTATGTCCACGACGGCTACATGATCAGTGTCCAGCCCACAAGCAATAAGCTCAGAGAACGGGCAGCCAGGATCGTCGCAGAGATAACGGGCGTCAAGCCTGGGAAGGCTTCAGAGACCCTTGAGAAAGCGGGGTGGGACCTCAAGGTCGCGGTGCTCATACTCAAAGGGGGGATGACGGTGAGAGAGGCGAGGAGTAGACTCTCCGAAGCCGGGGGGATCCTCCGTCGTGCCCTGGAGGGGATCAGATGAGGGTCCGGACGGGGCTCGAGGTCCTCCTCAGAGACCCTGGAGAGTATCTTGAGGGGAGCATCGGCCTCATAACAAACCCCACAGGTGTGACACCGGACCTGACATCCACTATAGACACTTTCCACGCCCATCCGGGGATCGAGGTCATGGTGATCTTCGGCCCCGAGCACGGTGCGAGGGGGGATGTCCAAGACGCCCTCCCGGTTGAATCGCATACTGACGGTGCCACTGGTCTCCCCGTCCACAGCCTCTACGGTGAGTTCGAGAAACCGACCCCTGAGATGCTAGAGGGGGTGGAGACCCTGGTCTTAGACATCCAGGATGTGGGGGCGCGGTTCTACACCTACGTTTCGACCCTGACCTACGCCCTGGGGGCCGCCTCAGAAGGCGGCATCGGGTTCGTGGTGCTCGACCGGCCTAACCCATTAAACGGCGTCGATGTGGAAGGCGGGGTCCTCAAGCCGGGGTTTGAGTCCTTCATCGGTCTCCACCCCGTCCCCATCCGCCACGGTCTCACCATCGGGGAGCTCGCCTTGATGATCAACGGGGAGATTGGGGCTGACCTCAGGGTGGTGGGGATGGAGGGCTGGGAGAGGAGTATGTGGTTCGACGAGACCCAGCTCCCCTGGGTGATGCCCTCCCCCAACCTCCCGACACTCAAAACCGCCACAGTATACCCAGGCACCTGCCTCTTCGAGGGGGTCAACATCTCAGAGGGCCGGGGGACCACCCGTCCCTTCGAGCTGATCGGCGCGCCCTGGATCAATGGGAGGGACTGGGCTGGGGAGGTGAACGATATCGGCCTCCCGGGTGTCCGTTTCAGGGCCTGCCACTTCAACCCAACCTTCGCAAAACACGCAGGGAAACTCTGCAACGGGGTCCAGATCCACGTCACCGACCGCAGGACCTTAAAGCCCGTCGAGACTGGTCTCCACATGCTCGCTTCAGCCCTCAGGCTCTGGTCTGAGGAGCTCCGCTGGACCCCGCCCAGCCACTCGGAGCACCCCCACTTCGACCTCCTAGTAGGCACCGACAAGGTCAGGGAAGCCCTAATCAGAGGGGAGTCCGCCGAGGAGATAGTCGGAAGCTGGAGGGATGACCTAGATGTCTTTGAGGGGGTTCGAAGGGAGTCCCTGATCTATGGAGGTGAGGAGTGATGGGGACAGCGATCAGGGGGACCCTGCTCACCCCTGAGAGGATTATCCCAAGAGGCATAGTGGTGGTCGAGGGGGGCAAGATAAAGGGCATAGAGGAAGAGGAGCCCGGCTCACATGACAACCTCCTCGACTTTGAGGGCTGCTATATCGCCCCGGGCTTCGTCGACATCCACGTCCACGGGGGAGGGGGCTACGACGCCATGGCCCCAGGGGGAGTTGAGGGTCTCGGAGAATTCTTGGTAGGGGGTGGCGTAACCTCCTTCCTCCCCACCACCCACACCGCTTCCCGTGAGGCCCTCCGTGAAGCCGTTGAGGGCATGAGGGGAGTTATCGGGCGGGTAACAGGGAGTGCCGAGCCGTTGGGGATCCACTTGGAGGGGCCTTTCATCAACCCCGAGAAGAGCGGGGCTCAGAACAGGGCTCATATCCGCCCGCCGGACAGGGGTGAGCTCAAGGAGCTCCATGAGGCGTCGGGGGGCTCGCTGAGGATGGTCACCCTGGCCCCTGAGATCGAAGGCGTACTTGAGGCCGTCCGATGGCTCTCCTCCGAGGGGATCGTCCCGGCGGCAGGCCATACCGACGCCACCCATGACGAGCTGGTTGCGGGGATCGAGGCAGGGGTGAGGCATGCCTCTCATCTATTCAACGCCATGGGACCGTTCCACCACAGGGAGCCGGGGGCCGCGGGGGCTGCCCTCGCAGATGACAGGGTCTCCGTGGGGCTCGTGGCAGACGGGTTCCACCTCCACCCTGCAACCCTCAGGTTGGCTGCTAAGGCTAAGGGATCTGGTGGGGTGGCCCTGATCTCTGACTGCATCGCGCCTGCGGGGCTCCCTGAGGGGGTCCACATGTTCGGGGGGCTCCAGGTGACGGTCAGGGAGGGGAAGAGCTTCCTCAAATCGGAGCGTCTCGCCGGGAGCACCTTGAGGCTTGGTGGGGCGGTCCGGAACATGGTGCGGCTGGCAGGGTTCAGCGTCAGGGAGGCCGTGGAGATGGCGTCCGAGACCCCCGCACGGATAGCTGGAGCCTCGAACAGGAAAGGGAGGCTGGCCCCCGGGATGGACGCAGATATCGTGGTCCTCAGTAGTGACCTCTCAGTCCAGCTCACCATGGTCGGGGGCAGGATCGCCCACAGGAGGGAGTAGACATTGGGAGCCCACGAGAGGCTGCAGGAGATCCGGGAGAAAGAGACGAAGCGTATCATAGGCCTCATCTCCGGGACCTCAGCGGACGGGGTCTCAACGGTCGCAGCTGAGATCGGGGGCTCGGGGACCGGGACTGAGATTGAGATCCTGGGCTATGAGACCTACCCCTACCCGCCCGGTCTGAAACGGGACATCTTCAGGCTCTTCTCCCCCGAGACCTCCACCGTCGACCTAGTCTGTCGGATGAACTTCGTCCTGGGCGAGACCTTCGCAAAGGCAGCTCTACACCTCATGGAAGACCACGATATCTCAGCGGGGGAGGTTGACCTCATAGGTTCCCACGGCCAGACCGTCCAACACCTCCCGGAGCCCCGGGACATCCATGGGTTCAGGGTGAGGTCCACCCTCCAGATCGGGGAGCCCGCGGTCATCGCCGAGAGGACGGGTATCTCGACGGTCGCCGACTTCAGGAAGGCTGATGTCGCCGCGGGTGGGGAGGGCGCCCCCCTCACCCCTTATCTGGATTTCGTCCTCCACCGCCACCCCGACCGCAGCAGGGTACTCCAGAATATGGGGGGCATCGCCAACCTCACCCACCTCCCTGCAGGTGCCACCGTGGACGAGGTGGTCGCCTTCGACACAGGCCCCGGGAACATGGTCATCGACGCCCTGGTCAGGGAGGAGACCCGGGGTTCCAGGGGTCTGGACGAGGATGGACGTATAGCCGAAGGGGGAGAGATCGACCATGCCCTCCTTGAGGAGCTGTTGGAGCACCCCTACTTCAGCCGGGAGCCTCCGAAAACCACTGGGAGAGAGGTGTTCGGCGAGGCCTATGCATCTCAGTTGCTCGAGGAGGCCGAGGCGAAGGGGTTGAGCTTCGGGGACACGGTCGCAACAGCCACCGCCCTCACTGTCGAGTCCATCGCGAGGGCCTATGAGGAGATGCTGCCTTGGTGTGATGTCGACGAGATCTTCCTCTCGGGGGGTGGCGCCCGGAACCGGTTCCTGGTGGAGTCGTTGGCTTCGAGGCTCGCTCCCACCCCCATCGGGATGAGCGGTGACTTGGGGCTCCCCGGGGACTCCAAGGAGGCTGTCTTGATGGCTGTCCTCGCAAACCAGCATCTGATGGGCAACCCCGCAAACATCCCCCGGGCCACGGGGGCTAGGAGGGCGGTGGTATTGGGGGCGCTCTACCCGGCGCCGTAATATAGGGGCAACCCAATTCTCTCAACTGTGAAAGATATGAACAGACTTGAGAGAGCCCTCTCCCTCGTTGACGATGAGAGGATCCTAGAGCTCGCAGAGGGGCTGGTGAGGATCCCCAGCGTCACGGGAGAGGAGAAGGAGGTCACACATAAGGTCAAGGAGATCCTGGAGGGTTCAGGGCTAGGAGTTGAGCTGAGGGGCTCCAAGGAGCGCCCCGTAGTCGTCTCCACGGTCAACCCCGGGGCTGACCGGCTCCTCGCGTTCAACGGCCATCTGGACACTGTCCCCATCGCAGTCCCGGGGGCCTGGACCAAGGACCCCTACGACCCTGTGGTAGAGGACGGGAAGCTCTACGGCAGGGGTTCATGCGATATGAAGTCCAGCTGCGGCGTCATAATCCACACCCTAGAGATCCTGGACGAGTTGGGAG
>JASFTK010000106.1:0-5312 GCA_050053595.1 Candidatus Bathyarchaeota archaeon | reverse complement strand
CGGTAAACCCTACATCGACGAGGTGTTGAGACCCATCATCACAAGCGGAGATGCAGAGCTTCTCGCAGTCAAGAGGGGCGATGTGGATGTCTTCACCGGATTCCTCGCCTCCGAGGCGATTCCTGCCCTACTGAGGGAGGAAGGCATAGGCCTCTACCTCTACAACCGTCCCTACATGTATCACTGGGGGATGAACAACGCCAAGTGGCCTTTCAGCGTTAAGGAGTTCAGGTATGCCTGTGCCCATTCAGTGGACAAGGAGGACCTCGTCGAGACCCTCCTACTAGGCTACGGGATACCCGGACCGGTCGGAGTACAGGCTCCCTTCTGGGGTATCTGGTACAACCCCGACGTGACTGAGACCTACACTTTCGACCTTGAAAAGGCTGCTGAGATCCTCGATGATCTAGGCTGGGTCGACACAGATGGTGACGGCGTACGTGAGGGTACAGGGGAGCATGCAGGTGAGCCATTGGCTTTCGACATAGGCCCACCCATTTATGACCCAGTACGCGTACGGGCTGCTGAACTCATCGCAGAGAACTTGGGTACAATTGGCGTGGATGCTACAGTCCAGTACATGGAGTGGAAGACCCTCTGGGGTAAGATCACCCAGCCACTGGACTCCCCGCAGAAGATAGACACATGGCTACTAGGCTCTTCCCAGAGCATTGATCCACAATGGTTCAGGACGAGGCTCCATTCGTCCTCGATCCCCAACCCGAACTACTATGGTTTTGTGAACGCCGAGATGGACCAGTTGGCTGAACTCCAGAGTACACAGTTCGATGTGGAGGAGAGGAAGGAGACCGTCTGGAGGATGCAGGAGATCCTAGCTGAGGAGGTACCCCTCGTGGTGATGTACTTCCGGCAGAGCCCCAGCGTCTACAGGACGGACAAGCTTTCTGGTTGGGTGGATCACTTCGCAGCGGGCAGGGGCACCTTCTGGGACTATATCAATGTCCGTGAAATAGCTAGTCAGACACTGAAATCTATGAGCATCTCTGTCGTCAACACACCGCCACCTGAAGTCGAGATTGGAGATACCTTCACCCTCGGCGTGAAATATACAGATCCGGCGGGTGAGGCCGTAACTGAAGCATCAGTCACGGCAATGCTGACGGGAGATCCTACGCCGTATGAATTGGAGTCGGTAGCAGACGGAACCTACGAAATGTCCTTTGATACATCAGGATGGAATGAAGGAGATTACACTATCAGAGTGGAGTCTACGGCCACCGGATACACCGACCTGCTGACCACCTTTGCCATAGAAGCTTCCGAACCGGCACCGCCTACTCCGCCTCCTGAGCCCTCTTTCTGGGAGTCCTACGGAGCTACGGTGACAGGCGTAGTCGTTGTACTAGCGATAGTTGCTGTCGCAGCTGTATACATGTACGGAAAGAAGTAAACGAAAATCCCCTTTTCTTATTTTTTTACAATCAAACAGAGTATTTATCTGTATAGAGATAAAATAAGGTTGTCGGCTGCACGATACAGTAGGTAAAGTGGTCACATGGCGTATATCGCGAAACGGACGGGGTCAAGGCTAATCACGTTCTTTGTAGTGATCTCGGTCATTTTTTTCTTAGCGAGGAGTGCTGGCACTGATCCGTTTGAGCGCTACCTCTCTGAGGATCCACGGATCCCCTTGGAGCAGATCGAGAGGCTCAGGGCGAGGTTTGGTTTGGACAAGCCGTTACATATGCAGTATTTCGACTTTATCCAGAGCACCGTTAAGGGGGAGTTCGGATACTCTCTGTATTATCACAGGCCGGTTTTCGATATAGTGAAGGAGAGGATGCCCTGGACACTTTTCCTGTTAGGCACATCCATCCTCATTTCAACCATTATCTCCTTTGCCGTGGGGGTTTACTTTGCGTGGAAAAGGGGTACTAGGATAGACCTTTGGGGTACGAACATATGTATGTTCGTCCGCTCTACCCCTCACTTTTGGCTGGGTATGATCCTACTCTTGGTGTTTGCTTATTATCTCCCCATTTTCCCCCTATTCGGATCAATAACGCCGGGGAAGGATTTCGCGAATGCCTTTGAATATTTCGGTGATGTCCTGTTCCATTCGACCCTCCCCCTCACTACCCTCCTCGTCAGGCAGATAGGGATGTATGTCTTATACATGCGCAACTCGACTGTGGAGGTCTTGGGAGAGGACTATATGGTCACTGCTAAAGCGAAGGGTGTTAACCAATGGTCGATGATGTTCAAACACGCAGCACGTAATGCGATGCTCCCCATGGTGACTGTGACCGCCCTGCGATTTGGTTTCATGGTCAACGGTGCAATACTCACTGAAACAGTGTTCTCCTACCCCGGGATGGGGCGTCTGATATATCTGGCTATAATGAACGATGATTTCTTCCTACTGCAGGGAGCATTCTTCATTACCGCTATCACTGTCTTGTTGGCTAATTTGATAGCGGACTTGATATGTGCATGGTTGGACCCGAGGATAAAAATCTAGGAGGTGTGGAGAATGGCAGAAGGGACAGAGAGCACCCGCATGCGACTAACCATTGAAAGGTTCAAGAGAGGAATCAAGGAATTCGCTCAAGTCTACAGGAGGAGCAAGTCAGGCCTTTTGGGATTAGCCATTCTCCTGACATTCATCCTCACGGCAATTTTTGCGCCCTTCCTAGCCCCATATGACCCCTACAAGAGGGTAGACCGGCCGTTCAGGCCCCCGTCTAACGAGTACATCTTGGGGACCAACGATATAGGGCAGGATATCTTCTCTGAACTGATTTTCGGCACCAGGATCTCCCTCACCATCGGATTCGCAGCGGCAATCTTTACGGTGACCATTGGGACACTGATAGGCGTGGTCGCAGGCTTCTTGGGGGGGTCCATTGACGAGGTGCTCATGAGGTTCACAGATGTCATCATGATCCTCCCAAGTATACCCCTGCTCATACTCCTGATGGCTATTTTCGGGAAACAGAGTTTCTTCATCATGGTCCTGGCCATATCTATTTTAGGTTGGACTGGGACGGCTAGGATGGTCAGGTCGTCCACCCTCTCCATCAAGGAGCGGATGTATGTCGAAGCCTCTAAAGCCATCGGTGCAGGGGATAGACATATCATAACCAAACACATTCTCCCCAATGTCTCCCCCCTCATCATGGCTACCATGATCTATCAGGTGGCCGGTGCCATGATGTCCGAAGCCGGCTTAGCCTTCCTGGGTCTAGGCAACCCGGGCAACAAGAGTTGGGGCATGATACTCCATTATGCCCAGACCTCAGGGGGCTGGTATGCCAACATGGGTTACCCTGCGTGGTGGTGGATAATACCCCCGGGGTTGTGTATCGCCTTCACCGTCGCCTCTCTGGTCCTCATCGGTCAGACACTTGAGGAGATAATCAACCCCAGGCTACGTAGACGCTGAATTAACATCGATCACTCCCTATATGTGAAAAAGGGTTAGTTATTTCCGGGTGACGCCATCATACATTGATGATCCTCTCAAGGTTACCCCCGAGGATCTTCTCTCTCTGGTCTTCATCCAGACCAGCCAGCTCCACGCCCTTCATCTCCACATCCAGTATCCCGAGAGGGGCGTCTGATACGAACACCAGCTTGCTGATGTCGAATCTCTCAGCGTATCCCCTCTGGAAGCCCAGTGTTGGGAAGGGTTGAGACATCAGGTATACGTTTTCGCATCCTTTCAGAGCCCAGTAAGCCCTCCGACTGTTGTTTGTGACGAAGTTGACTTCCTCAAAATCGGTTGCATAGTCCACTATCGCCTCAGGCGGGCAGAAGATAGAGTCTCCAGAGCGGATGTAAACCGGGACCCTCTCCTCCTCAGCGACCTTGACTAGAGGATCCATAATATCGCTACCCACCCCATATCCATCGTTAGTCGGGTCTAGTTGCAGACCGACGAAACCACGCTCTAGGGCTTCACTGAAACGGTCCGCCTCTCCCTTGAGATGGGGATTGGCCCGGTATAGGGCTACCAACTTGTCTGGGTGTTCCTCTACCGCCTCTCTGACGTACGCGTTAGCATCTATGTAGAAGGGGCCAGGTGGGGGAGCTACCACGACTGAGGCTCCCACGCCGAACCTGTCCATGTTTGTGATCAGAGTCTCCAGATCCTGTTCCATGTATATCGTCTTCCCGAGGAAAACGTGGCCGTCGATGATCATCATCCATCCGCCTCCAATCCCAAGACTCCGGCCATACTCTCCCCCAGTACCATCTCCTTCTCCCTCTGGGTGATGTCGCACAACCGGACTTTCATCATCTCGATCTCCGGGACCCCGAAAGGCATATCAGAACCATAAACGACCCTCTCGGCTCCGACGCGTTTGACGGCTCGAGCAATGTCACCTGGATTCCTGAATGAGGTCTCTAATATGATGTTCTCGAACCACCTCGCCACGCAGATTGCATCCTCATAAAGACGTTTACCCATGTGGCCGACAATAAGGGTGAGATCCGGGTAGGAGTCAGCGAGGTCTCCGACTAACGTGGGCTGGGCATAACCATATGTGTCTGGTTCCCCTGTGTGGATGAGGATTGGTACTTTCAACTTTGATGCCAAATCAGCTATGGGAAAAACCAATTTCTCGTTGTTTATGGCGAAAGCTTCATTCCTCGGGTGGAATTTGAGGCCCTTGAAGCCCTGTTCCTTCACCCCGACCTCGATTCTCTTTAAAGCGTGCTCTTGGAGGTGAGGGTTAACGCGCAGGAACCCGATAATCCGACCTGAGGCTTTTTCCATAGAGTCAACGAGGAACCGGTTCGCCTCGTCGTAGGTCCTATCTTCCCCTATCGAAGAATACGGAGCACAGGTTACGATAGAATCTATACCATTCCTATCCATGATCACTAGGAGGTCCTCCATCGTGTTCGGAGGATACCCTTTCCCAGGACCTGCGAAATGCGTGTGTCCGTCGATAACTATCACTATTGATCCCAACCTTAAGTAGCGGACATAATATATAACAAACGTTGAGCGACTAACGATATGGTCTTGTTGAACCTCATATTACACTGTCGCCTTGAAGAGTTACAGAGATTCTTCATCGGCCTTCTGAGCGAGACGGGTTTTGTTACTATACATCATGAGGAGTGGCAAGACGGGTTCTGGGTCGTAGGTGCCAACGCAAAGAGAACCTCTCAACTTATGGCTACCCTGATGAACCTCTTCATAGGTTACATACGCAGGAACAGGATAGCCATCGAGTTGGATGCTACAAAAATAGGTGATAAGGTTAAAGCCACATTGAAGTGCAACCCTTATCTTGATGTTGTCGATATGCAGGCACCTGACGAGGACCCTGTAGAAC
>JASFTK010000105.1:0-5325 GCA_050053595.1 Candidatus Bathyarchaeota archaeon | reverse complement strand
CAGGATCAAGAATATGAGTTTATTATCCATCGTGAAGATCTCAACCTATAACAGATTTTTCAATGGGGGTGCTCAAACGGTATCTCCATGCGGTGGACCATGAATAATGTCACACGTTACCTCTTATTGTTTCAATTAGTCTTGGATATTTCTCTCGCGCTCGATCGACGATTTTTTCCCAGTCTCTGGCGTAATAACCCGCAACTAGCCCTATAACGAGTAACATCATCATATAGATGCGCCAGCTCCTTGCAGACCTTTTTGAAGCGGCTATTCCCTCGTTTAACGTTGAGATCGTGCTCTCAAGCCCATCGATCTGGCCTTCTTTTTCAGTTATCTGGGTTTCCAAGTCCGTAATTTTGTTTTCGAGGCTTGAGATCTCATTCCTGAGCCTTGGGATTGTGGTTTCTAGTGGTTCGATCTCGATCTGGAGCCTTGAGACCTCTTCTTGCAGGATTGATATCTCGGCGTCCTTGTTCTGTATGGCTTTCGTAGATTCGATAAGCAGTCCCGAATACTGGGTCACGTAATCGACGATGTTTTCGAACAGTCTACTGCCTTGTTGGGGATTCACGTCGGGATTGTACCGCTCGGGTTTCTTCAATTCGGGTTTGTACATCCCTATGTAATGCCCAAATGGTGCATCCCCGGTGGCGATTATCACATTACTCTTTTCATCGTCGATTTCTATCGCCATGACCGGGTAGGGCCCTTTTTCACCAGCTTGGTGGACCTCGGGCGCTGGGTCTGTTCTGTCGAGGACCACACCATATATTGAGGTCGTCATGATGACATAGGCGTTCTCTAGCTCCCCATCCTCTAATGCGACATAATGGCCGTCCTTGTATCCGATGATGGTTCCCGGTCCATGGAAAAGGGCGCGGTCCACACCTGAGACCAGGAACTGGAACTCGGGGGCTACGTGGTCGCTGACGCCGAGGACCCTGTAGGGGGCGTATCCGTTGGAGACCGGGTCTTCCGTTGAGGCGGATTCGATGCGGAGTGAGCTGCCTATATATTCCAGTACAATATTGGCTTCGTGCTGCCTGAGTGCGTCGCTACCGAAGTCGCTGTCCGAGGCCACCCAGATGCTCTTTCCCCCTTCATCGTACCAGTTCTTGATGGTTCTGAGCTCGGCCTCAGTGTACTCCAGCCAGGCGTCTGACATCACCATGATGAGCATCGATGCGTCCTCGATGTCGGAGACGGTGATATCCCCATAGACCACGGACCATTTCACTTGGGGCATATCCGCCATCGCGGCTTTTAACTCCTCATCGGAGCTATGGGCGCCTTTTATCTGGACGACCAACTTGGGTTTTCCTACCTCGGGGAGTCCGGATAGCCGCGTCCGGGTCTCGAGGGAGAGGTAGGGGCGTATGATCGTCCTTTTTTGGCTTGGCAGCCCGACCCAGACCGTTTTCAGTGTCTCGTCGGAGAGGTGTACGAAGACATCGACCAGTTCATAATACGCCCCTGTTGAGATCCATGTGCTGACTGTCTCTGTGACTTTATCGATGTTCATAGCCTCCATGGCCTCTGCCACCGTCAACGGCGTCTCTGGGAGACCAGCGATCTCGATGAATATGGCTACCAAGGCATCTGCCGATATATTCTCAAGTATATCTGCGGCTTTGTCAAGTAATTCCTGTTGTTTGGTTGGGGCGAGTTCTCTTACTCTGTGTTTGATCATGGCCTCTACTTTACTTGCGGCTTTGTGCAGGTTCTTTTCCGCCATCGCTCTGACTACGGTAGCACCGGATTCTGCATCTGTCATGAGTAGACCGCCTGAGGTCGCGTTGTCGCTTGCCGCCAGCAATATATCTGCGAAATTTTCTGTGTTGTTGGTCTGAACTGCGGCCTGGATGAGGGCCCCTGCATTCTCCTCGTTTGTGTGTTCCAATTCCTCGTAGATCTTGGAGGATGCTTGGACTTGAGCTTTAGACAGGATTGTGGAAGCGGTCTGTATTTCCATCATCTCGACAACCTGTGTTGCCTTCTCCGTGGAGATGCCCTCGATGATGCTGGCAGCAGTGTCTGTGGAGGTCCTTTCAAGGATGGAGGAAGCTTGAGTGTGGTTGATCTTATCGATGATGCTCACGGAGAGATCGATGGGGGTCACCTCAATGATGGCTGCAGCGGTTGAGACATTGATCCTCTCCATGATGTTCGCGGTGACGATGGTCGGCGTCCTCCCAATGAGAGCGACTGCGGTTGAGATGTTAACCCTCTCCATGATCTCCGCTGAGACCGTGACACTGGTCCTTTCCATGATGGCGGCGGCGGTTGAGATGTTGACCCTCATGAGGAGGGAGGCAGCTGTGTCAGTTGGGAGGGCATCGAAGACCTCAGCCGCCTCTTCAGGCGGGAGAGCTTCAATCTCCTCAGGTGAAGGGGTGGGAGGCCCTACAACAACAGGTGTCTCTGGGGGCGCTTTGATGGTGACCGTGCTCTGGTTGAAGGCTACAAGGCGATCTACGTAACCTTCCCAGACCACTGCAATGAGCACATATTCTCCGCCACGGAGGTTTGATGTCGCCAGCGATGTCGAGCCCGTCGTTGATGTGCTCTGCGCGATGCCCACTGATATGGACTTTGAGCCAAAAACCGCTCTCAGAGTCTGTATGATATAACTCAGGGTGAAATACGAGACCCCACGGGATCCAGAGAGGAAAGAACCGGCAAGGCTACCGTTCCCGACCAAGGCTTCATTGAGGTATAGCTCCGTGTCGTCTCTGTGACCGTCGCTGGTGAGCCTGAAGTTCATCGTGTACGCGGATTTCTGTATGAGAGCGGCACCGTATGTGAAAGAACCCCCACCCCCGGAGATCTCTATGTCTACGTCGAGAAACTCGTCTCGATCGACTGAGGAGACTGCGGTGACATTGCAGCTCCTCTCCAGTACCTCAACGAAGGTCGCTGAGTAGAGGTAGAGGTCTTTGGGGTATGAACCGCCTACCTCCCTTGACGCTATGAGGATATAATCCCCTGCCTCTGGATTGGGGCTGATGGTGAAGACTGCGTCTCCATTGAAATCCAGTATCTTCGATGCGCTCCAATAGGGGCTTGAAAGTTTACCCCGCAGATCACCCAAGTTCCCCCTATATGTGTCCCTCAGGAGATTCCTGAACTCGGTATAGCTCGACAACCTGAGCAGCCGGAGATCTATGGTGACCCCTGAGAACCCGGAGGAACCCCAGAATGTCCCATTTATCTCCTCACCCTCAATATAGGCCCTGTGGGTGTCAAGGGGATAGTTGATCTCTTTACTCGTGTACCCGCTGGCCACGGTGATGGTTGTGTTCTCTCTGACGTATGCCGCAGTGTTTGGGACACTCAACTCAAGGCTGAGGGCGGGTATCTCGATCGACTCACCCCCTCCCAACTCTATCCAATTCCCGTCGGTGAGTTCATCCCCATGTGTAGCCACTATGATGTTGTTGTAATCAGATGAAGGGCTTACTGTGACATCTACAGGATATGATGGTGATGTTGCTTGCGCAGGTCTAAACATCCAAAAAACCCGTCCTCCATTATAGAGAAATCCACTGACACTGTATGATAAAACTAACACAATTAAAATAAGGCGGAGTTTAAACCTAATGTTGTTCCTTCCGCGCAAAGTGGCTCGAATTATATTTTGCAAGAGATAGTTATTAATATTGATGATCTATGCATACTTTTACTTAAAACTAAACTTATTTTATAATCCCCATGATCCAGTCTTCAGTATAAAAAGTATAATGGCTCACATCCAAAGACAAGACCCATGCATCTCATTTTTCTGATATAGATCTGTTGTTAACCCCTAAGAGGATCCCAACTTGAAGATAACCCGTATAATGATAATGCCTTTGAGGGAGAGGGTAGTCGATTTTGTAGGAAATATAGTATATTTCTATTATATCGTCATACGTAACACCCTAGGAGTGAATCCTTATCAGTATTGTATGCTTCGAGAAGTTTGGAAGCCTTCATGTTTGGTGACGAGATAGAGGATATAGGGGAGACCGGATGGGACTGGTGTCACTTTGAGAGCACCAGAGGCTTCCCTGTGAGCTCCAATCTCCTGGATTGGGTTATAGGCCAGGAGTATGCGCTCACTGAGTGCAACCTCGTCTTGGACGAATGGATCCACAAGATGAAATGGATCCAGGAAGAGGGCGTCCTCGACGACTGGCGGGATCCAGACTGTGAGAGAAACAGGGATCGATCTCTGCCGCCCGGACCCTCCCTCCTTTTACTCGGGGAACCAGGGACGGGGAAGAGTCTCATCGGCAGGGCTCTAGCGGCAAAGTTGACAGACCTGTACAGAGAGGAGGAGATAAGGCTACCAGATGTCCTCTGCTGGCCTAACAAGAACACCCCGAGTTCTCCAAGGATCAGTATTCACGAGGATGGTGAGGGGAGGATCAAGGATGCCAAGGAGAGGTCGGGCGAGGAGAAAAAGAGGGAAATCTTCAATTTCGCCTTTAAGGCCCTGTTCTCGATAATACTTCTCATAGGGCTCTCGTTTATCCTGCTCGGTATAACCGACGCCGTCAGGAGTTATACGACCTGGCGCGCGGTTGAAAGTCTTAACCTTGAGAACTTTTCAGGTTACACTGTAAGTTCTTTCAGCAGCATATCAGACAAGGTCATACAAGGGAGCTTCCTCATCTTCGCATCATTCCTTCTCTTCGTCTTTGTTAAGCGGCAAACAGGTGTTGCCAAAGGGATCGGAGGGGCTGTCCAGTCTGACGCCCCGAAGTTACTGGTCGACAACAGCGAGAAGATCTCCCCCTATGTAGATGCCACAGGGCACGCCAGCGCTCAACTGTTTGGGAGTATCGCGTGGGATCCGTATCAGACCGGGAATCTGGGGACACCTGAGCACCAGCGGGTCACAGCGGGAGACGTTCATAGGGCCAATCTCGGGATCCTCTACATCGACGAAGTGAAGAACCTACAATCCTTTGAAGCTACGACTCTATTAACGGTCCTTGAGGATGGTGAATTACCCATAACCCATCGGGTTACAAATGACGGTGGTGGGACCTCAGCCCTTGCGGTCTCGACGGGTCCCATCCCCTGCCTTACCCTCCTTGTGGCTGCTGGTAATTTCGATGCCGTCCAGCACATCCATCCCGCTCTCATGGACCGGATCTATGGTTACGGGCACATCGTCCGTATGAACAACGATATGCCTAACACCGTCGAGAACCGTCGTAAATATGTTCAATTTATCGCTCAAGAGGCGGAACGTTTCAGACTGCCCCCGTTCAGTCGAGGGGCTTGTGAGGAGATAGTGAACGAGGGGCGCAGGCGGACCGACAGGCGGGGGGC
>JASFTK010000104.1:0-5400 GCA_050053595.1 Candidatus Bathyarchaeota archaeon | reverse complement strand
AGGGGAAGCTCCAGTTCGATTATGCCAGATGCTGCGAGACTAGGGGTCAGATGGCTGCTCTGTTTCCCGAATGGTCATGCGCGAGGTGTGTCTCAGTCTGCGCAGCCGAAGGAGACAGGAGGAAGGGCACAGTGGAACGATTCAACAAGAAAATCGAAGAGCTAACGACCCTCTGATCACTATTACCTTTCAAAGGCTAATATCGTAGCTCCTTATTTACTTGGTTCACTGGAGGTTTGCCTTCACTTATCCGCCTGATGTTTTGTGCGATTATCTCTAGAGCGGCGTCTGATCGGGAGTCCGTTGAGCCGATGTTATGAGGAGTCGTGATCACATTGGGGAGCTCCCAGAATGGGTATTTCGATGCGTCAAGGCCCTCAGGATTCCAGAGGGGGTCCCAGAAATGTGGCACCCACCAGACATCCAACGCTGCACCGGCGATCCACCCCTCTTTGAGAGCCCTATAAAGGGGTTCCTCTTGGATGATAGCGGCCCTTGCGACGTTCACTAAATATGCCGTCTCCTTCATCGTCCGTAGCTCAGGTTCCCCGATCATACCTTCTGTCTCTGGGGTGAGAGGGACTGTGACAACTATTATGTCAGACATCCCCAGAAATTTATGGAGATCGGAGGGGCCTCCTAGGAATTCGAGGTCAAGTTTCTCTTTGAACTCTTTATTTGGATTTCTCTTGAGCCCTAAAACTTTCATATCGAACGCTCGTAGCCTCTTCGCCACCTCCGTCCCGATGCTCCCCATACCGAGGATACATACTGTCTTCCCCCTGAGCTCTATCCCTCGTGGCCCTGATCTCCCTTCGAGGAAAGCGCTATGCCTCTGTACAACCCGTTTAGCTAGTGATAAGACCAATGCCACAGCGCCCTCTGCGAGGGGAACGGGATTTGCTCCTGATGTGTTTGCCATGAATACCTCATCTGGTAGAGCATCAAAGGGCATCGCATCGACGCCAGCACCGGTTTTCTGTAATAGCTTCAGCTTTCTCGCTTCTTTCACCACATCGGCTGAGAGTTTAGTGCTCACGATAATATCTACATCTCGGGCTAACTCAACGAGCTCCTTCTCTGTCCCTTTTCTAGGCACAATAATCTGGACATCTTCAGGAAGCAGATCTCTCCGTTGCGAGAGGCGTTTAGCGAGCCTGTTAGATACAACAAGGATCTTCAAATAATTTCGTACCCTCAACAGTAGTATTGATCCTGATATTTCAGGGTTAACTCTTGATAGAGTGTTATTCCTGGAAAAAATTCCGAAAGGAAAATAAGCCGCAGTTCAGATTCTTGAGAGCGAACTGAGCGGAGCGGTTCAACATGACTCCTCGTAAATCCAACAACGAAAAGCTCGAAAAAAAGATTATGGAACTAGAGGCCTCTCTCGAGGATATGAAGGAGACCTCAGATCGCTACCTAAACCAGCTTAAGTATGTCAAGGCTGACTTGGAGAATCTCCAGAAGAGGACCCAGAAGAGCATCGATGAGGCTCTTGAGAAGGCCAACGGGCGGATCATGATGCGACTCCTCACTATCCTAGACGAGCTTGATTTGGCAATCTCAGCAGCAAAAAACCACGATGGAGATATCTTAGAGGGTGTGGAGATGGTAAGGGGAAATATGTGGAAACTCTTGGAGTCTGAGGGAGTGGAGACTATTGAGGCCACAGGTAAACCTTTCGACCCAAACCTTCACGAGGCTGTCTTGGAAGCTGAAGTTGACAGCGTCAATGATGGTTACATCGCTGAGGAGTTACGGAGGGGCTACCGCTATAAAGGTAGGGTGCTGAGACCTAGCATGGTGAAGGTCGCCCGGACTATCCGCTCGGATAATGTTCATGAGGTTGAATTAAATGAGTGAAGGAAAGAGGGAAAAGATCCTTGGGATAGATTTAGGGACCACCAACTCAGCTGCAGCGGTGGTACTGGGCGGGAAGCCATCGATCATCCCCAGTGCTGAAGGCCCGACTGTAGCAGGGAAGATGTTCCCCAGCGTAGTAGCGTTTACACAGGAGGGACAGCTCCTCGTCGGAGAACCAGCTAGGAGACAAGCGATCACCAATGCCGAGGGGACCGTACGCGAGGTCAAACGTCTAATGGGAAAAGATGAGAAGGTGACCCTGCATGACAAGGAGTATACCCCCCAACAGATCTCTGCATATATACTCCAGAAAATACTGAGAGACGCTGAGACCCATCTTGGAGAGAAGATCAAGAAAGCCGTGATCACTGTTCCAGCCCACTTCAACGACAACCAACGCCAAGCTACTATCGACGCCGGGGAGATCGCAGGCCTCAAAGTCACCAGGATAGTAAATGAGCCGACAGCGGCAGCCCTCGCCTATGGTATCGATAAATCTGACCAAGAGCTCAAGATCCTCGTCTTCAGCTTTGGTGGTGGTACCAACGACACCACAGTGATGGATTTCGGTGGAGGTGTATTCGAGGTCCTCTCCACCAGTGGCGACACCGAGACCGGAGGCACCGACCTAGACAGAGCAGTTATGGATTATGTAGTCGAGGAGTTCCGGAAAGAGACGGGGGTGGACCTGACAGACGATATCAAGGCAATGACTAGGATCAAGGAAGCTTCTGAGAGGGCGAAAATTGAGCTCTCGACTTTACTTACAACAGACATAGATCTCCCCTATATCGCGATGAAGGACGGGGAGACCCTAAACCTCCACATAACCCTTACAAGGGCAAAATTAGAGCAGCTGACTAGGCCCATCGTCGAGAAGATCCGGAAGCCCATCCTACAGACCATCAACGACGCCAAGATGACCCCTGACGACATCGACAAGGTCATAGTCTTCGGAGGGCAAACCAAGATGCCTATGGTCCAGAGTTTCATCCAGGAGGTTGTTAGTAAGAAGCCGGAGAGGGGCCTTGACCCAATGGAGTGTGTTGCTATGGGCGCCGCCATACAGGGGGCAGTCCTCGCGGGAGAGATAAGTGATATTGTCCTATTGGATGTCACGCCCCTATCTCTGGGGGTCGAGACGTTAGGAGGGGTTTTGACCAAGGTTATCGAGAGGAACACTACAATCCCCACGAAACAGACGCAGGTCTTCAGTACCGCAGCTGACTTCCAGACAGCTGTAACCATCCATGTCCTCCAAGGAGAGAGGGCTATGGCAAAGGACAACATCAGCTTAGGGCGATTCGATCTTTCTGGGATACCTCCCGCTCCAAGAGGTGTCCCTCAGATCGAGGTTACATTCGATATAAATGCAGATGGAGTCCTTGATGTCACTGCTAAGGACATGGGTACAGGTAAGGAGATGAGCATTACCATCACAGCCTCGACAAAGTTGAGCCAAGATGAGAAGGATAAGATGATCAATGAGGCTGAACAGTACGCCGAACAAGACAAACGCCTCAAGGAAGCGGCTGAAGCCCAGAACACTGCTGACTCGTTGATCTACACAACTGAGAAGACCCTTGGGGAGATAGGCGACAAACTCACAGAGGAACAGAAAAACAAGATCCAAGACGCGGTCGACGCTCTCAAAGAGGCTCTCAAATCACAGGATACCTCAGAGATCAATGCCAAGATCGAGGAGCTCCGGAAAGTGGTACAGGAAGCAGGTGCAGCCGTCTACCAGCAAGCAGCAGCTCAAGAGAGCGCGAAACAACAGGCACAGACCGGACCACAGCAGCAGCCACCCCCACCGGGGGAGGATCAGGGGAAGAAGACCGTCGATGCTGAATACAAGGTCGTCGACGAAGAAGAGGAGCAGAGATAGCCCCTCATCTCAATTTCTAATGTCCTATAGTAAACCGTATAAAGCCCCCAATCGATAATAATTGAGTTTTAAATGATAGACGAGAAACTGCTTGACATTGAGCGGGAGATCATAGGAGAGATCTGGCAGAACAAAGAGATGTACAATAACCACTACTACATGGCGGATGAGCTGGGAAGCAGGTTCGCCGGTACTGAGAGCGAGAGAAAGGCCATCCTTTATATGGTCAAAAAGCTCAAAGAATACGGCTACGAGGACGCCCATGCCGACCCCTACAAATATTATGGCTGGAATAGGGGCTCAGCAAACCTAGAGGTCCTAGAGCCCTATGAGAAAGAGTTCCCCGTCATCAGCCTTGCTGTCTCCCCAGGTGGTGAGGTCGAGGCTGAGGTTGTCGACATGGGCACTGGGAGCCCCGAGGAATTCGAAGCTGTAGCACCCGAGGAGGTCAGAGGTAAGATTGTCCTCTGCTCCAGTGCCACGAGTCCCTCCGGGAAGCGGGTCCACCGGAGGACCAAGTATGGATACGCAGTCGAATACGGCGCTGTAGGGTTCATCTTCATGAACCACAACCCCGGCCAACTATCGCCCACTGGTAGCCTGAGGCCTGCATACAGGCTTGGAGGTGAGATCCCAGGAGTCGGTATAAGCTTAGAAATGGGGTCTCTGATGCGGAGGCTTGCGAGGGGACAACCCTTGAAGGCCATGCTCAAGAACGAGAGCGAGATCGTTCCAGACACTGAGTCATCTAACGTTGTCTGCGAACTCAAGGGCTCGTCAAAGAAGGATGAGTGGATCGTGGTCGGGGGGCATTTCGATGGTCACGACATCGCTCAGGGAGCTATGGATAACCTCTCAGGGACGGTTGCAACCATGGAACTCGCCCGGGTCTTGAAGAAGTATGAGGGTCAATTTAAACGGAGTATACGGTTTATCTGCTTCTCATGCGAAGAGATAGGAGTTACGGGTTCCACCAGTTACGTAGACAAACACGTTGATGGGATAAAGGATGTCGCCATAATGCTCAACCTAGAACTGGGGGGCTTAGCCAACAAGGATGGCACACAACATGCAGCCTTCACTGTCTTCAACCCCTCCACCCTCAAGTCCGTATTGGAAGAGTTCGCAGAGGAGATTAGCTACCCCATGACCATTTCGGAGGGTACATCGGCCGCTTCAGACCACTGGCCCTTCTACATGCAGGGGGTGCCAACGGTCACCATGGGATCCGAGCCCTCTCCGAAGCGCCTCATCGTTGGACGAGGCTGGGGCCATACCACCGCTGACATGATGGACAAAGTTGACCCAAGGAATATGCAGGAGGGCGTCATGGTCCTCTCAAGGCTGGTTCTGAGACTAGCGAATCAGAGTGACAAAATCGCCGAACGGAACTCTCTTGAAGACATCATCTCCCACCTAGAGAAATCAGGATTAAGGAAGACCCTCGAGATACAGAAGAAATGGCATCCCCACAGCACTAGGTAACCCCCTTTTTTTATTTTTAGTGACAGCAAACTTTTCCTTCAGGGTAAGGGAAGCGATCCTGAGCCCTACTCTGGAGGGCCCTCCCAGAATGGAGAATAGCAAGCTGGACACACTCGACCTGATTATCAGAGTGCTGATGGAACATGAGGCAAACCTAGACA
>JASFTK010000103.1:0-5467 GCA_050053595.1 Candidatus Bathyarchaeota archaeon | reverse complement strand
TCTGTTATCTCAGTGGAAAAGAACGGCGACTGGGGCTACTCACTGAAGATAAAAGAGGACGTCAACGAGCTCCTCAGGTTCTTGGCTGACTACGAGATCGAACGCCTCAGTATAGAAGACGCGACCTTGGAGGAGATATTCCTCCAGTATTACGAGTAGGAGATGAATAAATGAGGGTATTCCTGAAGAATCTGCAGAAAGGCTGGAAGGGGGGCGTAATCACGCCGTTATTTGTCTCAATGATAGTCCCCCTCATAGCGGGCATCTGGCCTAGCTTCAAGGAACAGGCGGCGAGCTTTGCGGAGATCCTCAAGAACCCCATATACCAGGCCCTCTTGGGGCAGATGGGGCTCATGGATATCACTACTTGGCAGGGTATCTTCTACATGTACGTGGGTATCTGCATGGAGTGGGCCATAGTCTTCATCGCGATACTGATCCCGGCGAGGATAGTCGCCGGCGAGGTGGACAAGAACACCCTCGATGTGACCCTGAGCTACCCCATCCCCAGGTGGAGGTACCTCCTTGAGAAGTACATTGTCTATCTGATCTACAGCTCCCTCTATCCCGCCTTCGTCTATGTCCTGGCAGTGGTGAACACCAACAGCCTCGGGGAGTCACTGGACATGACGGTGTTGGGCTACTCCATGATCGGATTCTGGCTCTGGCTCTTCGCCCTCGGCGCACTGTCCCTGCTCTGCGGAACCCTGTTCCTGGAGTCGAACCGGGCCCTCAGCGCCTCGGGGATACTGATCGTGGCCCAGTACGTGATGACCCGGCTGGGGGAACTCGGGGACCTGAGCTTCCTCAAGGACTTCTCCCTCTTCAACTACCTGAGCACAGGGAGCATCCTCCAGAACGGGGGGATGATCCTGAACGAGCTCGCTGTGGTCTTGGGCGTCGGGGTCGCAGCCCTAGCGGTGGCTCTCTACGTCTTTCAGACGAGAGAGTTGGCTTACTGACCCAGGGATGCGCCTCTGCTCCATTTTTTTGAAGGTCCCTCAGGGGAAGATCGTTATATGCGCGCTGCGAGTGGCGTATGCTACGAAGGTATTGAGGGGGACACTCACCCGGCATCCTGGTTCAGGGTTGACCGCTTTGAGCGTCCCAGGTGATCGGTTGTGTCTCGGTGGGTTTTCATGTTTTAAACCTAATTTTTTACTAAATTTTTTTATTTTTAGTTAAATATGAATTATCCTGTGTCATTGGAAGGCGCGGAGGTCATACCAGTCGTCGCGGAGAGGACTGCCCGGCGGTACGACGAGGAGAGAGGCTGCTACGTCTACGACATCAGCTTCAGGACCCATGCCCCCCTGACCGACCGCACCATCGGGGTCTCAGAAGCCTTCGGGTTGGGCGTCGACGTTGAGAGGGAGCGTGTCCTATACAGGGACTTCGAGCTGAAGCTGGCGGAGGGCGACGTGGTCTACATCACAGGGGACAGCGGGTCTGGGAAGTCGGTTCTGCTCCGCGCGGTGAAGGAGGACCTTGGAGAACAGGCTGTGAACCTCGCCGGATTAGGGATAGACGGGGATAGGGCCATCATCGACACCGTAGGCCGGAGTTTCAAGGAAGCCCTCAATCTCCTCAGCGTTGTGGGCCTCAACGACGCATACCTGTTCCTCAGGAGATACGCTGAGCTCAGTGACGGCCAGAAGTACAGGTACAGGATCGCCCGTATGATCGATGAAGGGAGGGGGTTCTGGCTGGCCGATGAGTTCTGCTCCACCCTGGACCGGACGACGGCCAAGATCGTGGCGTACAACATCCAGAAGCTGGCTAGGAGGAATGGGGCCACCCTTATTGTAGCCTCAACCCACGGCGACTTGGAGGAGGATCTCAGCCCCTCTATCTGCATCCGGAAGGGTTGGGGGGAGCAGATAGAGATCGGATACACGGACAACATCGAGGCGTCACGCTGCACCGTCGTCGAAGGCGTCTCCATCAGGGAGGGGACTCGTGAGGACTACCTGAAGCTGGGTCAGCTCCACTACCGGGGTGGGGGGCTCCCGGTCCCAAGGGAGATCTACGCCATGGAGAGGAGGGGGACCCTCATCGGCGTCATAGTCTACTCGTATCCGGCCGTGCGCGCGGCGGGCAGGAGGAAAGCCGTGGGGTACTCTCCTGACCTCAAGGAGATCAACCAAGACTGGGCTGTTATCAGCAGGGTGGTAGTCCATCCCAAGTACCGTACCGTCGGTCTCGGAAGCCGGCTGGTAAGGGAGACACTGGGAGTCCAGGGCTGCGCCAACGTGGAACTCATCGCAGTGATGGCCCAGTACAACCCGTTCGCTGAGAGAGCGGGAATGAGGCTGATCCAACTGACAGAGCCCTCCAAATCGGTCACGCAGGCCATCGAGGAGATGAGTTGTATGGGCTTCAATCCCGTCCTCATGGCTTCTACCCAACACAACCAGGAGGTCCTCGACAGTCTGAGCCAGAACCAGCTGGAAGACCTCAGAGGAGCCCTCCTGGACGTCAACACTATCTACTACAAGCGACTCTCAAGGAGCAGTAAGCCATACCTCAGGAAAGCCGAGTTCAGGGAATGGCTGAAGGAACAGCCGATGGAGAGCTTGGCGAAATCTCTGACTATCTTGAGCACCCTCGCCCAGACCAAGGCGTATCTGTACTGGTGCAGGGATGAGGGGGATGGAGGGTGATGGCTTTGTTGGTTGGTGTGGCTTATTCCAGGTTACTTGGAATTTGGGGGTTTTTTGCGGATTGCGTAGGTATATTTTCACGGAGCGGGAGCGGGGGCTGCTGAGGGATTGGCTCGAGAGTGGGGTGGAGACAGGGGAGACCCGGAAGGTGTTCACGTGGATGAGGAAGTATATTCCGGGGCTCCGTGGGGATCTGGAGTTGATGCTGGAGGTAGCGGGGGAGCTCCGGGGGCGGGGGCGTTGGGCGGGGCGGGATACGAGGGGGTCAGGGTTCGGCTCGAAATTACGGCGCGCAGAGTCCGCATTGACCCGGCTGAGAAGAGGGAGAGCTACGTCCGGCGGCTCGAGGAGCTGATGCGGAGGTGCGATGGCATCATCTCGGATCCGGAGGAGGTGGAGAACGTTCAGGCGAGGGCGATGGAGGTGCTCATCAAGGCGGTGCGGGTCTGCTACCGGATGGTGGGGGACGCGGAGGTGGAGGAGCTTGAGCAAGAGGTTGAGGAGCTTAAGGCGCGAGAGGCGGAGGCTGCGGAGGGAAGAGTCGATTATCGCATCGAGGGAGGAGAGGACCCTCCCCCTTGACGTGGTTGAGTTCTGCCGGGGGTGGCTGGGCTACGAGCCCTACGAGTATATGTATCCCTTCCTCCGGGATGAGGGGCACTTCATCGCGAACCTCCAAGCCCGGCAGACGGGGAAGACCTTCAACGGGATGGCGAAGCTGCTTTGGTACGGTTTCCGGTACCCGGGGAGCCTGATCCTGGTGACGGCGCCCAAGTTCGACCAGGTGAAGAACGTGGCTTTCAAAGCGCTGGGGGATCACCTGGCCAGGATGCGGGGGTTGGACCCGGGGTTCTTCGAACGGGTCATCGGGGAGAGGAACGTGCTGCGGACCATCGTGCGGTTCGCGAACGGGAGTCAGATCCTGGCGGAGAGCCCTGTTCCGGAGACGAACCGGGGTCACGCGGCGAAGGTGGTCTACCTCATGGAGGCGAACTTCATCCGGGATGATCTGGAGTTGTACTCTGCAGTTCTGTTCTCTTTGAACACTACGAACGGTTTCCTGATTGCTGAGTCGACACCGTGGAACAGGGACAGCATCTTCTACAGGATGATGAACGACGACGGCTTCGATCTGTTCAGCAGGCACAGGGTCGTGTATACGGAGGCTCTGGCTCCTAAGGGACCTCTGGATCCCGAGATAGTGGGGATGATCGAGGAGCAACTGGGAGGTGATCCAGGGAGATGGAGGAGGGAGATGCTATGCGAGTGGGTCGAGGATCTGAACGTCTGGCTGTCCACAAGCCTCATCGCGCTTGCGCAGGACTCCTCTCTGAATTATAACCATGTTGGGGCCCACCTCGTGGGAGACTTTTTCGTGGGGGTAGACTTCGGGAAGCACAGGGACTACTCAGTTGTCTGCGTCGTGGAGAAGGTCAAGGGCCATCTCTACCTGCGTCTGTGCCACAGGTTCCCCTTGGAGACCAGCTATGGGGCTGTCATCGGCTTCATGAAGAGGCTCCAAGACAATTGGCCGACCATCCACGCATTATACGCTGACAAGACCGGGGTTGGCGACTATATCGTCGAGGACATGGAGCGGGGAGGCCTCAGGAACGTCACCGGCGTCAACTTCACCGACGCAAGCAAGGAGGCCATGGCCACCTGCCTCAAGGAGCAGATGAGGAGCGCCGTCTGCCCCTCGTGCGGATGGCGAGGGTACGTCGACGCCCGCGAGGAGGAGTGGAAGACGACGTGCCCCGAGGGCTGCGCGAACGAGGAGGGGAACCCTGTAAGCCTCAGGCCCATCCTCCACATACCATTCGATCCCGAGCTCTTCAACGAGCTCAATGTGGAGCGATACGAGCTCTCCAAGTCGGGGAAGCTGCTGTTCAACCATCCCCAGGGCACGAACGATGACAGTTTCTGGGCCCTTGCTCTAGCAGTGTACGCAGCAGAACAGGCTTTACAAACCCCAAACTTCCCTATCGCCAAAACATTCGATCAGAAAAAGTGAGTGGACAAGCTTTCAAAATAGAGTTAGAAGTACCGGAGCTGGGACGGCTACAACCCCCTTAGTGGCTCCAAGGAGGTCTTTAGTCACTACAATCCCTTTGAAGTTTGAACCTCCTTTCGTGAAATTATATACACCATTGATGTCCCTCCTGGAAAACGAGGGGGAATATTTCACCTCGAACGGCATATAGTCCCCACTGTATTTCACCACGAAATCGACCTCATTCCGCCTGTCCTTCCAATACATAACATGACTAGTGGGTTCAAAAGTATCCGTTGGATTGAGTGAAAACGCGAACCGCATTAAATGGTCGCCGACTATGCACTCGATCAGCTTTGGTTTTTCATTGCTACGTAAAAATTCCAGCGCGCTCTCATAGAAAGGTGTCTGATTGACCCAACCCCGTAGAGCATGGAAAATAAAGGGGTCGTGAAAGTGAATTTTCTTATTCTTCCCAAAATTCGGGCCATGCATGCCCCTGTCGAGCACGTAGAAAGGAGACAGGACAAAACTCTCCTTGAGAACATCCACATATTCCCTGACGGTGTTTGGACTACCAATATCTGTCTTCTTCTGGAGACTGCGCCAGCTAACCTGTGAACACAGGCTCTCGTTTATCCTCCTAATGAGTTGAGAGAGGTAGGTCTCTCTCTTATTCCATCTTAAGATATCTCCAATCGTCACCTGAACGTATGTCGTGTATGTCTCCTCTTCGATGAACCCGTGGGTAAAATAATCATTAATTGCCCGCACTATGCCCCCCGTCAATAGATACTCTTCGAAATAACGG
>JASFTK010000102.1:0-5471 GCA_050053595.1 Candidatus Bathyarchaeota archaeon | reverse complement strand
GCACCGCATTCAACCTACCCTCACAGAGCCTACAACGCCTGCAACGGCGGACAGCCACCTCAATCCCGGCCATCTTCTCCGCCCTGGGAACTGGGATCATAAAGATCGGTGGGATCATGGGGAACCCGGATTTAATACATCCGCGGTCAAGCCATAATACCAACCCGGGTTTTCTAATATTTCGATATTATCGTGTTTGTTCGAAGAGTCAACCCATATTCCTTAGAACATTGATAGATTCCTATAAGATCAATGAGAATCTGGGGCGATAAATTGCATGAAAGATGATCTGGACATGAAAACCAAGACCGACGTACTGGATTTCGTTATAAGCTTCATAGTCGACCACGAGAAACGGATGGACCAACACGCCGAGAAGCTGGAGAGGATCGTGGACGACATATCCCGGAAGAGGTACCGCGTCACCAAGTCCCGAGCAGCCAAGGACAGACCCGCTCAGCCAGGCGTCTTCAGCATCACCGTCCACAACCCCGAGGAGTTCGAGAAGATCAGGTCCATCAAGGTCGAATGGGAGGAATCTGAGAGGAGATTCTACCCCGAGAGACCCGACATAGACAGCGTCCTCAGGGACATCGATTATACCCTCCGGGACTACTGACCCCCTATCCTGACAGTTCCTTAAACTCAATGACCCCTATTCTGTCTCAACTCAGTGAGCGTGCACGGAACACTGATACGCCTTGTACTCAGAGACAACCGTCACAGCCAGAGGGAGCCTAGAAGACCCCGTCCCCCCTCAACCCCTCGATCTCCTTATCTGAGAACCCCAGTAACTCCCTCAGCACATCCACCGTGTCCCCGCCCAACTCAGGCGCCGGACCCCTGGGAGAGGGATCAGTGACCGACATCTTCACAGGGTTCCCTGTGAGCCTCACCCGCCCCAACCCAGGCTGGTCCACCTCAACGGTCATCCCCCGGGCGCCGCCTATGTGGGGATCCTCCGAGACCTCCCCTATATCGTATATGGGGCAAGCCGGGACCCCCCTCTCGTTGAGGTGAGAGACCACCCCCTCGACAGTCCGGGGTGAGACCCAGCCCTGGATCAGGGGCTTCAAGGTTCCATGGTTCTCTACCCTCATGGGGTTTGAGGAGAACCGGGGGTCGCCTGCCAAGGTCTGTAAGCCCGTGGCCTCGATGAACCGCTCCCAGATAGTGTCGTTTGCGATACCGATGATGACCCACCCATCCCTAGCCTCAAAGGAGTCATAGGGGTAGACAAACTCGTAGCGGTTCCCGATCCGCCCTGGGATCTCGCCGTCGACGAAAGCCCTCTGGGGGAGGTTCTCCAAAGAGGCATAGACAGAGTCCACCAAAGCGACGTCGACCTGCTGGCCCTCCCCGGTACTCTCCCTCACCCGGAGGGCTGCGAGGATCCCGATGCAGCAGAAAAGGGCGCTGAGGACATCGCCGATGGCAGTCCCCGCCCTGGTCGGAGGTGAGTCGGGCCAGCCCGTTATGCTCATCAAGCCCCCCATAGCCTGGCCGATGATGTCATAACCGGGGCGGCTGCTGTAGGGGCCGGTCTGGCCGAATCCGGAGATGGAGGCGTAGACCAGTCGGGGGTTTATTTCTTTCAGGGTCTGGTAGCCAAGTCCGAGGCGCTCCATGGTCCCCGGTCTGAAATTCTCAAGGACCACGTCGCATTCTTTCGCCAACTCTAAGAATAGTTCCCTGCCCCTGGGGTGTTTCAGGTTGAGGGTGATGCTCCGCTTACCCCTGTTCAGGTTCGTGTAGTAAATACTCTGACCGTCTTTGAAGGGGGGGAATTCCCTGGCGTCATCTCCCCTCCCCGGGATCTCCAGCTTGATGATCTCGGCGCCCATGTCAGCCAGCAACATTGTGCAGTATGGCCCGGCGAGGACCCTGGTGAGATCGAGGACTCTCGCTCCGAGGAGTGTAGGGGGTTCAGGTTCCATGGCTTCGAGTAGGGTTTATAGACCTTTAAATCTGGAGGGTGGTGTTTCTATACATTTATATATAACGCTACAGAGTTCTGTAGCGATTAATTTGAGTTTAGGTATCAGGGTGATCAAGGATCCCGAGGTGGCAAAGCTTCTGGCTGACGAGACCCGTCGCCACATACTGCATTTCTTGAGGCATCACGAGATGTCGGCCTCCGATCTAGCTAAGGCCCTCAAGAAGAACCATTCCAGCATCGTATACCACCTCAACGCCCTGATGAAGGCGGGGCTCATCGAGGAGACCCGGACCGAGAAGGTCAGGAATATGGTCCAGCCCTTTTATAAGAGCGTCGCCCACAGATTCCACGTCTCCTACAGTCTCAGTGAGGCTCTAGCCGAGAACGAGGGGTTCATCGCTTGGAAAGAGGAGATCGAGCAGAGGACCCTTGAAGGCTTGGGCTCATTCGGTTATGGCTACCACGAGGAGAGAAGGGACGAGGTCAAGGAGCTGCTGGTGAAGATCAACAGGCAGCAGAGGAAGGCATTCGAGGAGACCGTGGAACAGCAAGACAACCCCAAGGAACTGGGGAAACACGTCTATCACAACCTGATCAAGCTGCTTACCAACCTCAAGCTCTCCCAGGATCCCGAGTACACCGAGGCGATGGACGCCCTATCCGCGATCATCGAGCCCGAGGATAAAGTGAGCCAGTGATGCACCGCCGCCACGCCAGCCCTGGGAAGAGCAGCAGCACTAGGAGCCGCCGGGAGACCCTGAGTCGCGTCTTCGGCTACATCACGGGATACTGGCAGCTCAAGGCTGTCATGGTCCTTATCGTGATCACCACCATCCTCGACATCCTCTCCCCGGCCATCGTGGGTTCCATCATAGACATGGTGAGGGAGATTGCGATGGGAGGGACCGTCCAGCCCGGGAAAGGTATTGAAGGTCTCGCCCAGCGTCTCCTCATACCCGTCGCGTCGTGGTACTCCTCCGTCACTGGCTCCAGCCCCGAGATGGCCTCTCTGTTGATATTCAGCCTCTCCCTCGTCGCCATCGCCTTGATCACAGGTCTATTCAACTATGTACAGAGATATGCCACCACCATTGTCGGCCAGAGAGCCACATTCGACATGAGAGACGATATGTACAACAGCCTCTTGGAGCAGAGCTTCAGTTTTTACGATAGGCAGAGGACGGGGCAGCTGATGGCCCGGGCGACGGGGGATATCAACATGCTGGGCCGCTTCTTCTCTTTCGGTTTCAGGATGCTTGTATCGTCTTTGCTCCTCTTGGTGTTGGTGCTCTACTCCCTGGTATCCATCAACCTCACCTTGACCCTGGTCTCGGTGACCGTGATACCCTTCGTATTCCTCACCACTAGAGAATACTCCAAGCGCGTCGGCCCTCTCTGGAGGGCGGTGAGGGAGCAGAACGGGGTCATCACCTCCGTCCTCCAGGAGAACCTAGCTGGGGTCAGGGTGGTCAGGGGTTTCAGCATGGAGGAGTATGAGGAAGACAAGTTCTCATCGGAGCTCCAGGAGTTCTTCGATATAAAGATCGATATGGCACGGATCAGGGCGTTCTTCAGGCCCCTCTCGACCTTTATCTCCAGCATAGGCTTCGTCCTCATCATCTGGTACGGGGGCGGTCAGGTCATATCGGAGGCTCTCACCCTCGGGAGCATGGTGGCCTTCTACTTCTACCTAGCCCGCCTCATGGGACCGGTCCGGATGACCGGTTTCATCACCTCTATGTTCATCAGGGCTCTAGCCGCGGGGGATAGGATATTCGACATCATCGATGCAGAGGTCGAGGTCCACGACAGTGAAGACGCGGTTGAGGTCTCCGATATCAAAGGGCATATAGCGTTCGAGGATGTCTGGTTCAGCTACGAGGGGGACGACATGGTCCTCAAGGATATCGACTTAGAGGTCCAGCCTGGGCAAACCGTCGCCATCCTCGGGGCCACTGGGTCGGGGAAGAGCAGCATCATTAACCTCATCCCCCGGTTCTACGACGTCTCCCAAGGGGCCATAAGACTCGATGGGACCGACCTCAGAGACCTCAAGATCAAGTCACTCAGGAGCCACATAGGCATCGTCCGTCAGGATCCCTTCATATTCTCCACAACCCTCCGGGAGAACATCGAGTACGGGGTCCCTGACGCCAGACTCAGTGAAGTCAGGGAGGCTTCTAAGAGGGCAAAGATCGACAGGTTCATAGAGAGTCTCCCAGATGGTTTTGAGACCAAGGTCGGGGAGAGGGGAGTGACTCTCTCAGGTGGCCAGAAGCAGAGGGTGGCCATCGCCCGGGCTCTCCTCAAGAACCCGAAGATCCTCATCTTGGACGACTCGACCAGCAGCGTGGACACCCAGACAGAGTATGAGATCCAGCAAGCCCTCAACGAGCTCCTTGAGAATCGGACCACATTCATCATCACACAGCGCCTCTCCAGCATCAAGAAGGCCAATTACATAATCGTTCTTGAAGACGGGGAGATCGTCGAGGAGGGATCCCACGAGGAGCTCATGGAGCTCAATGGTATCTACCGGAAACTCTACGAGACCCAGATATCGGGGGACACCAGGGGAGGCGTTTAAAGATGGGACACCATATGCGCCGGTTCGCAGGGGGGGATGAAGATTACGAGAGGACTATGCCGGACACAGTGCTCTTCCGCCGTATGATAGAGTATATCACCAGGCACCGGAGGAAGTCGATGCTACTGGTCGCAGCTATCTTGGCGTCAACGGTCATCAACCTTCTCCCGCCCTACATGTTCAGCCTCGCTATCGACAGGTACATCGCCAACCTCGACACCCGGGGTTTAGCCCTCATCGGGGTTGCCTTCATTGCCGTCTACGCAATAACCTTCGTGACCCAGTTCGCCCAGCGCTACCTCATCAACTGGCTAGGCTCCAGCCTGGAGTTCGATATGAGGCTGGATATATTCCGCCATCTCCAGAGGCTGAGCCTGGGCTTCTACGCTGAGAGGGAGGTAGGGAGCATCGTCTCCAGGGCTACCAACGATGTTGAGAAGATCACTGACCTGGTGACCAGCGGGGTCGCCCATGTCGTGGCCGATCTCATCACCCTGGGGGGGATCGTCGTCATAATGTTCATGATGGATGCGAGGCTCAGCCTCATCACCTTCAGCATCATCCCCCTGATGGCGGGTTTCCTCTACTTCTGGGGGCGCAGGGTCCGCACCGTCTACAGGGAGACCCGTAAAACCATCGCAAGCGTCTCCGCGAAAATGGAGGAGAGCGTCAGCGGGATGAAGGAGATCCAGAGCCACAGTCGGGAGGGGGAGACACGCCGGGAGTTCAAGGCAGTAAACGTGAGCAACATGCAGGCTAACGTCCAGGCGGGCCAAGTAATGTCCGCCTTCTGGCCGGCGGTAGCCATCTTCACCGCCATCGGGAACTGCCTAGTCCTCTGGTTTGGGGGAAAAGCCGTTATGAGCGGAGCCCTAAACGTCGGGGTTCTCTTCGGGTTCATGGCCTACCTCAACAGGTTCTTCCATCCCATCCAAGACCTGGCCA
>JASFTK010000101.1:0-5477 GCA_050053595.1 Candidatus Bathyarchaeota archaeon | reverse complement strand
TGAGACCAGGCGCGGTCCTAGCAGAGATCGCTTCGCTGAAAATAGATGTCATAGAGCCCCTGAAAGAGGCATCCGGGAGGAGGGTGAAACCCCTGTGTCTCCACCCCATGTTCGGCCCCTCAATACGACGACTTGACAATAAAACAGTGGCAGTCATCCCCATCAATGACAAGGACGCTGAGAAGAGGATGGGGCAGAAACTATTCCCAGGGGCAGATTTGTTGACCTTAGAGGCCAAGACCCATGACAGGTGTATGGCGGCCATCCTCAGTCTACCCTATCTTATGAACCTAGCCTACGCTGGAACCCTGACCGGCTTCGACCTGGGGCTCCTCAGTAAACTGGGCGGCTCAACCTTCGCCCTCCAATACACTCTTTCCCAGAGTATCGTTGGTGAGAACACAGACCTAGTAAGGGCCATCTTGTACGGGAACAGTTTCCTTGACGAACATTTCAAACAGTTCGCCTCACAACTAAAGGAGATATTCAACTCAGTTAGCGAGGAGGACAGATTCAGCAGCTTACATGGAGGTCTCAAGACCCATCTACAACAAGACCCAGGTTACAGGAACGCTGATGAGAGACGCAGAAAGGCATTCAACACCGTCAAGAACTTGGAAGCATGAAAATAAGGACAACCCAATGACTCTCATTTTGCACAGACAAAATTAGTGAACATTTGGTACGTTTTCAAAGACACACCCAGAAAAATCCTTACAGAGGGGCTCCTCAAACGTCTTCAAACACTCTTTACAACGGCTCATATTTCAACCGCCTATGAGTTCCACTTCCCACAACTCATACAGATCTGGACCACGGGATTCTCCTCGGGGTACCCAATCAAGTTAGGGTTCTCACAACATTGATCGACTTCCATTCCACTATTCCTCCCTTGTTAAACGGGCTTCTAAACCGTGTAAGAAAAGGAGCTAAGTTATATCGTTTACGACATGTATATCATAAAATATGATATTAATGTTTTAAATGGGGTAATACCGCCAATGAACACGCGCACACCTAGAAGAAACCCCCCGGCAAGTAAGCGTTCATACCTAATATTGTCTTGTTAAGATGAATCTTGCGGAATTATTAGTTTATGCTCGCCTTAGTCATTACAAATGATTGTGTGACTGATGAGTTGAGGTCTTGGTTCAACATCAAGATTTTGGTTGTGAGTGTTATCGTCTTTGCAGGAAATTAATTCTTCTCTTGCCTATTTGATGCACCGTTATATGAGGCATACTCTTGGTTTAGCTTTTTTTGGGAATATCCAGAAGGGATGGAGCTGCGTGAGTAAGGATAGGGTGAATTGTGTGCCGGGGTTGTGTGAAGGTGTTTATAGGGGGCGGTCCCTTGAAGTAGGATGGGTCTGGTGCGGGTGTGTACTGGGTAGATAGGGTATACTGGTTTCTCATCGCTGTCATGTTGGTTTTGGGGCTTCTTTATGGGGCCCTTCAATTGGGCTGGTTGGGAGAGGAAGAAGGCTAAGACAGATAATTGTAATTAGCCTCCATGTTTTGAAGGGTCTAAATCAGGGGATAAGATAGTTTTGAATACGTCCTGTCACATTAGCAACCCCATATCGTTGAATCGGGCTGATCTTTAGTGACGTTCTTAAGCAGGCTCCAGGAGTTCATCCAGGACCAGTCTAAGAATTATAAGGTGCTCTTAGCCAGGAGCGTCACAGCGACATTCCTCATGCAGCTCGTCCAGAACTTCAGCAACCTCTACATCGTAGAGCTCGGGGCAACCCCCCTCCAGCTCACCACGGTGAGGTCTGTTGGATCCGCCGTCAGCGCCCTCATTTCAATACCAGCGGGCTGGCTGTCAGATGTCTACAGTCTGAAGAAGATCATGATCCTTGGTATGATCTTCCAAGTCCTCTCTGTCGCTCTATATGCGTTTGCACAGGACTGGGTCTGGATCATCGCTGCTATGATCTTTGCTACGCTAACTATGACCCTGGTCTTCCGGATGCAGAACATCTTCATTGCGAACAGCCTATCGGACCATAACAGGGCTACAGGGTACGCCCTGAGGACCACTGTGAGGCAGTTTTTCAGTATCTTCGCCCCCACAATCGGCGGGATCATCGTCCATCTTTCCGGTGGCATCTCGGTGGAGGGGATCAGGCCCCTCTACTTTATCCAGCTTGTCGGTTACACGGTGATCTCGGTCTACGTCGCCTTAAGCCTAGAGGATGTGAAGACGGACGGTGGCTTCAAGACCAGTGAGTTGATCGGCCATTACAGGGAGATGTTCGGGGCTGGTGAGAACCTTGGGCGCTTCGCATTTATCCAGGCCCTTGGATCCATCACCTGGGGGATGAGTATGCCCTTCCCCTTTGTGTATGCAGCTGAGTTCAAGGGAGCCGACTCGTTGGTCATAGGGTATATGGGGACCTGTTTCGTCTTGGTCTCGATGTTGCTGGCCATACCGATGGGTAACTTAGCGGACTCTAAGGGGAGGAAGTTCACTATCTATGTTTCCCGCCCGTTCTTCTATGCCAGCTATCTCCTCCTTGTGATCGCCCCGTCTGGAGTGATGTGGGTTCTACTCCTTGCCTGGTGCTGTAGGGGGGTGATGATGAGCAGCAGTGCCTGGAGGACAATGAGCATGGAGATGGTCCCTCAGGAGTACAGGGGCCGCTGGACGGGTTTCACCAGTCTCCTCCAGAACCTTGTGAGGGTGCCCGCCATGCTTATCGGAGGATATCTCTACGAGAGCGTCAACCCCACACTCGTGTTCATCATCCCCATCCTAGTAGACGCTTTGATACGGATACCTCTCCTAAGTACAATTCCTGACACTGTGAAAAATCAAAATTAAACGCACTCACTGTCTTAGGTACACTCGTATGGAGCCTCCTTGAGGGGTTTCAGTGGATATTCTGGTGGATAATTGATGGGGACAAGGAGAGAAAGGTAAGACATG
This sequence comes from Candidatus Bathyarchaeota archaeon, assembly GCA_050053595.1. Classification (GTDB taxonomy): domain Archaea; phylum Thermoproteota; class Bathyarchaeia; order TCS64; family TCS64. The sequence goes on along the minus strand of JASFTK010000101.1, from coordinate 2,543 downwards.
GAACGGAACCCTGAATATCAAGTTAACCAACCTAGCAGAAACTGGTATTAACGATATCCCCTTTTATTTAGGTGAGATGAAAACCGGTTTCGACCCCGAGAAAGTTCATAAGTTGATCGACGAGATGGGGCTGGACTGTGTTGTCGCCACCTCCCACGACAATGTATACTACTCCACGGGCAGTGAGATCATGACCATATCTATGCTCAAGAGGTTGGCAGCTGCATTCTTCCCGTTGGACGGGGAACCCACTTTCGGCGTCCACCCAAACGAGGAGGTCACCGCTCGACAGTCCACTTGGATCAAGGATGTAAGGGTCTACGAGGGGGGAGAATGGGAACCTCTCAAACCATTCGGATTTGTTGCGGAGGTCCTTAAGGAAAAGGGGCTTGATGAGGCTAGAATAGGCATGGAGCTGCTGGACATCCCAGGTCTCTGCCTCGACCACCTCAGGAAACTGCTCCCGGAGTCGGAGATCGTGGACTGTAGATCCCTGTTCGATAGACTCCGGGCGGTGAAATCACGGGAGGAGCTGAGTCTGCTCAGCGAAGCTAACATGGCGACAGCGAAGGCGATAACCGTGGCCTTCGAGATGGCGCAGCCTGGGGACACTGAGCGGGAAATCGCTAGGGACATGGTGAACCTCACAATGGAGTATGGAGCTGACCAGATTGCGTTCATCACATTCGGTGCAGGGGAGAACATATGGGAGACCCACCACATCCCTGGCGATTACAGGATCAAGGGAGGAGACCTCCTCCACGTTGATTTCGGTGCGTATTTCGAGGGTTATTACTCGGATATATCGCGGATGGCGGTCGTGGGAAAGCCTGACGAGACCCAGATTAAGGCCTACGAGACTGCAGTTGGAGCAGAGTGGGCGACCGCTGAGGCGATGCGACCTGGAGCCAAGGTGAAGGAGGTCCACGAAGCTGTCAAGGGGTTCTACGAGTCAGAGGGATATGATTACAGAAGGGACTTTATAGGCCACTCCATGGGGATAGGGTGCCACGAGCCCCCGTTCCTGGGCCCCTCCCACTCAGACTGGGTGCTGGAGCCTAGAATGTTTTTCCAGGTTGAGCCCAGTCAAACCTTGGACCATGCCCGGGTCCATACTGAGGACTCGTTCATCGTCGGCAGTAAAGGACCAGCCAAGAATGTATCCCAGTACCGGGATATATCGGAGCTACAGGTTATCAGGTGATGGTCGGAGAGGAAACCCTTGTCCGTTGAAGTCAGGACCCATACAGCCCTCCATGTCCTCAAAGGCGCAGTGGTAAAGGTCTTGGGAGCCGAGTGGACCGCCAGCGTGAGTGTGAACGGCAGCCATGGCAGATTGAGTGTCCAGTTCGATAGGAAGCCTACCAGGGAAGAGATCTCAAGGATCGAGGAGGAGACTAACGCGAAGATAAAAGAAGACGCCCCCACTGAGGTCCATGTGATGGGGAGAGCAGAGGCTGAAGAGAGGTGGGGCGACGCGATATACGATCTCTTCCCGCTCCCAGCGTCTATCACAAGGTTAAGCATCTTCCTCATACCCGGATGGAATGTCAACGCCTGTAACAAGGAGCACACGGAGCGGACGGGGGAGATCGGAGCCTTGAAGATCGCCAAGACGAGATACAGGGCGAGTAAGGGGTTGCTGGAGATCTCTTTCGATATAGATGACAACGACCTCATACCTGTATGCGACTTCTGAGGATCCTCCTCCCCTAACCATTACGTCATTCCCAATCATTGGTTCTCAAAATGAGAAAATTCAAGGTGTTTGTTATACCAGATTCAGCGTGAACGCAATTTTCGAACCCATAGAAGACCCCTTTTAATCCAATACGGCTCCATGTCGGTTAGTAATAGTTACTGTGTGGTTTGAAGATAATTCGATGGGTCAATATCCGTGAACCTTGACAGTTAGAAATGTGTTTGAAGGTTTGATACGTTCAATATATCGCGTCCTGTAATAACCTATTTACATAATAACAAGGAGTATTTCACGACCACGATTGACTCACAATTCAATGTCCGATCAAACAACTACTATTGATGTACTTCACATCGATGATGATGAGAATCAGCTTTTCTACACAAGACAAATCCTCGAACAATTTGATCCTTATCTGACCGTCCATTCAGTCCTCTCATCAGCGGATGTGTTCGATAGGCTCCAATTAGACCCCTATGACTGTCTAATTACTGATTACCTGATGCCAGGAATGAACGGCATCGAATTCGCTGAAAAGATAAGGGAAACCAGTAACATCCCAATAATAATCTACACGGGACGGGGGAGCGAAGAGGTCGCATCCAACGCGTTCAACGTTGGTGTTAATGACTACATCCGGAAAGAAACAGATCCAAACCACTATCAGATTCTGGCGAGGCGTATAAGAGCCGCGGTAAATAAGAAACGGGCCGAGGAGAGAGTGATCCAGGAGAGAAACAGGGCTCAGAGATATCTCGATGTCGCCGGGGCCATGATCGTCGTCTTGGACGTGGAGGGAAGGATCTCATTACTCAATCAGAAAGGCTGCGAGATCCTGGAA
>JASFTK010000100.1:0-5686 GCA_050053595.1 Candidatus Bathyarchaeota archaeon | reverse complement strand
GGTGGTCGTCCTCGCTCGCTAGCCTCGGCATCAAGGTCCCCTCGTAGAAAGTGCCATTGGCTTCGACCCTTAGTTGGTCGCCTATCCCAGCACCGATGTCTTTGAGGGCCCCCCTGAGGCGTCCCCTGTAGCCTTGAAGTGGATCCTCGCCCATCCTAGAATCAGAAACACCTATGCAGCAGGGGCTTATAATCCCGACTGATCATAGCATCCTGAGATAGGTGTTTTTCTCTGGGGCTTCCCCTGTCTCGAATAGGGTGAGGAACTCCTCGAAGAGATCTGATATCCTCGGGTCTTTGTCAACCGCTGATATCACCTCCTGATAGTGATCTTGGTCATGAAATTTATTGACCTCCAGCCATCTCCGAGGGTCCTCTGAGTCCCTGTAGATCTCGACGCCCAGGCAGCCGTGCTCGAGGTAGACCTGGATCGCCTTCTGCTCAAGCATGATGTAGTCTCTGGACTTCCCCGGCGGGAGGGTGTAGCGGTAGGTGACTATGAACATCTGGCGCTGACGCTATACGGGCTTCACCGGTTAAAACTTATCGCCCCGGAGACCTTTGGACATGTAGGCGCCTTCTCTCTCGTAGCCCAGTCTTGCATAGTACTCTTTGGTCCCTAGGGCGCTCATCACCAAGAGCTTCCCTGCATCGTACTCATCCCTAGCTGTTCTCTCGGCCTCCTCAAGGAGCCGCCCGCCCCAACCCCGGTGTTGCCATCCCTCCTCGGGAGAGGAGCCGACAGGCACCATCGGGCCATAGACGTGAAGTTCCCTCACCAGGGTGGAGCCCCCTACGACCTCAGGCCTGTGAGCCTCATCCGAGGGTATCCTTAACCTGAGGAAGCCCACAAGAGTACTGGTCTCATCGTCCTCGACGGAGATGAAGTTCTCAACGCCATCTGAGGCCTCGTATACCAACCTGTTCACGTCGAGGGACTCTGGATCGGGCTCCACATCAGTGTGACCCACCTCCCTACAGCGTATGCAGTGGCACCGGCTACCCCGCCTCTCAAGCTCTTCGCTGACCAGCTGCCTCAGGTTGCTCTTGTCGACGCCGCCCTCGATGATTGTGGAGGGGATGTCCCGCTGGACCCTCATAATCCGGACCCACGGGGGCACAGACTCCTTCATAGTGGCCACAAGCTCTACAGCCCTATCCGTCGTGAGGGGTTGGTACTCCCCCCCCCTCCACCACTGGTGTAGTTTTGTCCCCTCAAGGACCAAGGTGGGGTAGATCTTGAGCATATCAGGCATGAAGACCTGTTCTTGGAAAAGTTTCCTGAAGCCCTCGAGGTCCCGCTTGGGGTTTGAGCCTGGGAGACCGGGCATAGTATGGTAGCAGACCTTCAGCCCCGAGTCTTTGAGAAGCCTCGTCGCCTCGATGACGTCTCTAACAGTATGCCCCCTATCAACGAGGTGGTAGATATCGTCGTAGACGTTCTGGACCCCCAACTCGACCCGGGTCACCCCGAGGTCCAGAAGCCTGTCAACCTCCCTGGGGTTGAGGGAGTCAGGACGGGTCTCGACAGTTATCCCAACGTTCCTGATCTCAGCGGTCTCGGTCTCAACCTTTGCCTCAGTAAGGTTTCGGGTCCTCCGACCGATTAGGGCGTCCAGGCAGCCCTTGACAAAAGACTCCTGATACTCCGGCGGGGAAGCGGGGAAGGTACCCCCCATGATGATGAGGTCGACCTTGTCTACTGTGTGGCCTATGGCCCTCAACTGCTCGATGCGGCTCTGTACCTGGCGGTAAGGGTCGTACTCGTTCTGAGCCCCCCTCATGGAGGCGGGTTCACGGCCGGTATAGCTCTGGGGAACCCCCTCCTCAGGGCCTCCTGGGCAGTAAGCGCAGCGGCCATGAGGGCACTCCCGGGGTTCCGTCATAACCGCTACGACGTTGACACCGCTCATCGCCCTCGTCCCCTTCCGTCTCAGAATGGAGAGGAGCCTCTCCCTTTCAAGGGGACTGAGGATGCCAATGATCTCCGAGTTACCCGGTATCCCCCCGAGACCTAGCTCCCGAGCAACTTCTATCTTCACCCTGTTGACGTCGTCTTTGGTAGGTGAAGGTATTGCGAGAAGTTTGTCAACTATAGATCTTAGGGGTGATTCCAACTCGTAGATCTCTTATGGGTTGAGATTAAAAGATTGAAGGGTGTTCTTACCTTCTCCGGCCGTAACGATTGGGAGCCGCGAGTATCCTCTTCTTGTAGTTTGATCTGTTCCTCCGCCTAGGGATCATACTCTTCTTGGATGTTCCTTCTATCTTTGGAGTCTGTGCTCTGACTTTACCCGCCTTCGTCAATGAACCGTGTGTCGGCATACGATCACCGCCATTCGATACGACCGAGGCTCTATAAACCTTTCCCAGTCACGGGGTCAAAGGGGGCGTCGTGCCCCGGGATCACCATGTAGGGCTTCAGGGCTGCGACCCTTTTAAGGCTCTCAACGCTGACCTCAGGGGCGATGTTCTTAGTGACGACGGACGGGACCCTGAGCTCCAGCAGATCCTCCCTCACAATAGCGGCGTCGCCGATACACGCCACAAGACCCTCCCCGGTCTCAGCCAGCACCGAGATGCTCCCCGGAGTGTGCCCCAAGGTCTCAATGACCCTGACGTTCCCCGTCAACTCTTTAGGACCTGATATGGTGTCGACCTCCATGATGCCCATGAAAGCCTCAGCAAACTCGGGCCAGTAGAGCTCACGGCAGTACTCCAGCTCCCTCTCATGGACGACGAGAGGTTTCCCCCTGAACAGATAGTTGGCCTCGACATGATCGTAGTGGCAGTGGGTATTCACCACCAGATCGATGTCGCCAGGGGCAAGCCCCAACTCCTCAAGCCTCTTCTGGAGAGCACCGTACCTCCCCAGTTGTAGGATCCCGGGGTCCACGATGATGTTCATCCCATCGTCCCTGATGAGGACGGTGTTGGTAGAGCCCAGGTTAAAGGTGAGTTCCTGATAGACCTCTCCGACCTCAACCTCAGGCATCGGGGTGAGAGGCCAGCGGATGCTCAGTATCGGGTGGCCGTCCTTCACCCCGAGGGGCATGTAGAAACAGTGGAATAGGATGTCCACCTCTGCTTTTCCAGATACCATGAGTTATGAGTGGTCAGACGGGTAAATAACACCTGCAGTACTAATGGTCCACCTCGACGAGTCGCCCACAGGGATCCATCTTCATCTTTCCGAATTCCGCCCGGACCTCTCGTAGCTGTTCAGAGTCGAACACCGGGCCGTCTTTGCAGACCCTGTAGGGGCCTATGGCGCAACTCCCGCATAGGCCATGGGCGCACTTGATATACCTCTCAAGGCTTGCCTGGACGGGGATCCCGTGGACCTCTGCACTGTCGAAGACCTGGAACATCATGAGCTCAGGACCGCAGGTGTAGATAGTGTCGAGGCTCCGCTCGCTCATCTCAATGGAGGCGCACTCTGAGCAGAAGCCCTTGAAACCGCATGAGCCGTCATCGGTGGCCAGTACCAGGGAGTTACCGAGGAGCTCTCCCAGCCTCTCCCTGAAGACCAGCTCAGCCTCAGTCTTGGCCCCCAGTACGAAGAGAGGTGTTACACCCCTTTCCACGAAAACCTCCGCTAGAGGGGTAAGCGAGGCGACACCGGTCCCCCCGGCCACCAAGAGGGGAGATTCACCTATAGGCTTGTAGCCGTTCCCGAAGGGTCCTCTGACCCCTATCTTGTCGCCGACCTCTAGGGCGCAGAGGGATTCCGTGGCCTCCCCGATGGCGCGGACGGTTACTGAGGATTCCTCTCCTGGCTTGATGGTGGATAGGGACATGGGGACCTCGTCAATCGTTGGTATCCAGATCATTACGTACTGACCGGGGACCGCGTTTGAACACTCATCGTCCCTGAAGTAGAGGGTGACCATGTCAGAGGTCTCACGCCGGACCCGGGTGATGCTCCTAGCTCTCATGCCTCAATCCTCCTGGGCGAGGCCCACCAGTTCTCTGACATCGGTGAAACCGTTAGCCTCCATGTATGCCTCAATCCCCTCAACTATCTCTCCATAGACGCTGAGGCCTCTCTCCCTCACCGCCGTCCCTATCTCTACAGCCGAGGCGCCGCAGAGGAAGTATTCAACGGCGTCCCTCCAGTCAGTCACCCCGCCGCAGCCGATGACTGGGAGCTCCACGGCCCCGGCGACCTCCCAGACGCACCTCAGGGCCACAGGCTTTAGGGCTGGCCCAGATAGGCCCCCGGTGATGTTGGTCAGTATGGGTTTCTGATGGTTGATGTCGACGGCCATCCCCTTCAGTGTGTTGACAGCGGTAATGGCGTCGGCTCCTCCCCGTTCCGCAGCTCTGGCGATCTCTGTTATGTCGGTTACGTTAGGTGAGAGTTTGACTATTATCGGGGGCTCAGCGACCTCCTTGACGGCGGCGGTGACTCTCTCAGTGTTGGAACAGTCGGATCCCAGCATCCCCAGTTCCTCCTCGACATTGGGGCAGCTGACGTTGACCTCCAGAGCGTCTGCCCCAGCCTCAGATAGTACCGCGGCGACCTCTCCGAACTCCTCAACTGAAGCCCCGAAGAAGCTCGCCACCACCGGCACCCCTGCCCCCTTGAGAACCCGGATGACCTCGACGAAGTAATCGGCACCCGGGTTCGGGAGACCCATAGCGTTCAGGACACCCCCCTCTACCAAGACCATGGTGGGATTCAGGTGCCCCTCCCTCGGGACAGACCCCAAGCTCTTGGTCACCACAGCCCCAGCGCCCCCCTCATAAACTCGTCGGAGGAGGGAGGCGGATATCCCTAAGACCCCAGCGGCATTCAAGGTCGGATTCCGCAGCTTAAAACCCGCGATATCCACTGATAGGCTTAATTGGGACATCTAGATGAACACTACGCGCGAGGATATTAGAAAAACCTTTGGAGATGCATTGAATGACTGATGTGAAAGCCAGAATCCACATCGTAGAGACCCTTATCGGGGTCTTTGGGGTGACAGAGAGAGACGACATCATCGAGGGGGTCCTTTACCCCAGGGATGCCAAGAAGATCGCCGCAGCTCTTGAGAAGAAGGCCAACGGGGAGCTATCCAGAGAGGTATCTGAACTTGTTGAGAAACTCAGGCAGAGGGGGTTCAAGACCTTCGTACTCAACAACCACGACCTCGCCGAGGCCCTCAGGGAGAAGGGGTTCGAGGTGGAATATGCGGCGGCCTCAGATGCAGGGGATTCCATCAGGGGGAACCTTGAGGAGATAGCGGTGGAGCGGGGGATGATCGAGGACGCATCCCAGTTTTACGCCCTCAGCCAAGAGGTCTCGGTCTTGAGGACGAAGAGGGCGGTGCGAAAGGCCCAAGCCCAGAGGGATGCTGTGATCTCTCAGACAGTGCAGCTCCTGAACGAGCTAGACAAGACCCTCAACGTCCTCTCGGGGAAGCTCAGAGAGTGGTACGGCCTCCATTTCCCCGAGCTCGACCGCCTCGTGAAAAACCACAGAAACTACTCTGAGATAGTCTCACGGTTCGGGGATAGAGGCAGCTACACGGCGGAGGGCCTCGAAGGGATGGGGCTCAACGCGGATGTGATCCTCGGGGCTTCCAAGGATTCCATGGGGGCGCCCCTCCTCCCTGGGGACGCTGATAAGCTGAAGCGGCTAGCTGAGAACCTCCTGTCCCTCTACTCCTACAGGGTGGACCTGGAAGCCCATATCT
>JASFTK010000099.1:0-5694 GCA_050053595.1 Candidatus Bathyarchaeota archaeon | reverse complement strand
CGACATTCAGCTCTTGGAGCTACTGGCTTCCCACACCGCCCTCGCTATGAGCCGCTTCCGGAACCTTGAGGCAGCGTGAGCCCCCGAATAGCGGATCCAGGCATCGCCGAGAGGAGTATTGACGGGGTATTTACTTCGGACTCCGAGGGGCGGACAACCAAGCGCGCGAGCGTAGAACCCAGATACGACTTAAGGACCAGACATTCTTGGTGATTTAGGTCACCTGGGAAGGTTCAGGGACTAGGATTGACCTACGTAGGGTTATCGCGATATACACCGCCAAGAAAGTTAAAGGCAGACAGAAGCAATGTGGGTTAGGGTCACAAGAGCGATTACAGTCAATATATTTCTCTAGTAAATGGATCCGTCAGGGAAGGGTCACAGGCAAGGGCTACGATTCAACAAGATTCGCCGAGGAGATGCAGTTGTACTACCATTATCGGATATGGATCAAGGCAGTGAGGGGCTATTCTTCGTCCCAGTACTGTCTGGTTCTCATGTACTGGATCTTGGCTTTAAGCAGGTCGGCGTAGAGCCTGTTCTCGTCTCTTTGCATCCTGGACAGGACCCTGTGAGCGGTCGCTGGCCCCACCCCCCGCACCATCAGGGCTTCCACCGCCCTCCTGCCGTAGCTCAGGACCATATCCGCCGTCTTCCGGCCCTGTATGAGGGCCTCCCTCTCATCCTCGTCCAGTTCCTCGCCCTCCGTCAGCCGGTCATAATTATCCATGAATGCATCGAGGTCGTGGTACCTCCTGAGGACGGCGAGGAGCCCTGAGCCGCAGTTACCGCACGTGGGCCTTTCATCGATCTCCCTCACCCTCTTCTTGGTGCTCCACTCACCGCAGTCCATGCAGACGAGCTTCACTCTCCTCGACATGACGGTCTTCTTCATGTACTCCAGCTGGTCCTCCCCGGTGACGGTCTCCTCCATCAGCTCAGCGACATCAGCATATTGCTCCAGGATGTGCTTGGCAAGGGGGCTGGGACTCTCCGTGAACCTCCCGACCACCTCGATGTCCCCCGCTCCAACCCCGGCAAGTATCTCCCTCAGGGACTCTAGGTCGAGCTTCTCCTGGTGGACCTCCCTGAGGGTCTCCCGGTAGATGGGGGTGTCCTTGAACCTGACATAGAGGTTCTCAAGGCTCCTAGCGTTGAGGGTCTTACCCCGTGGGATCACCCCAAACCTCTCCGCTATGAACTTCATCCTGTATCCGAAGGGCCACCGGGCCCTGATGAACTCGTCCACCAGCCTCTTGGCGTCCTCCCCCGTGGTCCCAACCAAGAGTTCCTCAAATTTCTCAAGGTCGAACTTGTCCAGACGCCTCGGGGCTTCCACCAAGATCCTGTAGGGATCGTTCCACCAGGAATAGATGAGGTCGTGGTCGGATAGGAGGGCGTCGAATACGGCGCCCAAGGTACGGTTCACCCTCTCCCCGAAGCCGCTGTGAATGATCAGATACCTGTCATAGACTTCGAGGAGGATCCTATTCTTGGTGGGGATGGGGAAACCCCGCCCTAAGTGTGCCTTGACCTCGTCGGCGGCAGCCTCAATGGCCGCGGGGTCCGCCTTGAGTCTCTCGCTGACAGCCTCGATGGCATCCTCTTTGGACCCTCGGGCCTCTAACTCCTTGGCGATCTCCTCCCTGAGATCCCCCACCTCCTGGGCGACATCCCGGGGGACAGGTATCAGCTCACCATCCCAGCCAGGGAGAGCCCCCAGGGGGTCCTCTGAAGGTAGGACGTGGAGGACTCCCCGTTCCTCATCGATCTGGATTATCCTCCAGACCCTGCCCTTTAGAATGACATTGAGCCCCCGTCTGGCCCGGAGAGCCCAGAACTCATCCCCCACGGTGCCTATGACCCTATCTGTGACAACGTCAATGAAGGGGTACCTTCTCTCGTCGTTGATCATCCCAAGGTTCTCATAATAGTATCTACTGCCTTTTTTCCTCATGTTCAGATCATCCCTCCTTCTCAGCAGTCCCACCTCCCTCAGGAAATCAACGTGCTCCCTGAACTCCTCCATGGTTAGCTCACGGTAGGGGTAAGCCCGGGTAACCAAGCGGTAGGCCTCCTCCACCCCCATACCTTCTTCGTCCATGGCGAGACCGATGAGTTGGTGGGCGAGGACATCCCCCGCCCCGATATGGAACTCAGTCCTCTCAAGCTCCCCCTCCCTAGCCTTTAACGTCGCTACCAGGGACTCTAGGGCGTCCTCCCCATAAGCGGATAAAATCACCCCTTCTGAGAGCCTTGAGAGGGTGTGACCGCTCCGTCCGACCCGCTGGATCAGTGTGGAGACTTGGCGGGGGCTGAGGTACTGGACGGTGAGATCAACGTCCCCGATGTCGATGCCCAGTTGGAGGGTCGAGGTGCATATGATACCCTTCAACTCCCCCGCTTTGAATCGGTCCTCGATGAGATGCCTCTGCTCCCTGCTCAGCGAGCCGTGGTGGACCTCTATGAGGGGGTTGATCTTCCGCAGCTTGTGTCCTAGACTCTCCGCCTGTCCCCGTCCCTGGACGAAGATCAGGGTCGACCTCCTCCCCCCTACCAGCCCCATGATCCTCCTGAGCCTGGCCGCCGCCTCAGGGGTTGTGCCCAGATCAGAGGCGAGGTCAAAATCCTCATCCCCTGCCTCTGGGAACTCGACATCGTAGCTGTACCTCTTGTCGATCTCAACCTCGATGATGGTGACCTGATGGGGGCCCCCGAGGAAGGCAGCGACCTCATATGGGTTCCCGACCGTGGCGGATAGGCCGATGCGTTGCACGGGACTGTGGGCGAGGTGTTGAAGGCGCTCCAGTCCTAGGGTGAGCTGGATGCCCCTCTTGGAGGAGGCGAGCTCGTGGATCTCGTCTACTATGACCCACCTGACGGTCTCCAGGTGCTCCCTCATTGCTTTGGAGGGTAGGATTGCCTGGAGGGTCTCGGGGGTGGTGATGAGGAGCCTGGGAGGACGGGCGGACTGATGTCTCCTCTGTTTCCGGGTTGTGTCCCCATGCCTGACCTCGATCCCAACCCCCAGGTGCTCCCCCCAGAAAATCAACCTCTTATGGATATCCCGGTTCAAGGCTCGCAGAGGGGTGATATAGACTACCTCAATCCCCCCAGGCGGTTGCCCCTCAGACATCAAGGCATCGAAGACCGGGAGCAGAGCCGCCTCAGTCTTACCGCTCGCCGTCGGCGCCACCAGTAGCACATTCTCCCCTTCCATAATAGGCCTGATAGCTCTCTCCTGGGGTGGTGTAGGCTCATCGATCCCCAGAGCCTCAAGACCTTCTTGGACTCTGGGGTGGAGGACTGAGAAGGCGTCAGCGGTCATACTCAGGAAACCCTGAGTGGCGATATGTTTAAAGGCTATCCCAGCCCGATGCGCTCTTATAATCATACAAAACTAGTAGGTGATAAGGAGATACGATTTGACCGTCGAGAGACCATTCTGGATTATGCGGGACTACCTGAAGTGCAGTGGTTGCCGACGCTGCGAGATCGCCTGCAGCCTCCACCATGAGGGGAAGATCTGGCCCGAGGCCTCCAGGGTCAGGGTCTTCATGCTGGTCCCGGGCGCTGAGGTCCCCCACTTGTGTACCCAGTGTGGGGATTACCCCTGCATCGAGTCATGCCCTTACGATGCCCTCTCAGTGGATCCTGAGCTGAAGCATGTGGTAGTGGACAGGGAGGCGTGCACAGCCTGCGGGATCTGCATTGATGCCTGTCCCGGGAGGATACCCTTCATACATCCCGCTGAGGATTATGCGGTGATCTGCGACTTCTGCGGTGGGGATCCCCAGTGCGTCAAGGCTTGCCACGAGGGGAGGTGGGACTGCCTCTTCATGGTGAAGCGGGAGGAGACCAACGCCTACAGGCTCTACGCCAAGCGACCTGAGGAGATCACCAAGGAGCTGGCTGTGATGATCTACGGGGAGAAGGGCAAGGAGGTGATCTAAAGTGAGGGGATACGCTGGTAAGTTCCTCAAGGTCGACCTCACAACGGGAGATATCGGGGAGACCAGCTTCGACGACACAACCCTCAGACACTACATCGGCGGCCGGGGTCTAGCAACCAAAGTTCTCTGGGACAGATTCGGGGACCGCTGGGAGGAGGTGGACCCCCTGGGGCCCGAGAACCTCCTATGCGTCTTCACAGGACCCATGACGGGCTACTTCCCCGGGACCAGGCTCTGCATCTCCGGGAAATCCCCCCAGAGCCAGGGTATCGTCGGCTCCACCATCGGGAGCGAGGTCTCTATAGAGCTCAGGACCGCGGGGTATGACGGCATCATCGTCGAGGGCAGAGCCGAGGAGCCCTCATACCTCTGGGTCACCGAAGAGGGCTGCGAGATCAAGGACGCCTCCGAGGTCTGGGGGAAGGGGGCTATCGAGTTCCTGAAGCACATCAATAGGGTCGGCAGGGAGGAGCTGGAGAGCAAGCATCCCAGCAAACGGGAGTGGAAGGAACCTCAGTCGGTCTACATAGGCCCCGCAGGTGAGAGGCTCTCCAGGATCGCCGCGGTCACCGGCAAGTACACCCACGGCGCAGGGTACGGTGGCTACGGGGCGGTGATGGGCTCCAAGAACCTCAAGGCTGTCGTCGCAAAGGGCACCGGCCCCCTCCCAGAGCCCCATAACCCCCAGAGGGTCTATGAGCTGATCCAGGAGATCTGCGACCTCTGCTTCGCTAGCGATATCCGCCGCCGCTGGGGCACCGGCTTCCTGGGCCATGACGTTGGTTATAGGCTCAGCGCCGAGCCGATAAGGAACTGGCAGGAGGAGTGGCACGACGAGAGGAGTTTCGGCGTAGACAAATTCGAGGAGCGGGTGTGGGTCAAGCGTTACTGGGCGGAGTTCGGCTGCCCCACCAGCTGCCTCAAAGTTGCCACTCCCAAGATCGGTAAATACGTCGGAGCCATCACCGACAACCCCGACTACGAGCTGCAGGCCTACTTGGGAACCAACCTGGGGATCTTCGAGCCTGAGGACAATGTCTATCTCTCCGCCCTTGTCGACGATCTCGGTCTCTGTGGCATCCAGGCTGGGAACGTCTTGGGCTTCGCAGGGGAGCTCTATCAGCGGGGTGTCCTCACGGAGGAGGAACTAGGGTTCACCCTTGATTGGGGGGACACTGATGCTTTTGCGGAGTTGATCCACCTTATCGTTGAGAGGGAGGGCGTGGGGGATGTCCTCGCTGAAGGGACATACAGGGCCGCGTTGAAGCTGGGAGAGGAGAAGGATGAGGATCTGCTAAAGTACGCCGTCACGGCGAAGGGCATCGGCATCGGAGCCCACGGTATCCGTAGCGGTGAGGACTATACTGTAAACGTCAGTTTCGCCTGCAGCGTCCAGGGTGGAGACCACACCAGCGTCGCGTACCTCCCCATCGACCATGGGAGCAGCGAGCTGACAGTCGTCCTCCACGACAGCGGGGTCTACTGTAGCTTCAACACCTACCCCAGTGGCACGAGGGACAGACTCTGGGAGTTCTATACAGCAGTCAGGGGCTGGGAGATGGACAAGGAGCGATGGTACGCCACCGACGCACGGAGGATCATCGACACCCAGCGGGCAGCTCTTCTCATCGGGGGCCCAGACCTCAGGTGGAGGCCGTATGAAGACGACATCAACCCTGAGAGATGGTATGAACCGCTACCCTCAGGGCCGTGGAAGGGCAAGTATCTCGACCCTGAGATC
>JASFTK010000098.1:0-5751 GCA_050053595.1 Candidatus Bathyarchaeota archaeon | reverse complement strand
ATTGTCTACCCCCTCGCTCACACTGACGGACATCAAAGGGGTCGGGGCGACTACTGAGGAGAAACTTAAGGACGCAGGATACAATACCGTAGAGTCCCTCGCCTCCACTGAACCAGAAGCCATCTCAGAGAAGACTGGGATCTCTCCCAAGATCACTGAGAAGCTTGTCAAAGCCTCCAAGAAATTGGTGGATTAGATCACCTCACAGTAATCAATTACTGTTTTTTTATTACCCCGTTTGGTAAACCGTCTTCTAGCCCAAACGATATAAATTTTCAGGGAACACGCTCTATGACGACTATGATTGAAGAGAGTTTGACGAGAGAGATCCGGAGGAAAGCCCACGGTTATGACCAATATAGCGGGTGCTCTCAGAGTGTCCTACTTGCCCTCCAGGAAGGGTTGGAGATCGGGAACCAAGAATCATTCAGATCCGCCACAGTATTATCGGGGGGCGTAGCGAGGCGAGGAGAGACTTGTGGCGCACTCCTCGGTGCCCTCATGGCTCTGGGGCTGGCTTATGGCAGGGATAGGATTGAGGACACCCCCGCCTATGTACGGGCTATGGCCGTCGCCAATGAGATCAGTGATGACTTCCAAATGGCTCTCGAAGAGGAGTTCGGATTCCCAGATCACCTATCTTCCACTCTTTGTTCGGAGATCCAGACCAAGATCTATGGACGATCCTTCGATATCAGGGACCCAGAGGAGAGAGAGGCCTTCTTGGAGGCTGGGGGCCACAGTGATGAGGGTTGTTACAAGGTCTGTGGGATAGCGGCGGAGGTTGCTGCCCGTAGGCTCATGGAGCTGGAGTGAGGGGGTCAGGAGAACTCTTTCATTAGCTCTGAGATGTCTGCGTCAGTGCCCCGTCTCACCAGGGGGTCCCCTTTTAGGAAGGGGAAATACTCTCTGTAGGGCGGGCGCTCTCTCCTGTAGATGACGCCTATCGGTATCCGCTCAGTCCACTCCTCTGCCTTCTCGTATGCCTGCATCAGGTCTGAGGGATCGTGGTCTGTTTCCCCGATTTTGTAGACCCGGTCGTTGTAGAACTTGTATGTGTTGACCCTGTTCCATGCGATGCAGGGTTGGAGTACGTCCACCATCGCGAATCCCCTGAACTCCAGGGCCTCCTTGAAGAGTCCGGACAGGTGGTCCAAATCCCCTACATATCCCCGGGCGACGAACGCGGCGTTGCTCGCGAGGGCTGTCGAGATGGGGTTCACCGCCTCCTCGAAGGCGCCTCTGGGGGTGGTCTTGGTGATGTGCCCCCTCCTGGTGGTGGGACTGGTCTGGCCGGTGGTGAGACCATAGATGAGGTTGTCGTGGACTACCAAGGTGAGGTCCGGGTTCCTACGGGCGGCGTGAGGGAAATGACCCAGGCCGATGCCGAAGCAGTCGCCGTCCCCCGAGAAGCCTATGACTGTCTGCTCCGTGTTCGAGAGCTTGATGGCAGTGGCGACGGGGAGGACCCTGCCGTGGATGACGTGGAACCCGTTGACATTGAGGTAGTTAGTCATCTTACCGTGGCACCCTATCCCTGTCACCGCTGTGATCTGGTCAGCCCTCAACCCCAGTTCGGCCAGGGCTCTTCTCATCGCGTTGAGGATCCCGAAGTTGCCGCAACCAGGGCACCAGAATATCTTCTGATCTGTGGTCAAGTCCTTGACGGTGGTCATTGCAGCACCTCCTTGACGACGCTGGCAATCTCCCCCGGGTTGAAGGGTCTCCCGTTGTATTTCAGATGGACGCGGTTGAAGTCGAGGCAAGTTTTCTCCATGATCAGTCTCCCAAGCAAGCCTGTCACGTTGGTCTCTAGGAGCACTCTCTTACCCGTACCTAAGGCATCTTTGAGGGGGTCTGCGGGGAAAGGTTCCATGTAGACTATCTGGACGAACCTTGCTCTCACACCGTCTCGCTCTAACAGTTTTAGGGCTTCAAGGGCGGGCCCCTTCGTGGAACCCCAGCCTACCAGGGTCACCTCAGGGTCGTCTGTGCCGTAGATCTTGACCGGGTGAAGCCCTGAGACCTCCTTGGCTAAATAATTTTTCTTCCTGAACCGCTTGTCAGCCATCTCGACGACCCTGACGGGGTCGATGGTGGTATAACCATACTCGTTGTGCTCGTTCCCGTTGGCGAGCATGGTGGCTCCACGTGTACCCAGGATGATCCTGGGTGAGACCCCGGTCTCGGTTATCTCAAACCTCTTGTACTCCCCCTCCTCCATCCACTCCTCCGCCTCCAACAGTTCCCCCCGGTCGACGCCGACGGATCCGATGTTGAATGTCGGGGTGGACTTGTGGCTCTCGATTATGTATTTGTCATTGAGGATAATAGCGGGGACTTGATACTTCTCGGCGAGGTTGAATGCTTCGATGGTGCAGTAGAAACACTCCTCGACATCTCCAGGGGCCACCACTACCCTTGGGAACTCCCCCTGAGAGGCGTTCAGGGCGAAGAGCAGGTCTCCCTGTCCCGTGTAGGTCGCCATACCCGTGCTGGGGCCCGGCCTCTGACCCAGCATCACCACGATAGGGGTCTCAGTAGCCCCCGCAAGTCCAAAACCTTCAGTCATGAGGCAGAATCCGCCGCCGGATGTAGCGGTCATGGATCTTGCGCCCGCATATGCGGCACCCACGGTCATATTAATAGCAGCGATCTCGCTCTCAGCTTGGATCACCACCATCCCCGTCTCCAGCTCTTTGGAGATCAAGTAATGGAGTACAGGGCTGGCGGGAGTCATGGGGTACGCGGCGAAGAACTTGCACCCAGCTTGGATAGCCCCGAGGGCCACTGCATCATTCCCTGTCAGCATGATACGGTCTCCGCTTGCTCCCTCAGGTTTAAGGGTGCTGAACTTTTCGAAATTTATCTCAGCATAGTTGTAACCCATGTCGATGGCTTTATGGTTCGATTCTATAATCTTCTCTCTGCCAGCGAAAGCGTCAGAGATCACCCCTTTAAGGTGGTCAATATCAAATTCCACCATCGCCGTTGCGGCTCCAAGGCCGACTGTGTTCCTCATGATGGAGACCCCTCCGATCTCCTTGACGATCTCCGTCATGGGCAAGGGGTATAGCTCAATGTCGTCTCTATCGAGTTCCCTTTCCTCGAACTCGATCCCGCTATCATGGATTATCCTTCCCCCGGGGCTCAACTCATGTGCGTGGAGGAGGGCTGTCTCCTTGTTGAGGGCGATGATCAGGTCTACCTTGTCTGCATGGGAGTTAATCTCTAAACTTGAAACCCTGAGGACGTAGAAGTTGTGTCCTCCTCTGATGATGGAGGGGTAGTCGTTCATACCGAAGATATGGAAACCACCCCTCACGAAGGCCTTTCCCAGTAAAGAGCCGCTCCTAGTTATCCCCTGTCCGGCCTCACCCCCGATTAGAAATGATATCCCTGTGTCGTTGGAAGAATCTGGATGCAAACTATAATCACCTATCTCCTAGTGAACTCACACCCTCGGCAAGATCTTGCCTCTTGGGTTGACCCCTCCCTCTGATAGAGTTTGGATGAACATTGGCTAAATTCAGAGTGTTCATCGAGACCCTGAAGAAAGTTGCGTTTTTCCTCGTTGAAAAAATGACCCATTATACTCAGTAGATTATTATCTGAAAAGATTTAAAGATGGCGAAAAAGTAGGTTTTAGAGACACAGCTGGGGTTTAAAAACATGCCCAAAGTCGTTGTAGACCACGATGTTTGTGACGGAGATGGTGTATGCGCTGATGTCTGCCCGATGAACGTTTTTGACATCGTTGACATGCCGGAGTACAACAATGATCCCAAGTCTGTTCCTGAGCGTCAGGAGGACTGCATCCTGTGCATGGCTTGCGTCAGCGCATGCCCCACCCAAGCGATAACGGTCACTGAAGAGTGAATCCCGTCACTACCACGCTCTAATTTTTCTACTTATCCCCGCTAGTCCTCAGTGGACCCGCACGGCCACGGCCCTGACTATGTCTGCAGTATTCTCACACCAGTCGGCCACCGTTTCCAGGGCGTCAAGGAACATGTTCAGTAGTATCAGGGCGCCGGTGCTGAATGCTGGGAACTCCAAGTTCGCGAGGTGGGTTCTGGCGATGCTGTATAGCTCGTCCAGATCCTCTTCCAGTAGCTCCACCTCGTTGGCGAGGCTTAGAGCTTTCTTCGGATCTTTTGGGAGCTGGTCGATGCAATCCGTGAGGACTGAGACACACCTTAGGTTTGCCTTGCACATGTCCTGGGCGGCTACCTTTATCTCATCGGGGGCTTCTTGGAAGGGGATTAAGATCAATATCCTGCTAGCTTCTCTAGACCAGTCAGCGATCCAGTCCACTGCCCTGACCAGCTCCATCAGGTCTTCCCTCTCCTCGGGAGTCATCACCCCCTTGGTGAGCTCATCGACCATATCGCGCCTAAGGTCGTCGGCCAGCATCTCCATCTCCGATATACTGTCGTAGAAACTTCGCGACTCGACCTCATCCTTTTCTGCGGTGGCTTCCACCATCCTGTAGAGGTCTTTCACAGCGTTCTCTGTGAGTTCGAGGTGGTCCTCCACCATCTCAAGGACTTTATTGCCTCTCTTGGGGGCAATCCATCCGAAAAGTCTTCTAGCCATCGAGTTAATCCCGTAATCTTTTCCCCGTCGGATTAAATATGTTCCTCAAATAATTTCCGTTCAGAACATAAACTCCAACATCACCAAGACCTGTTCCCCGTGGTAGTCTACAGTCACCTGCAGGGTCAACCTTCTGGAGTTAGCAAGTTCATGGCTTATCCTCCCACCCGCCTATTGAAGGACTTTGAGAGGGAGAACTCACACTTAACATAAATCGGGTTCAAAATGTTAACCCTGTATTTTATACTGCGGATGTGTGTAAAATGTTCACCGTTCATCGATACCATACACGCGAATAAGATGCACCCATCTCATACGCTAAAATTCATGTATTTCCCTGTGGTAACATCCAATGTTGGTTAAGGTTAACGTCTTCCGCGATTACCCCGTTTTTGAACTTGTTTAATGTCATACCCATTCTTACGCATCCATTTTCGGTTTTCATTAGACTTTTCTTCTGGGGTGAAGCCATACAATTTAACAGATTTTTCGATAACTATTTCCGAGCTCTTTTTTCTTTGCATAGAACGCTCACTAACAAGTAATATGGGAGAGGGTTGTAATAAACACCCGCCTAAGTCATTGATTGGCTTTTACACAACTATGTGTCTAGAGGGTGGGGTTTGCCTTCACAGGGACCTCACGGCGATGGCTCTGACGATGTCAGCTGTGTTCTCGCTCCAGTCGGCAACGGTCTCCATAGCATCTAGGAACTCGCTTAGAAGTATCAACGCTCCTCTACTAAAGGTGGGGAACTTGAGGGTGGCCATCTGCTTCCGGGATAGGCTGTAGAGCTCGTCGATATCTTCTTCTAGTAACTCGACTTGGTCAGCCAAGTCTAGGGCTTTGGGGTTTTCCTCGATGAGGAGGGCGATGGCCTCGGCGAGGATGTCGACGATGCTGATCAGTCCTTTTGAGATCTCTTTTGTGGTCTTTTTCATCTCGTCCGGGGTCTCCTCGAAGGGGATGATGACCAGTATCCTCCCCGCCTCCCTGGCCCCGTCTGCCACCCAGTCCACCGCCCTTACCAACTCTATCAGATCCTCTCTCTCTGTCGGGAAGATATCTCTCTCAGTGAGCTTGACAATCATCTCCCTACGGAGCTTATCGGCCTGCATCTCGAATTGGGAGACTTCGTTGTAGAGGTTTTTC
>JASFTK010000097.1:0-5809 GCA_050053595.1 Candidatus Bathyarchaeota archaeon | reverse complement strand
CTAGAGGCCACCTCCTCACTGCCCCGTCCCGTGTAGATGATGAAAGGGATATCACTGGTCTCCCTGACACTCTCCGCTAACTCTATCCCGCTCATCCCCGGCATCTGGTAGTCGGACAGGATGCAGTCGAAGGTATCGGAAGAGAATAGTTGTAAAGCCTCAGTCGGACTCTCCACCGAGACAACCTCTATGGAGGCGTCGATCTCCTCAAGGAAGAGTTTTGTGAACCTCAAGAGTTCAGACATGTCATCAATGTGCAGAACCCTCATCTTATCCCCCCTAGAAGGTTGTGAACGAGCGCCAGCGAGTTGCGAAAATGCTTATTTTATTACACAGTAGTAAAGCCCGTTCAATCAAGAAGCTATAGTTGATCGCACTTTCATCCCCAAGATATCTCATCACAATGGACAACACAACCTCACCAAACAACAAGATTATTCTAAAAATGTTGTTGAAAAAGTTTACTGTTATGTTTAACCTATATGTTTAAGATGGTTTAGATTAACGATGCACTTGAAAAATCATATAATGATTTTACCTCTTTTCCAATATTTTTCTTAGTGATTCATGTTGCTCCTCGTTGTCGTAGTTCCATCCTCCGTCCTCGAAATGATCATAAGGTATAGTCTGCCGCCAGTGCTGGAACATGTCCTGGATGACATAGTGATACCGTTTCAGGAGGTTTTTCCTGATGAGGGTTGAGAGTGCCTTTATGAACTTCCTGAACTCCAATCGTGGAAGGTAGATGTGGGTTATGAGAGAGTTCTCGCCCAGCACCTTGCCAAGGAAAGTGGGGAAGGGCTTGTCGTGCAGGGAAAGGGCAAACTTAGCCATCTTTTCATATGAGTCGAACTCAAACTTGAAGAAGAGGAACTCAGAGACAAGGAAGGGGAAGCGAAAGATCTCCACCTGGTACCCCTCGATGACCCCCCGCTTCGCGACATGCTCTCGGAAATGATATTTCGTTTTCTCCATAGGGATTTCAATTGCCTCCGAGATGTCGGTCAGAGTTGCCCTGCCGTCCTTTTCGAGTTCTTTGATGATGAGGAGATCCACATAATCAACATTTATGGGCCAGTCATCCGGTTCAACCAGCGTATATGGTAGTTCGCCCTCGATACTCTCCACTTCTTTCATCCATTCGTCCCAGTTGAACGTCCATGACCCATCCTCGATGCTGAACCATCGACTCTGGACTGGGATACCCTCAAAACATGTTGACCAGTTGATCTCTACAGACCTAGCCACCCCCAAGTCAACCAGACTCTGGAGGAAGTCCTCAAAATCCTCGGCTTTCTCTTTGGGGATGGTCCATATGCCTCCACACCCCTCATACGGACCGTATATCCGGCAGAGGAACAACCAGAAGTCGTTGACTCTCAAACAATCAAGTAGGACATCTTCAAAGCCTGGTATGGCTTCGACAAATATTGTAGCCTTCTTCAGGCCCATATTGGTGTGGTAGGGGTTTAGGTGGAGAAATAAGATGGATTTTGAGAGCATACGCCGGACACGGTAACGTAGTGAGGTGGCGGGCATCTCAAGATGTTCAGCGATCAGAGCTAGGTTTCTAGGTCCCAGCAACGAGAGACCTTCTAGGATCTTGACATCGATCTCATCGATTTTCTTCCAAGTCGATAATGCGTCTCGGATTTGGATGTCAAGTGGATCTGTGTTCTGTTGAGCCATTATTAAAAAAATAATGGAAGGGTGGTATTTAATTTTCCAATCATTTCTAGTCGCCGCCTGGGCCTCCTCCAGGTACAGGGTCGCCTAATGGCTGAACTGAGTCTCCACCGAAGTCGACTGTGTAAGTGTCTATTTCTGGGTCTTCACCAGCAAACACGGGCACAGTCGAGGTAATGACAAAGGCGCTTACCGTGAATATCAGTAAGACAAAGAAGGCGGCAGTCTTCCACTTCATATAACGTTTCACCTCCTACTCAAAGAGCAAAACTAACACAACGACAAAATTATTAAATAATTTTTGATGAATCGGTCTTTATACTACCTTCCTATTGAACTTGTCCACGCAGGTCTGTGTCATATTCCTGTTTACGGTGGTCCCTTCACCATCTCTAGTATATTTCAATGGGTTTCGGGTGACAAGCCATGTAATGTCTTGAGGACCTCATCCAATTTGTCGCCTGTATCCTGTTCCTCTTCTTCCTGTTAGTAGGGATTTCCTTCCTGGATTTCTTGTTCGACCTCTTGATGGTGAATCATATGTAATTTTGAACTGTGTCTTTGCTCTTCCACCCTTATTCATTTGAGAGTGAAAGCCTGACGGCCTCCACTGGTTGTCCCTTCCACATTACAACGAGAGAGGCATTCATTCCTCCTGATCAATTAGATAGTCTCTCATACGCTCTGCATGTGATCTAATGTATGAAAAAAATGGGGGTTTAGGTTCTCTTCACCAGGACCCAAGCGAACAGGGCCACCGCCAGGATCGCCGGTAAACCAACCATCGCATAGAGCGGTTTCTTGTCGATGGGGTAGACGGTCCCTCCAACTGGGGGCGGCGGGGGAGGGGTTATCTTCTCCAAGGTCAGGAGAGCCCACAACGTGTTGAGTAGGTCGTTACCCCAGTCGCTGGGAGGCCAAGAGCCGTCAGGGTTCTGCTGTACAACTATGACTTCTGCGAACTCTTCGTACCAGTCGTGCTCGGGGACGTTGTCACCGTTGAGGTCGATTAACTCAATCTCGCTGTACTCAAAGCCCTTCATGAGGCAGAACATCGCCTGGTAGTGGGCGGGGGTCTGGTTGTAGCCCCAGCCAGGGTCGTTGTTCTGATCCCTCCAGTGCCTTGCGATATAGTCCAGAGCGTCTTGGAACCTGGGTGTGGATGGATTGTCCCCGTGGAAGGTCATCTGGAAGATGAGATTACCTGCTTTGAGTTCGTTACACCAGGGGTTCCCGGGCAGCCAGTCTGGGTTATAATAGGAGCCCCCGTCGTTTGTGTCTCCATTCACGGGGTCCTGAATAGTCCCGATCCAGGTATCTAGCTCGTTCTTCACCCATCCGGGGACGGTGCAGTCGAATGCCTCAGCGGCAGCTAACCCGAGTACTGCGTACCCTCCGTTAGAGTTGTCGGTTGATACGTTCAAGGTCTGGTTATCGTGATCCGCGTAGCCCCAGCCCCCCTCATCGTTGCCTGAGTCACCCTGAGCAAACGCGAGCCATTCGGCGGTGTCCTGGGCTATCTCTTTAAAGGTGTCGGGGGTACCGTCGCCGTCGAAGTCAATACCCCCATCGTTCATCCTGCCGGGCGTGCCGCTGGCCTCAAGGGCCATCAGACAGATGCCCGTAGTATAGACGGAGTATGCGGTGATGGTGCCGTGGAAATAGACTCCGAAGCCATTGCCGTTAAAGTCTGGATCGTCGTCAATCCCATCATGAGTCTGGAGGCTGATGTTCTGTTTCGACACATATGTTGGGACGTCGGTGACATTGAAGATGAACACCCATCCCTCAGTGACATTACCAGAGTACTCATAAGCTGGGTCAAAGGGCGAGTCATAACCCAACTCATAGGCGCGCATCTGAAGCTTGATGAGGGCGAATCCAGTGATAGCGGTCATATATCCAGGGGCTGTCCCCCAGCTCCCGTCTGGGTTCTGCTGAGCTGTCAGCCATTCGAGGCCGCGCTCAATCGATTCTTCTATCTCCTGCTCCGTAGCAGCAGTCGCAGTGGGCAGAAAAGTAGGGAACAACAGTAACGCTAGTAAAACAGCAGCTACTATCCTTCTTTGCATTGTCTGTTCAAACTGTAATTGCCAAACTCTCAGTCTTAAATTACTGTTACTATGATTGTAAACTTAATAGGTACAACTATGGATATATCGAAACCTGACCCCAAGAATATTGAAAACCCACCTTGATATGACTCAGTAACCCCCTGAGAAATCTAGTCCGTGACTAACGATTTTAATCCTCTAAAAAGAGTGAGTCTGCGGGTTCTACCGGTGCCTCTGAATACTGTGAAGCCTACCAAGAAGCATCTCCTTATACTTGTATCGGCCATCGTGTTCATCGTCGTTTACACAACTGTTATCGCTCCATGGGATCACAGGGGGGAGGAAGGGAACAGGATCGCCATACTGGATCCATTACCTGGAGAGGTCTTCACCTCTCAATGCGTCGAGCTGTTCGAGTCCGCAGGCTTTGAAGTAGACGTGTTGAAGGGCGAGGAGGTCTCTGTTGCGGGGATCAAGAGGATATCGGGAGGTTACAGGATAGTTATCTTCAGAGTCCACAGCACCATATACCACGGCAAGGTCTGGTTCTTCACCGGGGAGAGGTACCGCCAAGGTAGATACGTCCTCGAACAACTGTCTGAAGAGGTCCACCCTGCAAGACCCTCCCAGGGCTCTGACTATCTCTTCGCTGTGGGATGCGACTTCGTCCTCCACTATCTGGAGGACCGGTTCGACGGCTCCCTAGTCGTCGTGATGGGCTGCGACGGTCTCAGTTACCATGACCTGGCGAGAGCTTTCGAGGAGGTAGGAGCATCAGCATACGTGAGCTGGGACGGTCCGGTCTCGTTGGGGCATACCGATGAGGCCACCTTGGCGATGTTCAGGGGCCTTGTTGATGGAGGGATGTGTCTGAGAGAAGCCGTCCGATACTCGATGGACCTCGTAGGCCCCGATCCCCGCCACGATTCGACATTATCCTACTATCCCGACGGAGGGGGAGCATTCGAGCTAACGCAATAGACGGTTATCAAAGTTGAATTGGGTCCTTGCATCACCCATCGATGTCGAGGGCAAAATTCCTGTGGGCTATCGATGAGCCTGCGTTCAGCGAGGCTGCGATCTGGATGACCTCGGCGATCTCCTCCTTTGTCGCACCTGCCTCCAGCGCGGCCTTGGCGTGCCCCTCGATGCAGTAGGGGCAGCGTGTGATGTAGGTGCATGCTACAGCCACCAATTCCTTCGTCTTCCTGCCAAGCCTCCCAGGGGCGAAAACCCAGTCATTCCAGTCGGCGAAGGCCTCCATCGCCTCAGGGTCGAAATAACCGTTGACGGTCGGATCCCGTTTCTTCGCGTAGTAGTGTTCTACCATACAAGATTCCTCATTGATGATATCCATGGATGTCCCATTACATAATAAAATGAGCCTTTAACCCTGCATCAGCCCGGAGATGGCTTCGACAGTGTTCTCTACACCATCGGTCAGACCCTTCGAAGCGACCTCAGCGAGTCTCTCGTGGCACCCCTCGTCGACGGATAGCTCATTAATGAGCGTTAATAATCGTTCCCGGTTCACCTCCTCCTGATGGAGGGCTACTGCTAGGCCCAGCTCACTAGCCCTCCTAGAGTTGGCGTACTGCTCAGTGTGGTTGGGGGTAGGTATGATGATGGAGGGCTTACGGTAGCAGATTGACTGCATTATAGTGTTGTGACCCCCCCTGCAGACGACGATGTCCGACGCCTCCAGATACTGATACCTGTCCTCCACCCACGGGACCTTGGTGAGGCTCCCGGAAGTTGTCGGCTCAGAACCCCCCTCCGGGTCCCCCATGGACATCACCACACGGTAGCCCTCCGGGAACCCCCTGAAGATAGGCTCCAGCATCTGTATCAAAGGCTCCCTCTCCTGACGCGGGCCGCTGAGTGCTGCGTAGATCAATGTTTCTGTCTGGTCGGCTCCCAGGGCCTCTCTTAATCTCTCGGCCCCCTCGACCTCCTCAGGCTTCTTCTCCAAGAGGAATCCCACCATCCTGACGCGGTCACTGTACTGTCGGGGGATCCTGAGGGAGTCAATACATATAGTGTAGGGCATAGGGAAATCCGGGATGAGA
>JASFTK010000096.1:0-5859 GCA_050053595.1 Candidatus Bathyarchaeota archaeon | reverse complement strand
GTCGATGGGTGTAGCGTCCTCCATGTAAGGGCCTATGATCTGGATACCCACCGGTAAACCAGTCGGGGTCCTGCCTATGGGGGCGACGGTGGCCGGGAGGCCTGAGAGGGTTGCAAAGGAGACCCAGAAGTAGAGATCCTCGTAGGCTCTGGGTCCACTGGGGGTAGGTATCCTCCGGCTCCAGAAGGGTTGGCTGTGGTCATGGGGGAAGGCTGGAGTGAAGGCGACGGGCATCACCATGGCATCGTGGTCCTCGAAGAAACCTCTCCAAGCGGCCATGGCGTGCATCCTCTCGGCGTGAGCAAACTGGAAGTGTTTGTGGGGGGCGGTCCAGGCCTTCGCGACGATAGCCTCGTATCCGCCGTTCTGCTCCTCCGCCTCTAGGCGTTTCTCCTCAAGGCCATCGTCCTTGAGGAATGAGGCATAGACCGACCCCAACAGGAACCGGTAGGTGGTCCACTGCTTAACGGGGTCAACCCCCTCAGGCCAGCCCTCCTCGATGGTCGCGACATTGTCCTCCAACTTCTCGACAGCCCCCTGGACAAGGTCCGCCACCTCCGCGGTCAAGGGGCAAGCGCTGTGATCGACGACATACCCCAAGCGGTAGTCGGAGAGCTCCCCTCCCCTAGCGGGGGGCAGGGTCCAGCTGTAGGCTTTCGCCTCCTCATCATCAGGGCCTCCCAGGACCTCCAGAGCTAACTTGAGGTCGTCGGGTCTCCTCGCGAGTGTGCCTGCGACGGTGAGCAAGGGTGGATGGTAGACGGATTTAGGGATGTGCCCCCTGTAGGGGATGACATTGAGGGTGGTCTTGTGGCCGTATAAGCCACAGAAATGGGATGGGACCCTGATGGAACCCCCGATGTCACTCCCCAATGAGAGGTAGGTGTACCCCGCAGCCAGAGCGGCGGCGCCACCGCCTGTAGAGCCCCCTGGGGTCCTCTCAAGGTCCCAAGGATTGCTGGTAGTCCCGAAAACCTTGTTATAGGTCTGCCAGTCCCCCGCCATGATAGGGACATTGGTCTTCCCCAGTAACACAGCACCAGCATCCCTCAGCCTCGCGACCGAGGCGGCATCCCCATCAGGCATATGGTTCGAGAGGGAAGGGGAGCCCGCTGTGGTCCTGACCCCAGCGACCTCAAAGCAGTCCTTGATGGTGAGAGGGACACCATGGAGGGGCCCCCATAACACCCCCCGGGACAACGCTTTATCCGCTTCTTTGGCGGTGGCCAGCGCTTTGTCTCTCGTCAGTGTCACGATGGCGTTGAGGGCAGGGTTCAGACGATCTATCCTTTCCAAGATGCACTCCGTCAGTCTGAGGGAGGTGATCCCCCCGCCCCTGATAGCCGCTGCGACCTGTGTGGCGGATGAGAAAGGGAGATCCGAGGATTCTGCCAGAATATTCACCGGTATTATCTGAGAGGCTCCATGGATAAGATTATTGAGTCTATTATCTGTGACTCAGAAAAATTAACCATTAATGGCTTCATCCAAACTCTCAAGGAAGGTCTCTACCTCGTCCTCGGTGTTGTAGAAGTGAGGGGAGACCCTGAGACCCCCGACCCTGGGACTGACGACAATGCAGGTTTCCGCGAGCCTCCTCCCGATCTCCTTGAACTCCGGGACCTTGACGTTGAGGTAGATACGTCTCTCCTCCTCAACCGGGGTCTGCAGTCCATATCCCCTATCAAGCAGTCCGTCGATGAGCTTGGTCCCCAGCCCCTTGATGTGGGTCTCGATCCGGTCTATGCCGTGGCTGAGGAGTACCCCGAGGGAGTTCCCCGCTGCGACGTATGACAGCTCGGATCGGGGGAAGACCTCAAGACGCCCGATGCCCTCCCTCGGCTTGTATTCGTAGAGGTCGAATCGGTCCTCGACGTTGGTTTTAGCCTGTTCTGGTTGGAGGGTCTGGTTCCCGACATAGGGTGCTTTTAGCTCGTCTATGTGTTCCTCGTCGATGAACAGGAACCCAGCGCTCAGAGTCAAGGGGCCTCCCAGCATCCATTTGTAGGTGCTCGAAGTGAGGAAGTCAACCCCGGAGCTCTTGACGTCCCAGTCGAGGGCACCGACTGACTGGGTGGCGTCCACGATCAGGTAAGCCCCGTGGTCGTGGGCGATCTCCGATATAGCGCTGAGATCGTAGAGGAAGCCGTTGAACCACGTTGCTTGGTCTACTAGGACGGCGCGTGTGTCGTCGTCCACCGCCTCCTCGAAGGCATCTGGGTCGACCCTTCCCCCCTCGCATCTGATGAACCTTGGCTCAACTTCTTTCTCCCTCTGCTTGTTCACCACCACCGCACCCATGGGGAAGGAGAGGTCTGTGGTGACCACGTTCTCGCCCCTCCCCGGGGCTACCATCGCAAACGCGGTGTTTATCCCCATGGTCGCGTTGGGGACGAATGCCACCTCCCCTTCCGAAGCCCCGATGGCCTTTGCGAAGAGTCTCTTGCTGCCGACACGCCTCTCCCCCCATCTCTCTGAGCCCGTGATCGGGCCTCTCTTCCCCCGTAAGGTTGCTGCTGCTCCTCTGATGTACTCCTCTATCAGGGATATGGTGGACTCCGGGCAGGCCCCTGTGACTGCTGTGTCAAAGTAGACCCGCCCCTCAGTCAATGGATAGCTCTGTGTCAGCTCCATGGTCTCGTGGTCCTCTTACTGTTCGATGGGTGGGTCTTTCGGGATAAGCCTTTCCCGGAGAGAACGGTGGGCTCTAGAGTAGCATCACCAGGAGGCTGTTCACGATCTCCCCGGCCAGCAGGAGCAGCCCGTAGTGGAGGGCCAGCTGGGCGGTCATGGGGTCTGCAGCGGGGGGGACCTCCTCCTCGAAAGTGTCGATGATGGACTTGGCCTCACGGACTGTCAGGAGGGTGATGAGGGTGAGGGGGGGTAGGAGCCCGCCAGCGACCATGAGGACCGTGGAGGCATAGATGAGAACCACAAGCCCCTTGTAGAGTCTGAGGCCCTGGGCCTTGTCACTAACGATTGTCTCTACGCCGACGCTCCTATCGTATTGGACATCCCGGAGGTTATTGGCGAGGAGGACAAGGGCCACCAAGAGGCCGACTGGGGTTGAGACCACCATTGGAGCATACTCGATGGAGCCGGTGAGGACATAGTAGCTCCCCCCTACCATCAGAGGGCCCCAGACCATAAAGACGGCGACCTCCCCAAAAGACCTCTTCTTGAAGATCACTGGATCGGCTGTATAGAACAGCCCGAAGAAAAGGCCGAGGGCGGTAAACATCAGGACGGGTAGACCCCGGATCCAGGCGAGAGCCAGGGCCAGGGATAGCGCCACCAGATACATCGCCACCACGACGGTCTTGAAACTCCCCCGGGGGATCTCCCCCGTCAGCAGGGGGTGAGGCCTATACTGGCTTGTAGGGGAATCCTCCTTGTCGACGCCGTGTTTCACATCAAACCAGTCGTTAGCCATGTTCGAGGCGAGATGAGCGAGCATCAGCCCCGCCATCGTCATCAGGAAAAGTGTAATGCTGAATGAGCCGCTTCCGAAGGCCAGGATCCCCGCTAAGGAGACCGAGACAAAGGTCATCACCAAGGACCAAGGCCTTGTCGCCAGGAACCAGATCTTGAGGGACATACACCAAATTTCGTAATGAGTATAATATAATAGGATTACCCTCAGCCCAGAGGCAGGAGGACAAAGACCAGCTCAGTCCAGACCAAGTGCGATGCGTAGACCATCCAGAGGCTACCGTACCATTTGTAGAGCAGCCCCCAGAATAGCCCTGCTATTAAGGCCGCAAGGACCAAAGGCGCGTTCATTGTGGGGGTGTGGATCAACGCATAGGAGAGGGTCGAGGCTATGATCCCCCAAGAGTCCCCGTACCCCTCAGAGAGCCTCCTCTGGATGAAAGCCCTCCAGAAATATTCCTCGCAGAAGCTGGTCACCACAAGGGTAGAAGCAACCACAGTCAGTGGCGTCTCAAGCCTGAAGAGGTAGACCTCTGAGGCACCGCCTTCAAGCAGGGGTTCCAAGGACGAGTAACCTAGGAAGAACAGGGCGTAGAGAAAGACTCCTGCCCCTACCCCTGCGACGACAGTAAATAGCTGGGGCTCGTCCATCTGCTCCCTCATAACGCCACCGTCCACTAAGGTGGCATAGACCGCCAGGACAGTGGCTGATAGGGTGACCCTGTACCAGAAGACCCCTAGTGCGTCGCTGAGGAAGGTGAAGGTCCAGAGAGCGAGAGCAAACCCCACGCCGGCTATCACCCTCCATCTGCTCCTGTAAGCGGTCAATTTGATCCAGGTAGAGGGGTTCATCCCTTTATCTTTCATGCCGAGGGGCTCATGATCAATACCATACGACCCTGATCTCGAATCCCGTGAAGCGCCTAAGGCGGTCAACCTCTTTCTCGATGTCATCCCTCTCATGTTCTGTGAACCTCCTGAAGGGTGTTATATCCAGACGTCTCCCTTCCCCTGCTTTCTTGATGCTCCAGGCCCCCTGGACCTTTCCATCGAGGAGAATGGAGGCCGATATGTTGCCATACTTTAGGAAGATGTTCTCCCGATCTCTGGGGTCAATGAGGCGTCCCTTGTCTTTGTGCCCCATGATGAGGGCGTCGAACGGGGGGAGTAGCCTAGTGGGGGCTGCCGCTCCCTCCGCCTCCTCAACGAGGGGGAGGTCCTCCTTGAGGGCGTATAGAGCCCGTTTCTGACCCTCCAGCTTGACCTTCTCCAGTGAGCTGGCGAGGGATTTGAAGATGGGTTTGGAGTCGGAAACCCTCTTCCCGGTCCAGTATGCGAAGTCTTGGGGGGAGGCCGGGCCGTAAGCCCTGAGGTATCCCCGGAGCAGCTCCCGGCGGGCTTCCTCCGGGTTGACAGGCTTCTGATCCGGGAGCCATCTGTCGAGGTGCGCGTAGGTGTGCTCAGTCTCGTAGTGCCAGTATCCGGAGGGCTTGGCGTGGCAGAGTATCCCCCTTAGGCTCATCTCCCGTATGACCCTGCGGAGCCTCCTCTTCCCCTCCCGCCCCTTCCAGCCGAGGGCCTCAAGCATCTGGTTGATAGTCAACGGTCCCTCCTTGAGGAGGTCGAGAATCTCCTTGTAGTGGGGCATCCATGATTGGGGGCTCTCCTTTGAACCGGTCTTGACGTTCCACCTATCCCACTCCCTCATCAGGCTCCCCAAGAGGGCTCCCCGGAAAAGAGGGAGCTGCTCGCTCGGTACGATGTGAACAGTGTTCCTCATCAGCCAGGTCCTGACGAGGGTCCTTTCATGATAGAGGGCTTGGGGGAGTAAGCCTTTGTCCAGGTCTTTAACCCGGTTCCAGAGACTCACCTGGAAGTTGAGTATGCCCTGGGCGTTGAGGCCCATGATGTCCCCGACGACCTTGACAGCTGTCTCGGTCGGAGCCCGCTCTGTAAGGTGGTGGCGATCCAAGTTGAAGGCGGTGGCAGCTCTAATTGTGATCTTGAGGACCGTTGCGGACTCCCAGTCCATATTGGAGTCTTCTATTTTAATAAAACTACAAACACTGTATACACGGGTTTGAGTATGGTTAGGGTCAAAGGATTCAGGTTGGAGGGTGTTCTACCAGCGGTAGTCACACCTTTCGACAAGCACGAGGAGTTCGATGAGGGGGCGTTTAGGGCTCTCATCGACTGGTTGATAGAGCAGGGGATCACGGGTATCGTCCCCTGTGGGACCACGGGGGAGTTCAGCCTCATGTCCCAATCGGAGAGGACCAAGGTCATCGAGGTCTGCGTCGACCAGGTCAACGGTAGGGTGCCGGTGGTCGCTGGCACCGGGGACACAGCGACGAAGTTGGTCATCGACGCGACGAGACACGCATTGGATGTGGGGGCTGATGCTGCAATCATCGTCAACCCCTATTA
>JASFTK010000095.1:0-5884 GCA_050053595.1 Candidatus Bathyarchaeota archaeon | reverse complement strand
CAGAGAGTCGACGCTGAATAGCAGTGAGAGCTTCATGACATTCCTCCGGGTCTCAGGGGTGAGGGGTGGTGCCTCCTCCCTGAGCCCCTCGACCTCCGCCTCCTCAGACAGCATAGAGTAGAGGACTGCCGTCAAGGCGTTGAGGATGGCGTACAGCCCGAACATCCACCGGTATGAAGCCCCTAGAGAGAGTCCAAACCAGCCTTGAAAGAGGATGACGGCCCCCGTAGACAGGGAGCCCCCTGTGACAGCGACGGAGTTGATGGTACTCCGGATAGCGTACATACGAGTCCTCCGCTCGTCAGAGCATGACTGGGCCAGGATCACCCGCTCCAACATTTGTACAGGTCCAAAGCCCCCCCTGTAACCCAGGCTTGTCACCACCGCCACGGGGATCAGAAGAAAGAGATTCAATGTCGTCGCGAAGATCAGCCCTGAGAGGGCGGTCAGAGAACCGAATATAACCAGCAGCCTCCGGCGGCCTACCCGGTCCGCCATGAACCCGACGACCGTGTTGAAGAAGGTCGAGGATAGGAGCCCGCCGGTCAGCACCAAGCCTATCTGCCAGAGCGGTAGCCCCAGGAGGTTGAGGTAGACCGCTATAAAGATGGAGACGAAACTCGCTGAGAAGGACTGGAGGGGCCTCGCCGCCAAGAGGATCTTCCCGTCCCTGGACAGCCAATTCAACAAACCCGGGGTCTCCTAGAGCCTCATGCTGCTGGGCGTATGGTCAATCCTGGGATGTGCCCCGGATAGATCGTCGTAGAGGTTGAGCGCCCACGTCCCTTTGAGCGGTGACCGTCTGTCCTTCGCCATACCGAGATCCATACCTCCCGTAGTTTTAGCTCTTCTGGGGCTCTAGAGAGCCGGTCCCTTCATCCCAAAAGGTTATTATCCCAATTCTCGGAAGTTCTCCTACTCATGGGAGAGACCGCCGTTGGATGTGGATGAAAAGGGAACAGAGGATGACGAAGGGGACGAGGCAATCGATATAGAAGAGCGCTCAGGGGACTCCGAGAATGCAGAGAGAGAGGAGTCTGAGAGGCAGTTCGGCATGAGTTTTGACCATTACCTCGCTGGTAGCGCTATTGCCTTCTCGTTGGGCACCCTATTGATGCTCCTAGTCGCTTGGGCTTTCCAGCTTAAAGGGGACAACATCTCCGACCTTGTGGTCTTAGGGATCAACATTATCCCCCCCATGATTGGTAGCTTGGTTTCGACGTTCCTCTTCACTCGTAAGACACGGGTCAATTACATCATGGATGGGATTAAGATCGGATTCGGGGGTTTCATTATTAATTATATTTACATGTTTGTACTTCGACAGGGGGGAGGAGGAATCTATATACTTACCGGATTTCTCTTAGGAGGGATTTTTGGGGGGTTTCTGTCAAAACAAATCTACGATTAGAGCTTATAATAAGTGTTAAATAAAAACTTGGAGATAACAAGTTACTGACCGTAAGGAAATCGTTGGAGCACTATATGATCCAAGATATGGGAGACGTTGACATCGACGATCTGATCGAGAAGATCGCTCGTAAGATAGTTGACGCCGGCATGGAGGCTCCAGCCCTATTGACGCTCGCGGGTGCCAAGCCCTTGAGCTTCATAGGGAGCCAGATGGGGAGGGCGATGATCGCCCCCTGGTTTGGTATCTTTGGCTGGGACGCCATGACCAAGGCTGACTCTATTATGGCGGTCTTCGAAGACCGGGAAAATGTCACGAAGCTCATCAAAAAGATTGAGGAGATGGCTGGGATTTCCGATCGGTCGTAAAAAGGAAGGGAAAAAAAATGGGACTTGTTGCAGGTAAAATGTTCGACCTAGTGACACTTGTTGCTATATGGGCTATTGCACTATTTCTGATATACAGTAAAAGAGAAATCTGGATCCGTAGGCTCCCCGCCCTTGACTTCATCGAGGAAGCCGTGGGCAGGGCTGCTGAGATGGGTCGACCAGTAGTTTGTCAGGGCTTCGGCTCAGGCTCTTCGGGGCTTCAGAGCTCTATCGCCCCGATGATCATGGCTGGTCTCGCCGTTCTCGGTCATGCCGCTCGGATATGCGCCAGGCACGGCACCCAGATCGTAGCCACAATGCGTTCAGAGAGCGTCGTCCCCGTAGCCGACGAAGTGCTCAGGACAGCTTACCGTTTAGAGGGAAAGCTAGACGAGTACGAGGCTAACAGGGAAGAGATGCTCCCTTGGCTGCCTACTCAGGCCGCCATGGTGGCCCTCGGTCAAAGGATAAGGCCCGCCGCTCACATAATCATCGGCGCTTTCTGGCACGAGTCAGTGCAGATTGCCGAGTCTTATGGGAGGATAGGTGCAGTCCAGATCGGTGGAACCGGCAGGCTTTATCAGATTCCGTTCTTCGCCGCTGTGTGTGACATGAACCTCATTGGCGAGGAGATCTATGCCGTCGGCGCTTACATCAACCAGACACCAGAGATGCTCGCGAGTATCGCTACCCAAGACTACTTCAAGGTGGCCGGGATCATCCTCGTCATATTGGGGACTCTGATGGCTACCATGGGTATGGCAGATCCGCTGCTTTCCCTGTTTGCATGGTGAGGTGAAAAAGAAAAATGTCTCAGAGAACAATTCGTCGTCAGATACCCTTGGCACTGACCTTCATCGTCGGTATGATAATTACCGCTGACTGGTTCATCAAGTGGGATCCGCTACAGGGCTTGACTTCAAACATCATGAACTTCCAGATCGTTATGACTGCGTTCATGATGGGATTCGCCGGAGTCAACCTGTTGGTGATCCACACTAGGAGGATCCAGAGGAACATGGGTCAAGGGAAGATGTTTGACGTGGGCATCAGCGTCGTGCTGTTAGGCTGCCTCATCATCTGGACGGGTGTCGGGGTGCTCCTCGGAAGGAGCAGCGACACATACCAGTGGATGTACACCAACTTCAACCTACCCTTAGGCTCCACCGCGTACGCCGCCACCCTGTTCTATCTCGCCTCAGCCACCTACCGGGTGCTAAGGGCGAGGTCGACGGAGACCATCATACTGCTGGTTGTCGGCATAGTGACCATCATGTCCAACATGCCGATGCTGGTGACCTACATTCCGCCTCTACTGACCTTCAAGACATGGATCGCAGACGTTATTGTGAAGTCCTCTTATAGGGCCATCACAATCGGCGTCGGGCTCGGAGGGATACTGATGGGAGTCAGGACCCTTCTGGCAATGGAGACAGGCTTCCTAGGAGCTACGGAGGATTAAGAAGATGGGTGAATCAAACGGACTTGGTGAAACCCTCGACAACCTCCCCACATGGCTCTACTTCGGCCTGATCATCATCGCCATGGCTTACATCACTTTGAACCCTCTAGGATTCCCTATACCCGTTACGCAGCTGACGAAGGACTCATACAACGCAGTCGATGCCCTCCAAGAGGGCGACATCATACTGGTGGATCAGGGTTACGGCGGAGGAACGATCGCTTTCCATGAACCTGGCTTCGTGGTAGTCTTCAGACATGCTATGGAGGTAGGTGCTAAGCTTGTGATCGTGAGCACGAGCGTCGAATCACCGATGCTTCTGGATAGGGCGATGGATAAGATAAAACCAGAATCCAAAGGATACACGTACGGAGAAGATTGGGTCCACCTCGGTTACATAGCCGGAGGGGAGTCAGCTTACGCGGGCATAATTGAGGACATCAACGGTGTCTTCAGCGCCGACTTTGAGGGAACATCTACTAGCCAACTCCCACTTATGCAGGAGTTGGGGGCACCAACACACGAAAAAATCGCCCTTGTCTGCGTCTACACAGCAGGTGGAGACGTTGTCGAGGGCTGGATCCGACAGTCAGCGGTCCGGTACGACTTGACATTCATAACACAGGTTAACTCGATGATGGTTCCCACACTACTTCCATACTACCCTGTGAACGCAGACGGGATCATGAACGGCGGCGTAGGTGCCGCTGAATACGAGGTATTCTCCGGTTTCGCCGGCGATGCAGTCAAGCTCACCGACATGTTGACCATGGGAGGGCTTGTCGTACTCATATTCCTGATCCTTGGTAACATAGGGTACTACATGAAAGGAGGGAGAAGATAAGATGGCAGATGTAATCGGTCTATGGATCTCCGCAATTCTGACGATAATGATCACAACCCTGGCGTGGAAAGACACCCCCGTCTCCAAGACGGCGGAACACATCTACGTCGGCGTCGTTACAGCCAACCAGATAGTCATGGCTTGGGGTAACATCATGAACGTCGGCTGGGCCAAGGTCTCAGCGGGTAACATACTATACATACTCCCGATGCTGCTCGGTGTCATGGCATACTTCAGATATTCCAAAGAAAACTTCTGGATCTACAGATACCCCATCGCCCTCGTCGTCGGAATCGGCGTCGGGACCGCGATGAGAGGACTGGTAGGAGGGAGCGTCATCGACCAGATCGCCGACTCTTTCTTCAACCTTGCAGTACCAGGTGATGTCACCGCTAGCGTAAACAACGTAATAATGCTGGTCACCCTAGTGAGCGGACTGATATACTTCATCTTCACGATAAAGGCATCGAGAGGCCCCCTGGCAAACCAGCTCAGCTTATATGGGCGGTACGCCATGATGGCCGCCTTCGGATACAGCTTCGCCAACACCATTGCCACACGGATCAACCAGTACGCTGGAAGGATAGCCTTCCTAGTGCTGGAATGGCTACAACTAGGCTAGGTCTAGAACATCCAACATTTTTTCTTTATTTTTTTTAACAAAAAAATAGTTCTATCAGGAATAAAGAGATTATTCCTGGATGATCTCCACATTAGCCCGAGGGATAATGACCTCGGTACCGTCGTCAAGCTCAACGACGAGGACACGGACCTTCGAGCCGGACTCTACCTCCTGTAACTCCACGGGTAGACGGACCACACTCCCGATGGCGCCAAAGTGGGGTTCACGGATTATCCTTACAGGGGTCCCTGAGGTCATCCCCCCGGACAACTCGTCCTCAGAACCCTCCTTAAGGGATTCACTTTGAGGGATGATGATCTCCGGCCTCAAGACGCCCGCCCTGATCTGGGTCGCTCCATTTATGGCGGCCACTTTCCCCTCGTTCCTTTTGAGAAGCTGGAAAGTCCTATTGGACATCACCATCTTACCAAAGCCCTCAGTTATGATGAGCGTGGTCCCCAAATCCTCGTGGCCTGTGATGGCAACGCCGATGGCATCCCCCAGGATGTCAGTAACATCCGTATAGTTCATCCCTCCCGCCACAAGACCCGAGACGCCTAATTCAATGGCCTTCGCGACCGCCGCACGGGTTATGAGGGAGCCCCCGATGAGGACGTGGCCCCTGTCCGCCTCGGTGATCATGTCCGGGGTAAGTTCGTCCTCAGGGGAATCGACCACCACCTTCAGCTCGCCGTGAGTCTCCCCACCCAGCCCGAGGATCCCTTGGATGAAGGCGGCATGGGTTTCCACCACCACCCCCTCACGGGGTAATATCTCCACGATCTTGCCTGGGATGTAGGCGTTGACCTCCACCGGTATCGGTTCAGGTCTCAGTATCATCTGACCGGTGAACTTGGAGATGGACTCTATCTCACCATCGATGGGGGATGTGACCTCCCTGTTTATGAGGCCCCAAAACATCCTGTAACGCCCCAATACCTCTCCCTTGGAGACATTATCCCCCACCCCCTTGAAGAGGAAAGCCTCAACCTCATCCTCATCAATCCCTAGAACGGCTGAGACCTTCACCAACTGAGGGTCACCAGGCACCTTCGTCCTAGCAACGATTGTGTCGTAGGAGACAGTGTCCCCCTCCTCCACTAGGATCTCTCCCAGGAGGGGGAGCCTCCTCTCCTTGGTGATAATCATGGAGCGTTTGACCTTCAGGCCAGGCGTG
>JASFTK010000094.1:0-5917 GCA_050053595.1 Candidatus Bathyarchaeota archaeon | reverse complement strand
CGGGTGAGGCTCTCCAAACCAAAGTTCGTGAGTGGTCCTATGTTAAGGGAGCTGACCAACAACATCCTCTTGGAATGGTCGGAGGAGAAGCCCGAGTTCGCCATATACAAGAACCTCCTTACACGGGTCGGCGCCCCCGTCTATGATGCCTATCAGATAGATACAGGGAATGGTTACGAGGCAAAGGAGAATGCAAACCTGCAGCCCAACCCTGAGACAGTGCACAAGAAGAAGGCTGATCGCCTCAGCAAGGAAGAGTACCTACTACTGATGCCCCCAGAGCTGGCTACCGCCCACCATCAGGGCGATATCCATGTCCACACCCTTGAGTACTTCGGGAGTCGACCGTTCTGTCAGGACTGGGATCTACGGTACTTCCTCTACTACGGCCTCTTACCAGATGGGAAGGGTTTCCAGAGCAGCGTAGCTGGCCCCGCAAAACAGCCAGAGGTTGCGATCCTCCACAGTGTCAAGGTCTTGGCCGCAGGTCAGACCAATTTCAGCGGGGGCCAAGGCTTCATGTATTACACC
Source organism: Candidatus Bathyarchaeota archaeon (assembly GCA_050053595.1). Taxonomy (GTDB): domain Archaea; phylum Thermoproteota; class Bathyarchaeia; order TCS64; family TCS64. Next base: position 5,386 of record JASFTK010000094.1, on the reverse strand, counting down.
CTGTTCTTGGCTCCATTCATGCGGGGGCTTTCTTATGACAAGGTGAAGCAGCTGGCTCAGATGATGTTCTACGAGCTCACCCAGACCTATGTCACCCGTGGGGGTCAGCTGGTCTTCAGCAATATACAGGTACCCATGGGGGTGCCTGAGATCTGGCAGGATGTCCCTGTGGTGATGAAGGGAAAGGTGGGCCCAGACGTCTATGGGAATTATGAGGACGAGGTCCAGACCTTCTTCAGGGCGGTGACTGAGGTTGCTTTGGAGGGAGACTACTGGGGTAAGCCGTTCAATTTCCCAAAGAACGAGAATTATGTCAGCCCTGAATTCTTCAAGCCTGAGTACGATGATCTCTGGATGTTAGTCCACGAGTCGGTGGCCAAGTTTGGGGCACCCTACTTCGACAACATGCTCCCGCCCTACAGAGGCTACGGGAAGGGAATAAGCTGCTACCAGTGTTGCGCCTATCAGTTCGCTTCTTCCCCAGAGTCTGACCCAGAGTTCTATGAGAAGCTCTACTTTGAGGACGGTAAACACTTCAGTATGGGAGGCTGGCAGGTGGTCAGCATGAACATGCCGAGGCTGGCCTACAGGTCCAGAGGGGATTACGACAAGCTGCTGGCGGCGGCTAAGGAAAACATGAGATTGGCTGTCGAGGTCTTCAAAACCAAGAAGATGTGGATGGAGAAATCGATGAAGAACAACATGATCCCCTTCGCCACCCAAAGGCCCCGAGATCCCCGGACCGGTAAGAAAGCCCCACCTGCCGTTGATTTTGACGAGTTGGTGTTCGTCATCGGCGTCGTCGGGATGAATGAGATGGTCCAGTACATCACCGAGAGCCAGCTCCACGAGAGCGCGGACGCCGTTCGCCTCGCCCTGAAACTGCTGCTGGACATGGAGAAATATAGGAAGGGGCTCGAGATGAAGACGGGGATGAAGATCATGCTCGCCCGCACCCCCGCTGAGAGCACGGCTCAGACTTTCGCGATCAAGGACCTTGTCTCCCCAAAGTATGCGGCTTCCGCAAAAAAGGTGGTGAAGGGAGACTTGGAGCAGAACCTCGCTATCGCGAAGGGGAAGAGGGATCTCCCGCTATACTACAGCAACGGGACCCACACTTATGTTGGCTCCAATATACCCATTGGGAGGAAGATCGATATCGAGCACAAGTTCTTCCCCATACTGAGTGGCGGGAATATATTCCACGCCTGGCTTGGTGAGGCTTCCAGCGACCCTGAAGCCCTATACAAACTGACACAGCGTATCGCCCGACACAGCCAGATTGGATACTTCGCCTACACCAGGGACCTGACCATATGTAGCGGATGCAACTCCACCTCCGTCGGTCTGCTCGATTCTTGTCCTAGCTGCGGCAGCAGCAAGGTCAGGTGGTGGAGCCGGATCACGGGCTACTACTCCGATGTGACGGGTTGGAACGCCGGGAAGAGGCAAGAGCTCCAAGAGAGATACCGCATCTCCATCTAGGGGATCCCCGAATTTCTCTCAACTCATTTCAGGGGTAATCCTGAAAAAGATCCTAAGGATCTAGTTCCAAGGCGGGTGATCTAGTTGACGAGGCGTAGGAGAGTCGTTTTCAGGCCTTTCTCACTCATCTACTTCGCCCTGCTGGGGATTCTCTTCACCCTCACGTTCATCGCCGCCACATCTTCGTTGAGGGATCTCTTGGTAAGGGGCGTAGGACTACCACCTGAGGCTTTCGGATTTATCCTGGTCGTCAGTCTCGTAGGGAGCACGGTCAACATCCCCTTCACAACCGTTGAGTCGAAAGTCCCTGTTGTGACCCACAGAGAGGTAAAGTTCTTCTTTGTTAAATGGCGGATCCCCCGGGTGGTAACTGGGGTGAGGAGGACCTTGGTCACCATCAACTTGGGGGGCGCTGTCGTCCCGGTGCTTATATCCATCTACCTCCTCCTCTGGTCTATACCCACATCCTCCCCAAACATCATCTCGACTTACACCAGGACTCTGGTAGTCCTCCTGGTGGTAGCCGTGTTGACCCACAGGAACTCGAGACTGGTCCCCGGGTTGGGGATCGCCACACCAGCCTTCGGTCCCCCTCTGACCACGGCTATCATAGTCTTCCTTGTGAACTGGGTGAGCCCCCTCTCCTGCCCCACCCAGGTGGCGTATATTGGTGGGACCCTTGGGACCCTCATCGGGGCTGACCTGATGAATTTGGGGAATCTCCCTGAGCTGGGGGCGCCGGTAGTTAGCATTGGGGGTGCGGGGACTTTCGACGGTATCTACATCACAGGTTTGGTCTCAGTCTTCCTGGTAATGTTGGTGATATAGGGAGTCAGCTCCTTAGCCGTGGTTCTCCAAGGGTGGATTGTGCACATTTATAGGAAGGGGTGAGATAATGACCTTGGAACCGCTCAGCAACATGAGGATGAGAAAGGAGACCTCTGCGATCCTAGTATTGATCTCACTGATCTCAGCATTCGCAGGGTACACCGATCATGTGGTCGGGGATCCCGGAGCATACAGGGAGGAGGCCCCTCCAGAGATCAGCGGGGGGGAGTTCCCCGAGGTAGTGAGTTACTTCGATAGGAGAGGGGTGCTCTGGGTATTCTGGAGAGAGGACTCTGCTATCCACTACACCAACATCACTGACACAGCGAGGTGGGATATCACTACTTCATACAAGGATTTTATGGGAAGGGGTGCTCTCGATTCCGAGAAACCCAGCCCGATCTCGATGGTTTTAGCTTTGGGGCTTGGCATCTTAATCTCGTTGGGAACAGTGATCGGGTACCTGTATAGAAGCAGAAAAGTCCCTATTGGTAGAGTACGAAAAAATATTCTTACAGGTTCGTAATACCCTGACCATCCCCTCGTCGCTCATCAGGATGGTATGCCTAGCAACCTCACAAAATAAGCCTCTTTATAGTCCATCGATTTTAAGGAGGTACAAGAAACATCTTAAATCAAAGGTATACTATTGATGGGTGTCTAAAATGCCGCTAGTACAGATTAAATGGTTCAAAGGCAGGGACGATGCAACCAAGGCTAAGACCATCGAGTTGGTGACCAAGGCAGTCAGCGAAGGGTGTGGTTGCTCCCCGGATGTCGTGACGGTCATCATCCAAGACATCGACAAGGCTTCCTGGGGTAGAGGCGGAAAAGCCTACTCCTAAACCCTTTTTTATACAGAACAGCAGTAACGATTCGCTATTAGCCTGAACCTTCAGTGCTCCCTTAGGATTCCTCGGATCAAGACCAGGGATAATGCGGTCCCTCACCATAAGAGGGTGGGGGGTGGATGAAGGGGAGATCACTTCGCCATATCGGTTGAGAGTTAGAAGAGTATGTGGGGGGTCCGTTCCATAACATAACAATCGTTATCTCTACCAACCGACAATTGGTGACGATAGCTTTGGAGTTAAATGATATACAGGGCATGATCACCTTCACCTATTATAACGATCTAGAAGCAGCTGAGAGATTTTACAGTGGGGTCATGGGTTTCAGGAAGGTCATCGACGTAGGGTTCGCCAAGGTCTATAAGGTATCTGAGAACACACATTGGGGCTGGTTGACAGCGCCCGGGGATATCTGAAAACCTCTGACGAAAAGTCGGTAATGCTCACCTTCATAGTTAACGACATAAAGGATTGGCAAAGACATCTGTTAAAGAACGGGGTCAAGTTAGACCAGGCTCCCAGGGAGGCCTCCTATCTAAAGATGAAGACCATGTTGTTCAAAGATCCAGAAGGGTATGTGGTGGAGGTACTCGAGTTCATTGAGAAGTCCTATGGACACTGAGCCTGTACAGGTTCTAAATGGACTTTATCGAGTGCGAAATGGATGGAGTCTATGTTGAGAGGTGGAACTCGACCTCTTCCACGGAGCCATCCTGATCGACCACACCCTCCCAAGTGAAACTTTTCTCGCCTATGTGCTCGATCTTGATGGTGTACGATGGGACTCGGACAACCATCCAGCTCACATTGACCGTCCATCCCTCAACTGAGAACTCAAGCTTGGCTGAGCCGACCAACCCCTCAGGAGTCCGATCTATCCTCTCCCATGATGTAGGGACATCCAGGCTTAGGAGCTCCTCGTGGGTCTCGGTTATATAAGCAATTGCAGTATCCCGGCCCCATTCAGGGGATTGTACCGTGGTCTCGGAGTCGCCGTCCTCCTCCTCGATCTCTTCTTGAATGAGCTCGTCCCAGGCATCATCGAGGACCGCTTGGACGACCTCACCCTCCACGACTTTAACCGTTGCATTGTGGGGGGTTATCACCTGAGCGACAATCTGGTCAGATCTATCGCCGTAACCAGCGTGGCTTGATTCGAAGGTTAACAAGACGATGTACTGGACCGGGTAACTCTCCAAGATCCTCGTCTCGATATGCTCTAGGCTCCCTTCGATACCGTCATAGCTGAAAGTTGGGGCGTTCTTGATGAAGTTGATAGCCCCCTGGACAGCAGCCTCCTCCTCTGTGAGGGGCTCCTCAGGCCTCTGCCACATGAAATAGATTGAGAAGGCGCCTGCTAGGATCAGGACCAACACAAGGCTCACCTTGATATTCACTTTTTATACCTCGATCCATAAGACGCGGGCGTTCAGTATAATACCACTGTTTCGAACAATCCCCCTGCTATCGTTCTAATTAATAGAACAGCCGGGGTTACTTTTGTATCGAGTTTAATACGGGCCCCCGCCCACAATCAATCGTCGCGACTGACCCATAAAGCAATGATTTGGAGTTCAGCAGTTCGCTGGCTACAGATAGTTGTTTGGGAGATGAAGCTTCGCGTCGGTGGTGATATACAGTCCCAGCTGTTTCAGCGGGGTCTCGTCGCCGCTCTCCATGAGGTGGGTCGAGTGCATCTCGCAACTCCTGAGCCTCCCCAATGAATCCATGCACCTCTTGGCTTTGGAGTCCGAGACGGCGCTTGCGGCGAGGGCGTCCAAGGCCTCTCTAACGTTGAGAGAGAGGTGGTTCTGACCCATGGCCTCTTTCAGCTCCATGATGCTCTCGATTACCTCTCTTGAGATGACTTCGATCTCGTCTGGGATCCCCGCGAGGATCTTGGCGGCGTTGAGGATGGCAGCGGTCTCAGCATGGAGGAGTGAGGAGTTCTTACCCTGGACAATAAGGGGCTCTCCCCTCGTTTCCAGGATCTCGATGGCAGCCCCCGAGAATATCCCCTTGTAACCCTTGCCCTCTCCAGCCCTATTCTTGGCGTCTTCAGCGGCCTCTCGTGCTGGCAGGACCACTGCCCGGTCTTGGGGGGTGACCCCGACCTTCTCCATGATCCTCTCCATCCGTTCTATGGTCGTGTAGGTGGTGTTCCCTTCAACGAACTCTCTGAGATATCTGAAGTGGCGTCTCACGATCTCCTGTCTAGCCGC
>JASFTK010000093.1:0-5936 GCA_050053595.1 Candidatus Bathyarchaeota archaeon | reverse complement strand
ACTTATCCGGGGTAGATGCATTCACTTGGTACGGGATGGATGAAAAGAGGACCAGGAAGATTGCATAGAACAGGATGGTTTTCCGAAAAGACCCCATACAATAACGCCTCTATAATTGACTTATAATATCATGTATAATGTTAGCTAAGAACCAAGGAAAATCTTGGATTAACTTGTATATTTCTCAGGGTAAAGTCGCTAGTTTTTATCGAGTGAATGATGGAGGGGCACCTTATCTGTGCTCCCTGTGCCTGACAGGGGGGTTGGGGTGTTGCGGATCTGTCAGATCTCTATTATGTCCTCGTCGGACTTGCGTTTTCTCCGACCCGAACCGGGGTTGGCCTCCACCAGCATATCCAGTAGCTTGGGAAGCTTCTCATCGTTCAGTATCTCCTTGAATGCCTCGTATTCGTCGTAGTACCGTATCAGTAGCCCACGCCTCTTGGTGGGATTCCCGGAGGCGTCCACGGGGTTGATCTCTATAGCGAGACGGCTCGGCGAGGATTTGTAGGGGGGCAGCTTCTGGACGAAGACGCCTGGCACAGTGGTCTTGAGCTTCTCCCAGTCCCCGCCCGTCTCAAGGAACTCCTCCAACTTTTCTTCAGACATATGAGCGTATGGAGACCCCCCCGGTATATCAATCTTCACCCAGGGTCTGTCATGATAAAATAAGGGGAAAAAATCGGTTCGGGTCTAGGATCTAACCGCCTTCGGAAGATTGCTCGATGAAGGAGTTGACGTCGATGATTAAGCCCTGACCTTCCCCCACCACCAACGGGAGTTTACCGTCCCATTGGGTCAACCAGAGATACTGGGCGTACTCAGGGGTCATCTGAGAGGTGATAACCTTGATAGACCTCGCCGTCGCGTTGGCTGCGATGATCGCCGACTCGGCCTCCCCTTCGGCTTTGGTGATGGTGGCGTTCTTCGCCGCATCAGCCTGGATGATCTGCTGTTGGGCTTCATACCTGATACGCTCCAGCTCATTCTTTGCTTTGAGGGCTTCCTGCTCCGCAGTGACCTTTGCCTCGACTGCTTCTGAGAAGGCCGTGCTGAACTGGAAGTCAGTGAGGGAGACGGCGATGACCTGGATGTTGAACACCGATAGCCTCAACTTGAGGATCTCGTCAAAGGTATCCTTGACCGCAGCCCGCTTGGTGATCAACTCCTCAGCCCTGTAGAGGGCGGTAGCGGCTTTGAGGGACTCCTCGATGTTGGGCTTGATCACCCTCGAAGCATAGTCCTGCCTGAGCTCCCGGTATACCTCGTTGACCTCTAATGGGTCGAGCCTATAGTTCACCGCCACCGTCGTAGATATCTCTTGGAGGTCGAGTGTCGCCGTAGACTCGGTGGACTCGGCTTTCTGGACCTGAACATTCATTAATTCGACGGACTGGACAAAGGGGATGATGAAGTTCAAGCCCTCCTGTAATATCTTGTCCTCGACCTTCCCCCATGTCATGAGAGCTCCTCGATACCCCGAGGGGATCCTGACGAAGCTCTGGGTGTAGAAAGCCCCTACGGCAATAACTACTATCACGATCAGGGCGACCAGACCAGACCGGCGTACAAGGAAACTAGATAACTCAGAAGAGCGCCTGTAACCCCTGTCATCATCAAAAGAGTTGTTCATTCCACTCATATGGATCGACTAGTTTGTGGTGTGGGGGGACTTAAACAGTTCCCCAGAGGTGGGATGCTCTATCTCTGGGTTCAAGGTTCCGGTTCTTCTTCCTCTACGGGTATATAGTACTCCTTCCTCCTCTCCACTATATTATCGATGAGTTCCCTCAGGATAGCCCGGAGGAAAGGGGGGCTTTTCTCGATCCCCTGCTCTAAATCGAAAAGGGTTCCCATAATGGCACCCTCGGAGTCCTCGAACTCATCAGGAGGTTTCTCTTTCTCTTTCAACTTCAATCATCAGGAGCACGGGTTCTGGTTCCGCGTTAACAGAGGATCCGGTCCTAAATATCCTGATCTCCTCATACCCTCAAGGCAATCTTTTTCAATTATGCTGTAAGGAATCATGGGGAGAATCCTAAGTGTCTGAAAAGCAGCTGCTGGTCAGCAAGATCGAGAATGGGATAGTCATCGATCACATCCCCGCTGGGAAGGCATTCTTGGTGCTCAAACTTCTCAAGGTCGACCCCAAGGCCAGGGCTCTCATCGCTCAGAATGTCGATAGTCGGAGTCAGGGGACCAAGGATCTCATCAAGATCGAGGGTTCTTATCTCACATCTAAGGAGATCGATCTCATCGCTTTCGTGGCGCCCCGTGCGACCCTTAACATCATAAAGGACTGGCAGGTCAGGGAAAAGAGGGGTATCAAGCTCCCGGAGCTTATAGAGGGGATATTCGGGTGCCCCAACCCCCTCTGCCCCACCAACGCCGATTACACCCCACCCCGGACCCGGTTCAAGGTGGAGGGGGACACGGATGTACGGTCCATCACCCTCCACTGCAGCTATTGTGGCTCCACCCTCTACTATGGCTCCATCCTTGAGGACATAGAGAGCCATGATTTCACCCTAGAGGGTGGGGGACTCGTCTCCAGGGAGCGGATCGAGCAGGTCTTCCTCGACATACTCATCAGGAAGGGCGCCTTACGCCTCCCACCCAGACCTGATGAGCCCTTCATACTGAAGAGCGGTCGGCCTTCGCCTTACTTCATAAACCTGGGGGCTCTGACGGACGGGGAGTCCCTTGCTGCGGTGAAGTGGGCCTTCGCGAGCTATGTGGTCCTCCTCATGGAGCAGGGGAAGCTGGGGGATTTCGACTATGTCTTCGGCCCCAGTTACAAGGGCATCAGTCTGGCCACCCTGACCTGCGAGGGGCTCAACGAACTCTATGGCATGGACAAGCGGTATATGTACGACCGGAAGGAGGAGAAGGACTACGGTGACATGTCTGCGGACAAGGTGATTGTGGGGGCCGGCTACTTCAAGCAGGGCCAGAGGATCCTTGTGGTGGACGACACCATCACTACGGGAACCACCAAGGTGGAGAGCGTCGAGAAGCTCAAACTGTTGGGCGACCACGAGGTGGTGGGCCTGATCATAGCCGTTGATCGGCAGGAGAGGCTTGGGGATACCGAGAAGATCGAGGAGAAAGGGGCCGTCCAGTACCTGGAGGAGGAGCTGGGCCTCAACGTCTTCTCCATCCAGAACATCAAGACCATCTACGCCCTGATCAAGAACAGCCTCGACGAACCCATGAGGAAGCTCTGGGCCGACTATTACGACAAATACGGCACAGAGAGACTGGAATAACGCACAGGGCATCAGCCCCATGGGTCTCGACTCCGAGTTTAGTGTATATGCTGCTGGGGGGTATAGGGTAGACCTGCCCCTATGGCACTCATTTTAGTAGGAAGTCCTCGAGACTGTCCTTGGCTTTCTCCCGTTTCTCCTGGAAGTCGGAGAGGAACCGCCCGACGATCCCTGAGAGGCGTGCTTTGCAGTCGCCGCAGATCAGACCCCCTGAGCGGCAGTCGTCCTCAATGCTCTTGAGCTTCTCGTCATCCTCCTCGAAGAGGAAGTAGTAGTAGGCGTAGACGTTGCATACCTCAGGGTTCCCTCCCTTCTCCTTCTGCTCCTGGACAGTGGCCCGGCCGCCGGTGAAAGCTCCCATGACCTTCCTCTCCGCCACCTCGGGAGGGTCGACGGTGAATATCGCAGTCTCAGGCTGGCTCGCCGACATCTTCCCCCCACGACCGAGGCCCGGGAGGAACTTGGCGTGGATCTGGGCCGGCTTGTAATAACCCAGTTTCTCCGCTATGTCCCGGGTCATCCTCCAGTAGGGGTCTTGGTCTATCGCAGCGGGTATGAGACAGGGGATATTCCTCCCCTCCCTCTCTGACTGGAGGAAGCATGTCATCGCCTGGAGCGCTGGGTACCAGATTATACCGATGTTGTTGCTGTCGTTGAAGCCGAAGACCGCCTTGGCGGTGCTGTAGGTCACCTTCTTCGCGACCTTGAGCCCGATCTTGTACAAGTGCTGGATATGCTCAATGTCGCTGAAGATATAGGTCTTATCGGCGTCGAAGCCGCAGGCGATGACATCGAGGGCGTTATCATAGGTGTACCCTATTGCCTTGTCAAGGTCCAGGTCGTCTATGTGGAGGAACTTCTCGTCGTCGGTCATCTGGAAGTAGAGGTCTGCGTCAAAGGCGTCCTGGAGGTATTTGCAGAAGAACCAAGGGAGCATGTGTCCCAGGTGGACGTATCCTGAGGGCCCCCGTCCAGTGTAGAGCCCCACCCGGTTGCCCTTCTCGTACTCATTGAGCCACCAGTCTGTATCTCTATGGCTCAGGTATATCCTGCGCCGGAGTTGCAGATGCATGAATCCGGCGTGTTCCGCTATCCTATTGGTTATGCTGGGGGTCATGGGGTCGACGCCAAACTGCTCCATAAGCTTCTCGTAGTCGACCTTCCCCTTCACCTCCCAAGGGGTTACCACCATCTCTCCGTTCTCTCCAATCAATCAGTTCACCTCAATCCCGTGTCTCCCGACGACTATGGTTGACGCTGAATTGTACCAGAATCCATGCCATAAGGCTGTCGGGAAGCGGTATATAATTCAGAGTAGGGTTCCTTTCTCCCTCCGTCAGGAGGGGGTCCTTCTCCAGTCCGAGTGATACACACTCATGCCTCCTAGGCGTATCAGTTAGGACTGTAAGGATTTTAAAAGGTTACCTCTCTATGGGGGGCTCTACCTGGTCACTGTCAGAGGTCTCTGGCCATCACCATGTTGTCGATGTACTCCCCATTCATCAGGTTATGTCTAGGTATCCGGCCCACCTCCCGATACCCCGATTTCTCATAGACATGGATGGCCCGCTCATTGTTGGCGAAGACTTCGAGGGTCAAGACCTCCAAACCCATCTCCTTGGCTTGGGCAGCGGCCTCGTCCATCAGCTCCGTGCCTATCCCAACATCCCTGTAACCTTCTTTGAGGCTGATGCCCAGGACTCCGACGTGGCTGGAGCGCCCGCGCTTGGGGTTGACCTGGACCTGGCCGACGAACCGCCCGTCCACTTCGGCGACGACCCCCACAATCTCGTCCTTCTCAAGTTTGGAGAGATAGCCAGCGAGCCAGTCCACCTCGCTCTCCCTGGTCAGCCGGGTGTTGAGCTGAATGGGGGCTCCCTCGTCGACCAGGGAGTTGATGAACTCAAGCATGTCGTCCAGGTCTGACCACCGGGGGGCTCTGAGGGTGACCTCCCTACCGTCTTTGGCCTGGAATTTCCTAAGGATGGTGCCGGCTCTCATGGGGTATCCGGACGGAAAAGGGTAAAACGAGGTTAAAAAATTGCCTCAGGACTGCTCCAAGATATCTAGGAGGACCCTCTCCAGGGTCTCGCCCTCTGGGGGGTTCTCCACGACCGCACCGAGTTTTCGCCCCTCTTTGTCGAGGATGACAATAAGGGGTATCTTTACCACGTTGAACTCCCTGACCTCGGGGGGTGACGGGGGTATCCTCCATAGCTCCTCGGGGTTCTTGGGATCCCTCATCAGTTGACCGAACACCAACACCTCCAACCCCGTCTCATCTGACAGTAGACCCAGCACGGAAACATTCCTGTAGCAGTCAGAGCACCACTCCGCTGAGAATACAACGACGGACACCTCACCAGCGTAACCCCTCAACCCCTCCGAAACGTCTGGATCCAGCGAGTATTCGCTTAACCTCTCCCTAAAAGCCGGTGCCTTATCACTGACCCGACTTAGGTAGTCACTGATCGATTCGGCCGCAGCCCTCAAGGCTTTGATACTGTATTTTTTTTGCATAAGCTTACCTGATAGGAGCTGCTCCGCTCCTTAAATTTCTTACCCGCATCTATCTCAGGTGAACCTTTACCTGTCGCGACGTAGGGGACTTTCTCCGCTGGTGCCTACTGTCGCGAACGCTGTGAGGGGCATAAGTGTTATCTGTTC
>JASFTK010000092.1:0-5987 GCA_050053595.1 Candidatus Bathyarchaeota archaeon | reverse complement strand
GGCCCCGTTATGGAGTATTTCAAGAGGCTGGCTCCCTACGACCAGAATGGGCTGGTCTTTGTGAGTTATCAGGTTGCGGGGACTCAGGGGCGGAGGATCCAGTCTGGTATGCGTTCTCTCCAGACCTTTAACAGGGATGGGAAGATGGAGGTCACAAATATCCGGTTAACCACCCATACAATTGAAGGATTCTCGGGTCACTCTGATAGGAAACAGCTGGTCAATTATGTTCGGAAGATAAGACCGAAACCTAGGCGGGTTTTTGTGGTCCACGGCGAGGAGTCTAAGTGTCATAATCTGGCTAGGTCCGTCTCTCGGTTGAGGGGTGTGAGGGGCCATATCCCTGATCTGTTGGAGACCTTCCGTCTTGCTTAGAATGGAGGATTTAAGCTCGCCAGATCTTGACTGTCCTGGGTGTGAGGATCACTCTCTCTTCTCCGAGGCGGGCTATGTCACCGTTGACGATGGAGGCATACTCGTTGAGTTCGTTTATTGCTCTCTTGACGTCGTCGATATTGTTCTTCGCAAGGGGGCTGACGTTTGTGATGACGATGTTGCCGGATCTGACCTCGGATTTTATTATGTCTACATCTTCATATGCTTTGAGCGGTATGGCTTTGATGTACGTCTCACTCGGGGTTTCGACTTCGCCTTCGTCTCTGCCGATGATCTTGTCGATTACGCCTCTCACAAGGTATCCATCCCGGTGCAGCCTCCAGACCGGTGTTCTGGGGGTTTCTACAGTTTTAGTGACCGGATCTATTTATTAAGCCTTTCAATGGGGGGTTGATGTGAGCGGGGACAAGGGTAGGAGGTTATTTAAGCGGAGGGTCCTGGGCAGGGAGGACATTGAAAGCCTAAAGGAAGAAGCTGGGAGACTGCTCAGCGACGAGGTGTCTAATGCTGTGAGTCGGGCGGAGACTGAGGACGGGGCAACGGTCTTTTTCTTCATAAGGGACGCCCTTCTGGCTAGGGATAACGGGATCCTGTTCCCGACGCTCGTCAACCCTATCCTAGATGAGCTACCTTCCATTATCGTTGATATGGGGGCGATACCCTTTGTCTGTAATGGTGCGGATATCATGTCCCCGGGTATCGTCAGGATTGAAGGGGAGTTCGGGGATGATGAGCTCGTCGTGGTCAGGGATATTGAACATGGGAAGGCGTTGGCTGTGGGGAAGGCGATGTACTCATCTGAGGTTGTGAGGGATATGGATAGGGGGAAGGCGATCTCCAACCTTCACTATGTGGGGGACAAGATCTGGGACGCGATCGCCTGAGAGAGATCAACTGTTCAAGGGATGAAATAGACGGCTAGGAATATCGCGAAGATAATGAAGACTAGGGCCATACCGATCATCGATACTGTGAATATCTTCCACCAGACCCCGTACTTCTCACACGCTTTCTTATAATTTTCAACGTATTCATTAAAATAATGTGTTAGTTTATCGATAATTTTAATATTCATCTCTAACTTGACCCGTTTATCCCCTTTTTCTGTCGTTTCAGCGCATTAAATTTAACTTGTCTTATAGTTTATTTAGGTGTTTGCGCGCGATTTAAAGAAAGTAGTAGATCAATGATGTGAGTTCTTCAGATTCTGGGTTACTTCTCAAGGTAATCAGAAAATGCTTTTATGTGGATATCGTGTGTATATCTTTTCTCATTGACTACTACGTTACTAATCTCTCACACGCGGGGTTTATTCAGATCACCGACTTTCTTGAGATATTCAAGTGCCTTGGCGTCTCCATGTTTTGCGCGGTAAGCATTCACTGCTACTCTAGTGGCTGCGTTGCGAGGTCCCTCAGGGTTGTTGGGGTCATAGTGGTAGATCAGGTGGTCGCAGGGGAACTCTTGGCATAACCCACAATGCTCTATATCATGCTCATGGACACAATGGTATATCTTGCACTCGCCCCAACTAGGGTGCCCTTTGTGGGAGTTGCATCCTGGACAGGTGTTCTTGCTATCTTTCAGATACCAGACACAGGCACCGCAATAGCGCCCACACACAGAGAAAAATGAGACATTGTTATACACATCGATTCGCTCTAGGAATCAGTTCTTGGGATGTGTTACTATAAAGATGATCACTGTAGTGTTCCGTTCATTCTCCTCCATGTGCGAGCATCTTTTTTTATACGGTTCCCCCGATATTTTATGGTGATTGTATGGGGTTTGTTGAGAGGGGTGTACGTTATTTCAATTTTTGTGGAGAAGTAAATACTGAAGATCTGCTAGAGACGGTCAGGAATCGTTGTATCCAGTCTGGCCCTGAAACGGTGATAATTGCCTCTGAGACAGGTAGGAGTGCGTTGAAGGCTCTTGAAATTTTTCTTGGAGCTGATGTTAAGATGGTGGTTGTGACCCATTATCCAGCCAAGACCTGGGGACCTGAAGGGAATATACCTATCGGATTGAAGAGAGAGGAATACTCAGACAGGCTGGAGAGGCTACAGGACGAGGGGGTAAGGGTTGTTCAGGGCACAAGGCCATTTGCTCCTCCATCACGGTCGTTGGACTGGGGTTCAACCCTGGAAGGGGTCTTAGACAAGGCTCTGGAATTGTTTGGTGCGGGGACTAAGATAGCAGTAGAGGCTGCAGTGATGGCCACAGATGCTGGGGAAGTCGGTGAGGGTGAAGAGGTGATTTCCTGTGCTGGGACCTTTAAAGGCTTAGACACAGCTATGCTAGTTAAGACTGCATATAGCATGAAATTCTTCAAGGAATTTGAAGTCAAAGAGATAATCGCAAAACCCTCATGCAGAGTAAAGAAATTTCCAGAACATAAATACAAGAACTGGAGAGGCGACTTAACCAAATACTATCCACAATCATAAGACGTAACAGAATGCGCGTGAGATCAAGACACTGAATAAACTATTAACAAAGAAAGTGTAACCCCCTCAAAAACTATTTTTTATTTAAAATTTATACGTTGTACATGCATGATTCTTCGCGAGCGCGAAAAATGAAGAATATAAAGTAAACTAATACATCAAATTTAGCGCATAAAGTTTATCTTTAGCTCCACAATTCATGAGGAGACCAATGAGCACGATAGGCATGCTTGACGACATTAAGATTCTAGATTTCAGCCATGTTTATTTTGGCCCCTACACAACACTGATCCTGGCCGATATGGGGGCCGATGTCATAAAGATTGAGCCCCCTTGGGGGGAGGTCGCGCGGCTCTATCCCCCGCTCTTCGGTGGGATGAGTAGTGTCTTCCTCTATATCAACAGGAACAAGAGGGGGATGACCCTCAACCTGAAAGAGTCCAAGGCAAAAGAGATCGCACTAGCCCTCGCTGAAAAATGCGACGTGGTTGTCGAGAACTTCAAGAGGGGGACCATGGAGAAACTGGGGCTGGGCTACGAGGATATCAAGAAGGTCAGACCGGACACCATATATGCTTCTCTCAGCGGCTTCGGCCTCGACGGTCCATATAAAAACAGGACCAGCTTCGCCCCTATAGCAGGTTCCATCGCCGGTTGGTACAGACTCAACGGTGATCTTATTGACCCCGAAGGACCGCCAATAAGACCAGCTGAGTGGCACGGCGACCTCGATCCAGGCCTATTCGGGGCTGTTGCGATCCTCGGGGCCATCCGCCACCACGACAAGACCGGGGAGGGGCAACTCATCGACATCTCCCAACTCGACAGCATGATCGCCCAGACCGGCGTCTCCATCACCCGGTACACGATGAGCGGAGAGCTCCCATGGCAGGCCAGGAAGAAGTACATGGGGCTTGACACCTTCGGGATGTTCAAGGCCTCGGACGGATACGTCTACATAGCCGCGGATCCCTACATGGTGCCAAGGCTCATCAAGGGGATGGGCGTCGAGAAGTTAGAGAAGACGGAGGAGCTCGAAGAATGGTGCTCAACACGGAATATAAAAGACATCGTTGAAGCCCTTGTCGAACAGTCGGTCCCCGCAGCCCCGGTCAACCAGATCGACCATACGCTCGAGGACCCCCATGTAAAAGCTAGAGGGATCATCATCGAGACAGACCACCCCACCGCTGGCAAGGTAAGATCCCCAGGGTTCCCTGTGAAGATGAGCAGGACCCCTGCCAAGTACAGGCTCCCAGCCCCCCAGCTCGGGGAGCACAACCAAGAGATCCTGAGAGACCTGCTGGGCTACAGTGAAGAGCAGATCACTGACCTCAAGAAGACAGGGATCTTAGGCTGACCCATTAAACTATTTTTTTAAGCCATCAACCCATTTATATCCCGGATCTCAATGCCTGATTTCTCTGAGCAACGGGAGGAGATGATTCAACGCTACAAGAGGTCGGGATACATCAAATCTCCCTCTATGGAATTCGCTGTCAGGAGAGTTAAGCGGGAGATGTTCATGGACCCCAACTACATCAGATACTCCTACGCAGACCAGCCGTTCCCAATCCCCGGGGACGGGAAACAGACAATATCAGCCCCCTACATGTACCCCATCTTCTACGAACCCCTCGACTTACAAAGGGGGGATAAGGTCCTAGAGATAGGCGCAGGCTCAGGCTACGGAGCAGCCCTCGCCAGGGAACTGGTGGGCTCCGAGGGAGAGGTCGTCTCCATCGAGATAAACCCCGACACCCACAGATTCGCAAGGAGGAACCTCGACGAGGCCGGATACCGCGATGTGATCCTCGTCCAAGGGGACGGCTCCCTAGGCCATCCCGAGAAGGCTCCTTACGACGCTATCTGCATCACTGCAGCGTGCCCCGAGATACCCAGCCCCCTGCTGTCGCAGCTGGCAGCACCTGGCAGACTGATGGCTCCTGTAGGTGGGAGCTACAGTCTTTATGGACAGGACCTGATATTCCTGGAGAAGGACAGAGAGGGGAGGACCAAGGAGAGCGTCCTGATGAAGGTCTCCTATGTACCTCTGACAGGGCGATACGGCTACTCAGAGAGACCCCGGCGCTGATACCCCTTTTCTTATTAAAGGTAGGGTACAATCTAGAATGAGGCATCTTGAAAGCGGGTCTGGTCTCAAGACCTGATAAGAAGGAGGCTCTAAACCTCGTTCATGATATCCGAGAACACTTGGAGGAGAGAGGTGTAGAGGTGCTGATGGAGACGGAGACAGCCCTCGAGATGGAGCTACCGGGGGAGAACACCGACCTCGGGGAGATGAACGCTGACTTAATGATCACGGTGGGAGGCGACGGCACCATCCTGAGGACAGCGATGCAGATGCTGGAGCCGAGCACCCCGATCCTCGGGGTCAACATGGGGAGCAGGGGGTTTCTCACAGAGGTTATGCCCCAAGAGATACACCAAGCCCTCGATAAAGTCATAGAAGGGAACTACGCCCTAGAAGAGTGCATCAAGCTCTCCTCCCGGAATACCGATCTCGACAGGGCTTTCCCCGACTCCCTCAACGAGGTGTTGGTGGCCTCACCCCTCCCCTCAAAGGCCATCGACGGCCGTCTTATAATCGACGACAAACACGTGCTAGATATACAGTGCGACGGCATCATCGCTGCCACCCCAGTCGGCTCCACCGCTTACAATCTCTCGGCTGGCGGCTCCATCATTTCCCCCGTCCTCGACTCGATAATCCTCACCGCCATCTGCCCCTACAGCTACTTCCGCAGCATCGTGGTCCCCCGTGACAGCAAGATCGCCATCGAGCTACTCAAACCGGGGGCTGAAGGGTTGATCATCATAGATGGCCGTGACTACACAGCCACAAAACCCCTCTCACGTATCGAGGTCTGGGTCAGCGATCACAAAGCCCGATTCATCCGGTTCAAATCCTTCTATGAGAGATTGGAGAGGCGGCTTGTCCTCCAGAAAACCAAATAGAAATCCTAGAGCTATGACCCCCGGGAGTATGGAAGATTGATCGCCCGAGACGGTGAGAAGAGGGTTCTGATCCTGGACACCTCGGCTTTCATATCGGGGTACGGAGCCACAGAGGAAGAGGAGCACTACACCGTCCCAGCGGTCCAGGACGAACTTAAAGGG
>JASFTK010000091.1:0-6038 GCA_050053595.1 Candidatus Bathyarchaeota archaeon | reverse complement strand
AGCATCCTCGCGGCCCTCTATCATAGAGACTCCACGGGCAAGGGTCAGAGGATCGATGTTGCTCAGACGGACTCCCTCATGACATTATCGGGGCTCGGGTTGATCCGGACCCTGTATTCGGATATCAATGCTGATGAACGGGCCCGCGAGCCCTCGGTACACATCCATGGCGTTTACCAAGCGAAGGACGGATATATTGCTGTCCGGGCGATAGGGGAGAAGGCGATCAACGCGGTATCTGAGGCGACGGGGATCACAGCTGATGAAGTTACCCCCTCTTCAGAGAGGCTGAAAAGGTGGTTCAGGGAAAGGGAGAGAAGAGAGATTGCGGGTGTTCTTGCTGATAAAGTGCCGTGCGCCCCGGTACTCACCGATGTGGAGCTGGTTGATGACCTGAACGTCAGGGAACGTGAATTGATCGTGGAGAGACAGCACCCGCTGGGTTTCTCATACAGGACTATCGCGACAGGGACCAAGTTTTCCGAGACCCCCACAGCATTTACCCTCCCGCCGCCGTTGTTGGGAGCCGATACAGTCGAGGTGCTCCGTGGTCTTGGATATGGAGAGGGGGAAATCGGGCGGCTTATAGAAGAGGGGGCAGCTCAGACTGTCACGCCTTGAGAAGTCCGATCTCGAGAAAGGAATTAAATGGGGAAGGCCACCCCTCTTCTCAACATGGGCTTGACCCGACCTGACCACTACAATGTTGAGAGCCTCGTCAGACGCTCATCGTTGATCTTCCCCGTGAATGTAAGACGATTCGTAGAGAAAGCCTACCTCAGGGGGGCGGACTGCATCATAATGGACCTTGAGGACTCGGTCCCCGAGAACAAGAAAGAGGCAGCACGAGCCCTCATCAAGGATTACATACCCCTAGTCGGGAAGGGGGGCGGAGACATCGCAGTCCGAATAAACAGACCTATAGAGGAGGCAACCGCCGATCTAGAGGCCTCCGTATGGCCAGGTCTCACATGCGTGGCCCTCCCGAAGGTCGAGTCTGTGGAGGAGATCCATGTCAGAGATAGGATCATCACGGATCTGGAGGGTAGGAGGGGGATCAAGGAGGGGTCAGTCCAGATCGCTGTTGCCGTCGAGACAGCACTGGGTGTCGTAAGGGCGTTTGAGATAGCCTCGGCCAGCCCGAGGATAGTCACGATCGGCGTCGGCGCTGAGGACCTTACCCAGATGATGGGGGTCCAGACGACTGTGGAGGGCCAGGAGCTCTGGTACGCCCGTTCCAAGGTCCTGATGGACGCCTACGCCGCTGGAGTACAGCCTCTGGGGCTCGTCGGGGTCGAGCCTTTCACCTGGAGGCAGCCGGAGAAAGCTTACGACGCGGCGGTCAACTCTCGGAAGTTGGGATACAAGGGAGCACAATCCATCCATCCAGCGCCAATTCCTTATCTGAACGAGGGTTTCTCGATACCCGATGAGGAGGTGGGGCAAATGAGGAGGGCTCTGGAGGCTTTCGAGGAGGGGATGCAGAGCGGTACGGCGTCGGTGAACGTAGACGGTAGGATGATAGACATTGCCTCCGCGGAGAGATGCAGGAGAATCCTCGTACGGGCGGACGCCATCGCCGAGATGGAGCGACGGAAAAGAGAAGCCCTGAAAGACCCCGATTCTATGGAAGAAAAACTATGGGCTTCGATCTATGAAAACATAAGTGGTAACTAAGACGTTTTGGGAAGATCATATTCATCCCAAGGAGGATGGATCTAGGTTTTTTGTGTATTTAGAACGTGATATATTTTGAGGAAATCTCAGGGTTGGCTAACTTGTATGGTGACTTCCTTGTATTATTATGTTGAAGATTGCTTGAGTGGGTTAGGGATTATCTTGTTCTATTCTGGTTGAGTGAAAGGAAGGTTAAGGTTGATGTAATGTCTGTTTGATTGTATGGAGTTTAGCGCGATTGAGGGAGCTTGGAGGCGGAGTCATGTTGCACCGAGAAGTGGGCGTATAAACGTGTGCTATAAAATTCACGGGGGAAAACTGTTGAAAAGAGGAAAGGGATAGAGATCTCATATAGGCGCGATAATCTTTTAATGTTTTACTACAACACTGAATTGCAGGTGGCCGTTGGTCTCTACGGTTCTTATACCCGCACCGTGGTGATGGGATGGGCGAAGAAAATGAGCTTATGAAGGAGATAGAACAGCTCGAAGGCGAGGAGAAGATAAGAGCCCTAGAAAAAGCGATAGCACAATATGAGGGCGACAACAAGGCGTTACAGTTCATCGAGAGAGCGATGGAATACTACAAGGGGGATCCGAAGGCGATCCCGTTCGTCGACAAGGCGATTGAGCTGCGTAAGGAGGATATCAAGACCGTCTTCATTATAGCGCCGATACTTATTGTGGCTGGCTGGGTCTGGTCCTCCTATATAATCCCATGGCTGAGATTTCCAACCAGAAGGATGAAACTGGTAGTGGGATTCTGGCTCTGGGATTTATTTGGTAAACTGGCCATCTTAGTGGGCTTGCTCATCTTCGTCATCGGGGTTCCATATTTTCTGTATAAATATTTGGGGCTGAAAAGGCTCAGACACCGTCTGACCCAACTGAATGAATAGAATACGGGTTTATTCGCGTTTGAGGCTCAATAGATCTAGTCAAGGGGTTCGAATGACTTTGGGGAGGGGGCGTTAATGGCGGATATTAAGACCAAGATTAAGCGCGCGAAGCGCATTCAATACGTTTATCCAGTTTAATCTGAAGGCCCCCCATCTTCTAACATGGATCAGGTCCCGAGTGACCACAGTGATATTGAGAGCCTCGCCAGGCGCTTATCGTTGATCTTCCCCGTGAATATGAAGAGATTTGTAGACAAAGATTACAGTCTATGATGGTAAAGTTATCGTAATTGTTGTCCCTACGTCCACCTCAGATTTGAAGGTAAGAGTACCTCCGTGAGCTTCCACCGCCCTCTTACAATATACTAACCCCAGCCCCATCCCACCTGGTTTCGTCGTATGGAATGGCTTGAAAATATCCTCCTTTAACTCATCTGGTATCCCCCTGCCTGTGTCTGAGACTTCGATGATAACATTGTCATCCGTCCTCTCGCAGTTCAATGTGAGTTCACCGCCCTCGGGCATCGCCTCGACAGCGTTCCGAAGTAGGTTATCGAGCACCCGGTGGAATACCATCCTATCAACATTGATTGTACCCAGATCTTCTCCAAGAAGTAGCTTGAAATCCACATAATCGAGGATGAGAGAATCTGCTACTATATCCTGCAGGAGGGTTTCAAGATTCACAATAGTTAAGCTGAGATGTAAATCAGAAGTTCTCCGTCTGAACTCCTCGAGCATGTCCGAGGCATACCTCACAGATTTTTTTATGGTCTTCATCATTTCAGCGGTTGTCTCTGGCTTCTCATCCATGAGGTATAATGCGTTGATAATGTTCTGTAGAGGAGCACGCAGGTCGTGTCCAACCATTGACGCAACCCTCCCAGCAGCCGCCAACCGCTCTGCATCCAGTAGTTCACGGGTCTTCTCCTCCACGAGGCTCTCCAGCTTCCCTACCGTCTCCAGACGGTCTATCGACGTTGCGACATGGATTGCCAGCATCTCAAGGAGGGTGCGGTCGTGCTCGGTGAACGCGTTTAGGCGTAAGCTCTCGACGTTCAGAACGCCCAGAGTTCTGCTATCGATGACGATGGGTGTGGCGAGTTCGGATTTAGATAATTGGTGGCCTTCGACCTTTCTTCCGGTCTCTGGGTCTGTGATATATACATAATCTTCGTCCTCGCTCACGTCGTTCACTATGAATGATCTTCGTTCTCGTACCGCTTTGACCGTTATGCCTTTCCCATCTAGGGGGAGCACCAGTCCTGTGGGGAGGTTTTTGTGAACGGCGACCTGGATTAGATTCTCTCCTTCAACTCTGAGTATGTCTACCCTGTCGAACCCCAGGGTTTTCTCCATGGCCTCCAGGGTGAGTTTATAGACTTCCTCGAGGCTCTGGCAACGCCTGAGGAGCTCAGCATATCTGTGCAGGTCAACTAATGTCTTCTCGAAACGTTTTCTCTCAGCGATGCTACGATTAATAGCGAGGGATGCGGGTTTACCTTCGTATTCAATCAGGGAGACGTTGGTCTCGACGGGTATCTCGACCCCCTCCTTATCGACTAGGTTGAATTGGTAACGGCTAGGGACCTTCCCGCCCTTCTGCCTCCTTACGGTTATCTCTCTCACTTTCTCCCGGTCCTTTGGCGCGACGAACGTGAATGCATCTCGTCCGATTAGTTCATCGGGGTCTGTGAATCCCAATAGCTCAGCAGCCCTCTGGTTAACATACATGTATCGCTCCTTGTCCACTACGAAAACTGCATCCCTCGACGCCTCTAATAGCATCCTGAACTTCTCCCCTGAGGATCTGAGGGCTTCCATCCGTTCTAGTCGTTCCATCGCCGATGTGACGTGCTCACTGATTATCTCCATTAGTTTCTGATCATTCCGCGTGAACCCGTGGATTTTTTTGTCTTCAATGTTTATCACTGCAACAATATCGTCTCTAATCTTCACAGGGACAGCGAGTTCGGAGAGCCACTCCTCCTCTCCTACAACCTCACGACCGATGACATAATCCTCATCAAGTCGGGTATCGTGCACAAGCTGGGACTCCCCAGTCCGGTATGCCCTGGCGATGATACCGGGACCTTCAAGGGGGATCTCCATGTTCGACCTGAGAAACCCATCTTGCACCAGAAGGGGGACTAGACAGTCGTCTCGGATGACATTGAATTCGCTCCACTGGAACCCCATTACACTCTCGATGCAATTGAGGGTTACCTCAGCTATCTCCTTCAAACTATTTACTGCTGCGAGTTCAGTTGCATGCTTGTGGAGAGCTTCAAGTTTGATGTCGTATATCCTCTTAATCTCCTCGTCCTTGATCCTCTTGAGGGAGGTTGAGATATGCATTGCGAGGATCTCGAGGAGCTCCCTGTCCTCGAAAGTGAAGCCATCCACCTCCATCCTCTCGACATTGAGAACCGAATCCACGCTCCCCTCAACTATTACTGGGATTATGAGCTCAGACCTCACATCGATTCCCGGGGCACCCTCGATGTAGTCGGGGTCATCAAGGATGTCAGGGACATATACAGTCTCCCCAGTCCGGGCCGCTTTCACGGTGACTCCTTTACCGTCCAAAGGGAGCTTGTGGTATACGTCCTCACCATAGCCCGTGGCCATCAAATCGCACAGGTGGTCCCCTTCGACGACCATCAGGGTGCATCTCCGATACCCTAAGGTCTCCGTCATGGCGGTGAAGGCGATGGAATATACGTCGTCAACCGTCGACGTCTCATTGAGCCTGACTGAATATTCATGGAGTGCTCCAAGCCTCTCTTCGTACAATTTTTGATACGTGATATCCCTACTACGGTTCTCCAGGACTTGCATATCATCCAAGGTAACAGCTTTAGTCACGAACTCTATATCCACTAACTCTCCATTTGGCTTCTGGAATTGCAACTCCCTGGATCCACCAACTCCCTTCTCCCTGATCTCCCTGAACTTTTTCTTGGCGGCTTCCACCTGATCGGGTGGACGCAGCTCCCAGATCTTTAGAGATTTGAGTTCTT
Source organism: Candidatus Bathyarchaeota archaeon (assembly GCA_050053595.1). Classification (GTDB taxonomy): domain Archaea; phylum Thermoproteota; class Bathyarchaeia; order TCS64; family TCS64. The sequence goes on along the minus strand of JASFTK010000091.1, from coordinate 440 downwards.
CCTTGCTTCGGCCTGTCTGGATAGTGAATGCCTTGTTGCAGTTGAGGATTATCCCTGTCTCCGGGTTGATGGTGACGAGCCCATCAGCTGAGTCCTCCCACAGCCTAAGGTAGTCGTCTCTAGATCTCCTGAGGGCTTCCTCCATCTCCCTGTCCCTTGTGACATCGTGGAGGATATGGATAACCGCGTCCCTGCCCTCCCAGACGATGTCTGAGGTGTGATCCACTATGTGGATGATCCCTCCATCTTTCTTAATCATCCTGAATGTTGTTACTGACGGGATTACTTCTCCCCTCTCACGGGCCTCAAGCCTCTTCAGAATCCCCTCTCTGTCCTCAGGGAGTATATGGTCGGGGCCACTTGAGCCGATTAACTCGGACATATGGGAGTGCCCGGTCAGCTCTAACCTCTTCTTATTTGCATAGACGATCTCTTGTCCA
>JASFTK010000090.1:0-6169 GCA_050053595.1 Candidatus Bathyarchaeota archaeon | reverse complement strand
ATCTCATCACTCATCCTTAGTTAAAGTCATTTTCACATCGAGCGCCATACAACCCTCCTCCCATCCATAGACAATTACCGGATTGATGTCCATCTCGACAATCTCTGGGAAGTCCCAGACTAGCTGACCTACCCTTAGTAAGGTATTCTTGAGTGCCTCGATGTCCGAAGGGTCCTCCCCCCTTATCCCTTTGAGAAGGGCGAATGCCTTTGTCTCCTCCATCATCTCCCGTGCTTCAGGCTCCGAGAGGGGGGCAAGCCTGAAGGAGACATCCTTCAGGAAATTTACGTATATGCCCCCGAGGCCGAACATCACCATGGGACCGAACTGGACATCCTGACTCATCCCGATAATCATCTCCCTCCCCTGGGGGACCATATGGTAGACCATCACCCCGTAGATCCTTGCCCTGGGCATAAACCTCGCAACGCTGGCAAGGATACCGTCGAAGGCATTCCGCACCTCCTCAGCCGACTTCAAATTGAGGACGACCCCACCCACATCAGTCTTGTGGAGAATATCGGGAGAGACGATCCTTAGGACAACGGGGAACCCCAGCGTCTCCGCATACTCTGCAGCCTCATCAGCCGACTGAGCCACCCGACTCTCAGGGACTGAGATCCCATAAGCCTCAACAACAGCAGCCGCCTCATGGGAGAGGAGGACCACCCTCTTATCCCCCTTCACCTCATCCAACACTTCCCTGACACTCTCAGGGTCAACATCTCTGAACCTCACAGGGGAATAGACCGGCTGCTTCAGAAACCTAGCGTACCGGTAGAGAGCGAAGACGGTCTTGATAGCCTTGTCCGGGAAGTCATAGCATGGGACCCCACTCCTTATCAGATAGTTACTAGCCTTCACCACCGCCTCGCCACCCATGAAAACCGCCACCATAGGCTTCTGCCCCCACCTCTCCTGGAGATCCACCAGAGCCTCAGCAATTTCCATACTTTCGGTCATGGCCTGAGGGGTCAGGATCACTACCAAGGAACCAACACGATCATCCCTCAGGACCCTATCGACGGCAAACCTGTACCTGTCCACCATAGCATCCCCCAAGACATCGACCGGGTTGCCCGTGGCGGCAGCCGCAGGGAGCCCCTCCCGCAGCTGGTTGCGAGTCTCGCTCGATAGCCCCGCGAGCCTGAGCCCCAACTCCTCACTGAGGTCCGTAGCCAAGATCCCTGGGCCCCCCGCGTTAGTGACTATAGCCAACCCCTCTGATCTCGGGATGGGTTGGTCTGTGAAGGCGATGGCGTAGTTGAAGAGCTCCTCAACACTCTCAGCCGTGATGACTCCGGCCTTCTCGAAGGCGGTCTTGTAAGCGAGGAAGCTACCTACCAGAGCCCCCGTATGACTACCCGCAGCCCTGGCGCCTGCTGAGGAGGTCCCGCCTTTGAGGACGATGACCGGCTTCCGTTCCACCACCTTGGAGACGACTTCCATGAATCTCCGCCCCTCCTCGATTGACTCCAAATATAGGAGGACCACTGAGACCGCCTCATCCTCCCCCATCGCCTCGATAAAATCCACCTCATCAAGGTCAGCCTTGTTCCCGAGGCTGATGAAGCTGTGGAAACCGAGATCCTCCTTGAGGACCCAATCAAGGACCGCCGTCCCGAGGGCTCCACTCTGAGAGATAAACCCTATCTGGCCCTTCCTAGGCATCCCCGCCGCGAAACTGAGGTTCAGGTCTGCTGCTGTATTAATTATGCCGAGACAGTTGGGGCCCTGGATCCTCATGCCGTACTTCTCACAGACCTCAATAAGTCGGTTCTCAAGGAGGGCACCCTCCCTACCGATCTCCTTGAAGCCCGAAGAGATCACCGTGAGGACCTTCACCCCCTTCTCACCACACTCCTCCGCAATCTGGAGGACAAGCCTCGCAGGAACAGCTACGACGGCAAGGTCCACCCCCCCGGGGACATCAAGGACCGACGGGAAACATTCAAGCCCAAGTATCTCCTCAGCGTTGGGGTTGATAGGCCAGATCTCCCCTTGGAAACCGGAGTCCAGAACGTTCTTGGTGAGGATGAAGCCGACCTTGCCGGGCGTCCGGGATGCCCCAATGATCGCCACGGAATGTGGACGGAAGATGGGGTCAAGCCTCAATTCTCACACACTTCACTGTCAGAGGTCAGCTACTAGACTTCAGCCGAGATTAGAAGGTTCATTCATGATAATAAAAACATCACTTAGGGAGACCCCTCTGCCTATCTCAGTTTCTCCCTGGTGATCTTGAATACCACTGGGTTGGCAGCATCTGGGCAGCAAGCCTCAATAAAATCCTTATTATGGAGGATCCCACCGGCCTCCAACGCCCTCACATAGGGGTAGATAGAGTTAGCCGCGGCGGGACAGAGCCTACCCCAGTCATCGGGATATCTGAAGATATCCCCCACCACATGACCCGTAGGGCACTTACCTCCTTCAAGAATCCTCTTAATCTCGCACGAGACCTTGTACTCAGACAACGCGTTCACCGAACACTCTTTGATCAGCACTCACCCGTAAAAAGAGTTATCGGATGAATCCCCTCGTACTATATGAGATAATCAACGAAGGGGATCAAAGTTACGATTGGTTTCTCCGTATGGTCCGCTTCACCTATTAGATCTCTACGAAGATGCTTGACCATCCCTGTGTGCATACTAACCTCAACGTCAGCTCCTATCCTTCTCAGAGGAGGCACTTTTTTATAGTGAAGCAGCAAAACATCTCTGATCTCCTTTGAGCGCTAGACCTAAGATATTCGGCCACCTCATGACAGAGGTCATCAGGGCTGGGACCTGCGTGAGCTGCGGCGCCTGCGCGGCGGTCTGCCCAGTGAATACCATCAAGCTTGAAGAAGGCACACCCAAGCTGGTAGGCCTCTGCATCGCGTGCCAGATGTGCTACTGGAACTGCCCTATCGCCAACTTTGATACCCCCTTCATGGAGGAGCAGGTCTTCGGCAGGACCAGGAGCGAGGAGGAGGCCTCCATCGGGATCCATAGATCCATCAAAGCCGTGAGAGCGAAGGACGAGGGTATCTTAGGGAGAGCCCAGGATGGCGGAGCTGTCTCAGCGATCCTATACCAATTCCTCTCCGATGGTGGAGATGGGGCTGTTGTGACCGGCGTCGAGGAGGAGAGGCCATGGGCTGCAAAGCCCATTGTCGTTACCTCCAAGGACGGGATCCTCGGGGGAGCTGGGACCAAATATACCTCAAGCCCCACGATGGTAGGGGTAGCCTCCGCAGTCCAGGACTATTCACTGGGAAAATTCGCTGTGGTAGGGACCCCATGCCAGATGAAGGCCATCAGGAACATAGAGACCCGCCCCAGATCGGACGAGAGGATCAGGGAGGCGGTGGCCTTGAGGATCGGGGTCTTCTGCATGGAGACCTTCAGCTACCCCAGCTTCATGGAATACCTCGATAAAGAGGGGATCGACCCTGTTAAGGTGGATAAATTCGAGATAAAGAGCGGCCGCTTCATAGCCAAGGAGGACGGGGAGGAGATCCACAACGTCAAGCTCTCCAAGGTCAAGAAGTTGGTCCGCCCCTGCTGCCACACCTGCGGTGACTTCAGCGCCGAGTTCTCAGACCTCTCTGTAGGCAATGTAGGCTCGCCTGACGGATGGTCCACAGTCATCATCCGCACAGAGGCCGGGGAACGAGCTTTAAACTCCGCCGCAGAGGCGAGTTTAGTTGATCTCCAACCCGTCAAGGAGGGAAAGGGGGGCTTGAGCCTAGTAAAAAGGCTGGCCCGCATCAAGAAGAAACAGGCAGAGAAGGAAGAGGGATCCTAACTTCACTACCCTTCTAAGTTAATTTCTTTGAATTAGTTTCTCTGAGCAAGGTAACAATTTGTGACTATCAGATGTGATTACACAACCTGAGTCGCCCTTATAACCAATCGGTGGTCTCAAAAGTTCAGAATAGAAATGTCCGATATTGAGCTGAAACCCGAGAACCAGGTAGACGCCAAGGGATTGGAGAAGTTCGCTGTTCTCTACGAACTGAGGGTTAATAGGATGGCCGTGGCACCATCTAGTTCCATTGGTATGCGGGGGAAGTCCTTCCCATTCATCTGAGCGTGGGTCCCGTTTGAACCTCAAGCCCATCGCCCCAGAGCACATATCAAAACATGCCAAGCTGTTCCTTACCGCCGCGGTACTAAACGGCATAGGTAACGGCATCTTTGGCGTTGTGATGCAGTTATATTTCGCAGGACGTGGAATCGGGAGTTCTACCTTGGGCTCTATACTCCTGATGAACGCTCTAGGCGCAGCCATCCTCACAATACCGGTGGGTATCTTGGCGGACAGGTACGGCAAGAAGAAGATGATCGCCCTTGGCATGATCTCCGTACTGACATCTATCGGCTTAATACTATTCGGGAATAACGTGCTACCATACAAACTGGGCTTCTTCGCTATAGGTATCTCCAACGCCGCAGGCGTCGTCCTTAGCCCCATCTACTCCTCCTTCTTCAGCGATGAAGATATGGACAAAGCCTTCGGCCTATACGGCGCTATAAACATCGTCACGGTGGCAGCAGGGAGCCTCCTTGGTTTCATCCCACCACTGATGGTTGATCGATACGGCTTAACCCTCCAAACCTCCTACTGGGCATTCATGGCTCTCGGGGCAGCTTTCTTCCTGCTCCAGTATGTCTTCTACTTCGACTCTCTGAAGGGCTATGAAGATGCCTCCAACGGGAGAGGTTTCAACTTCAACTTGGAGTCCAAGGACCTCATCGTGAAGATAAGCCTCGTACAAGCCCTCTCGGCAGTCGCCTTCGGAGTCTTCTTCAGTCTCTTCCCCTTTTATGTGAACAAAAAGTTCGGACTTGAGTCTGACGCCCTTGGGGCACTGTTCTTTGCCTCATACTTCTTCTCTGCAGGGGCTCAAGCAATCTCCCCCAGGATCTCCCAGAGGTTTGGCTCGTTCAAGACGATAACACTAGCATATGCTCTGGCGACCCCCTTCTATCTCCTGATACCGTTAGCCCCAGACTTCGGTTGGCTCTCGGTCCTTTATATCGCCCGCCTCAGCCTTGTGAACCTGGTCCAACCTCTTCTGGGGTCCAGCCTGATGAAGGGACTCAAGGAAGAGGAGAAGGCGACAGCGAACAGCATCCGGATGATGTCTATGCAATGTGGGGGTGTCATTGGCCCATGGTTGGGTGGGGTCATCATGGAGCGTGCCTCTCTCGAACTCCCCGCCTATATAGGGGGAAGCCTGTACGCCCTCCTATCCTTATCTCTCTTCATAATCACCATTGGGAAAGAGACAATACAGAAGAACACACCGGTAGTGGAGACTCCACTAGAGGAGTCCCTCCAAGGCGATTACGGGCTCCCTCTGGATTCAGATGAGTAAATCAGTTAGGCTTGTTGGGGGAGTGGAGAAAAAGTCTAATACTGTCAGGGGTTGTTGTCTCTGGTGCTTTCATGAGGGTTCTGCAGCTCCACTGCTCTGAGTTCGAGTATAAGATCAGGGAGGAGACACCTGTGGCGGAGAAGCCAGCCAGCACCCGGGAAGAGAGGCTTGAGGACGTTTTGGTGTGCTTCATCTGTTTCGAGAAGAAAGACGAGCAAAGGATAAATGAGATAATAGACAGCTTCGTTGAGAATATCAAAGTCGACATTTCCAGGATCGGCTGCGAGAGGTTGCTCCTATACCCCTACGCTCATCTTTCCAAGAGTCTGGGTTCAGCCAGATTGGCGAAGGAGTTCCTAATCAAACTCAGGAATAGGCTACAAGAGGGGGGACTGGAAGCCCACAAATCCCCCTTCGGGTGGTACAAGGCCTTCAACCTGAGCTGTATCGGCCACCCGCTCTCCGAGGCATACAGGGAGTACTAGCTCGACATGCGCGAGATGGAGGGGTTCAAGCCCTAGGGAGACTGCTGTCCCGCCTCTCCCGGTTTTTGTGGTGCTACTCATAGGGTGTCCTGTATGTGGTGACCAGCTCGACCTCAACGATATCCCCTGACCTCCAGAGGGTCAGGACGATAGTCTGTTCAGGTGAGACCTCCTCGGCGAAGTAGACATCCCAGTCTGCCCAGTCCTTGATGGTGATTCCATCCACCGCGACAATGATGTCCCGAGCTAAGTATGCAGGCTCGCCAAACTCGTCTGTGGAATCTTTGACAGGTCTGAGACCCGCTTCCTCCGC
>JASFTK010000089.1:0-6211 GCA_050053595.1 Candidatus Bathyarchaeota archaeon | reverse complement strand
GGGGTGGTGTTCGCAGGTCTCTTGGGGGTCCGGGTCATCGAAGGGGTATCCCGGAACCCTATTCTGTGAGGGTTACATGGAAGTCCTTTTAATGCCGTTCAACCGGTTCTGAAGTGATGAAGATGTCAGGTCCCATAAACCACGTCGGGAAGAACGTCAAGCTCGGCGAGAACGTCAAGATGTGGCACTTCACCTACATAGGGGACGACACGGAGATCGGGGCCAACACCAAGATCGGATCTCTGGTCCACATAGATTATGGCGTAAAGATCGGGAGGGACTGCAAGATCGAGGGGAGCGCCTACATCCCTCCCCTCACCATCATCGGGGAAGGCGTCTTCATCGGGCCCGGTGTTGTTTTTACCAACGACCCTTATCCCATGTCCCCTAAAATGGTCGGGGTCACCGTTGAAGATGGGGCTATCATCTGCGCAGGCTCCGTATTGAAGGCCGGTGTCACGATCGGAGGCCGCTCAGTGGTAGGCATGGGTTCAGTAGTGACCAAGGATGTCCCACCGGAGACAGTGGTTTACGGTAACCCTGCCAAGGCGAGGTATTCCTTGGAGGAGTACCTGGAAAAGAAGGGCGATTGGGAGAAGGGTCCCCCTACTTGAGGTAGTGGGAGGCCACTTTCTCAACCCCAGTGAGGACGTTCTGAAGGTCCTCATCCGATAGTTCGGGGTGCATCGGCAAGGAGAATATCCTCTGGGAGACATCCTCCGAGACCGGGCAGGCCTCGGGCTCCATCAGGTCGATGATCGCCGGCTGCCTGTTCAGCGGGATTGGGTAGTGGACAGCGCAGTCTATGTTCTCAGCCCTGAGGGTCTCAAGGAACTCGTCCCGGGTGCACTTGAACCTGTCGAGGTCTAAGATGCTAGAGAAGTAGCTGTAGGAATGGTTCACCTTGTCCCCGACCTTCTGTGGCGTTATCCCGGGGATGTTCGAGACGCCTTCCCTGTACTTCACCCCCAGTTCCCTCCTGCGTTTGAGGTAATGGTCCAGATCTTTCAGCTGGTTGAGGCCGATGGCTGCCATGATGTCCGTCATCCTGTAGTTCAACCCCACGATGACATGGTGGTACCTGCCGTCGTCCCCGTGGCTCCTGAGGAGGCAGCCCAGCCTGTGGAGCTCCTCGTCGTTGGTGGTGACGATCCCCCCCTCCCCCGTGGTTAGGGTCTTGGTCGGGTAGAAGCTATAGCAGTTGAGGGTATCATAACTCCCCACATCCCTCCCGTTATACTCCGTGCCGTGGGCCTGAGCTGCGTCGCTGACGATGGACAGGCCGTGGTCTCCGGCGATATCGTCCAGAGTGGCCATGTCCGCGGCGTTCCCAAATAAGTGGACCGGGACCACCACCTTACTCCTGGATGTGATCTTCTCCTTGACATCCTCGGGATCGATGACGAAGGTCTCAGGGTCAATATCGGCGAAGACCGGCCTCCCCCCGGATCTTATCACCATGCTCGCCGTCGCGAAGAAGGTGAAAGCCGGCACTATCACCTCGTCCCCAGGCTCGATAAGGGACAGATATGAGATGTGAAGCGCTGCAGTCCCATTGGTCACAGCGTACGCGTACTCCGCCCCGACCCTACCCCCAAACTCCTCCTCGAATTCCTTTACCCTTGGCCCTTGCCTGACATATCCCGATCTCAGAACCTCAGCGACATCCTCTATCGTCTCCTCGTCGAAGACCGGCTTAGCGATGGGCACCTTCTTTTTAGACGCAGGAGGTCCGCTCAGTCCCAATGATTTTACCATATCTACTAGTTTTCACCTTTGTGCTTTTAAAAGTCATTGAACGGAAACACCGAGGGCGTATCGGTGCGTCCATTCACTTCCTCGGGACACCCACACCCCTGAAAGAGAAGCCGGCCTTGAGAAAGTCGTCCCGGTTGAAAGCGTTCCGCCCATCGACAATGATGGGAGTCCTCATCTCCTTCTTTAAGGGTGCAGGGGATAGTTTGATGTACTCTCTGTGGCGGGTCACGAGGGCGATCCCGTCGCAGCCTTTCAGTGCTACCTCAAGGTCGTTCGTAATCTCCACTCCTTCGAAATCTTTCACATAAGGGTCGTGGACCACTACTTCTGAGCCGCTCTCCTTGAATAGTTTGTACAGCGGGAGGGCGGGGGTGTTACGTGTATCGTCGGAGTTCTCGAGGAATGTGAATCCCAGTATGGCGATCTTGGACCCCCTTAATCCCCGCCCCCGCTCTCCGAGGGCTTCTTCCATTAATACCTTCATATGCCGGGGCATGTAATCGTTGATCCTCCGGCTCTCGACGATGATCTTGGGCTCGAACTTGTAGGCGCCGTGGGCATCAAGGCCGTGTTTGAGGAGCCAGGGGTCCTTGGGGAGGCAGTGTCCCCCTACACCGGCCCCGGGGATATGCATCATCCTCAGTGGGTTCTTCGCCGGGTCCGATGGGATGTTGGGCAGGGTGTTCACAAAGCGTCTCACATCGTAGACATCCACCCCCAGGCTCTCGCATATGAGGGCTATCTCGTTGGCGAAGGCGATGTTTACATCCCGGTAGGTGTTCTCGGTCACCTTGGTGACCTCCGCTGTGAGGCAGTCGGTGGGCAGGATCTGTGCTTCGACGATGTGGGAGTAGAGTTCGACCCCCCTCTCCGTGCATCCCGGGGTCAAGCCTCCCACGATCCTAGGGAGCTTCTGCAGATTGTGGAGGAGACGGCCGAGCATCACCCGTTCAAAGGAGAAAATCAGGTTGAAATCTGTCCCCGCCTCCAGCCCAGAGTGCTCTTCCAGGATAGGTTTGACCACGTAATTGGTAGTTCCAGGAGCGACGGTCGACTCAAGAACGATAAGAGCCCCCTCCTTCATGTTTCTCCCTATGTCGGCGGAGACCTGCTTCAGGGACTCATATCGCGGTTGGTGGTCCTCATCAACGGGGGTCTGCACAGTGATGAGGATGGCGTCGGCTCGTCCATAAACGGAGGTGTCATCTGTGGCTCTGAAGCTCCCCTTCCTCACCACCCTCTCGATGAGCTCAGCGAGACCCGGTTCATCCCCCTCGATGGGAGACCTCCCCTGGTTGAGACGATCTATCTTCCATCCTGACCTCTTGGACCTCCTCTGGACGCCTGTGACGTTCATCCCTTCAACATCGGCGAACAGGGCAGCCACAGGTATCCCCACATACCCCATGCCGACTACGACGATCTCCACAACTATATCCCCCGATATCTCCCTAGTAGAAGACTCCTCTCCTCTAAAAGGGTGTTTTCGTTGGCTGTATTGGCGCGACATTTAAGGAGATAAACGTGTAGGGATATTAGGTGTTGTCTTGGTCAAGGAGATCGAGAGCGTTCTGAGGGTGGGTGAGGAGCTCGCCGAGTATGTTACGGGCTTGTCTTTCAAGGATCTACCCCCCGAGGTGGTGCACCAGACCAAGAGGGTGATCCTAGACTCCCTCGGGACCATGTACATGGGCGCTAGGAAGGAGGAAGCCTCAGGCGTTGGGGAGTCGCTGAAGATATTGGGGACCGGGGAAGAATGTACAGTCATCGGCTTGAAGCGGAAGGCGAGTCTACCCTGGGCTGCCTTTGCGAACGCCGCTTACAGTCAGGTCCACGACTGCAACGACGGTCACAGGGAGTCTGCGGCCTGGGGCGGCTCTTCACATCCGGGGCGGGTGGCCATACCGACGGCGCTGGCGGTGGGGGAGAAGCTAGGGGTCTCGGGGGAGGCGGTGATCATCGCTATAGTGGTCGGGTACGATGTGGCTACAAAGCTTAGGGGTATGAAGGATAGACCCCCGTCCTCAGCTTATTGCTCAGCTGCCATCGCAGCCCGGTTGATGGGCCTAGACGCCGTTCAGACCCGTTTCGCAATGGGGATTGCGGGTTACTGTAGCCCCAAGGCTTTCCCCCAGACCCGGGGGTTGGACACAAACTTCCTGAGCAACGGGTATCAGGCAAAGGTGGGGGTCGAGGGAGCGTTTATGGCAGGGGAGGGGCTGAACGGCCCCAAGCTGGGGGACGACAACCGTCTCTCAACCCGGTTCAAGACCCGGGGGATGGGGGATGTGTTCGAGGTTATGAATGTCTACATCAAACCCTACCCGACTTGTCGTATGACCCATGGTGCTATCGATGCCCTGTTGTCACTGAAGGAGGAGGTTGGCTTCACCCCAGAGGATGTCGATGAGGTGGAGATCCGCCAACTCACCTACGGGATGTACATCACAGACGAGAAGGTGGGACCCGACAGCTATTATAAGAACTGCCAGTTTAACCTCCCCTATATCGTCGCGTGCGCTATCACCGATGGGGAAGTAACGGAGAGGCAGTTCACCAAGGAGAGGATAGCCGACGAATCGCTCCACGAGCTTGCCAAGCGGGTCAAAGTCATCCCCGAGGAGGGACTCGACTCCATCTACCCCGAAGGTTGCAGACCCACCATCGTCGAGGTCAAGACTGGGGATGGGGAGACCCATACAATGCGTATAGACTACCCCAAAGGGGAGCCTAGGAACCCCCTTACCGACGATGAGTTGCTGGAAAAGTTCGTCCTCTGGTCGGGGGTCTCATGGGAGCGGGCTGAAAGTATATGGGCGGCACTGTTAAGGCTCGAGGAGTCTGAGGATATCTCAGAGTTGATGGGGCTCCTCTAGAGAACTCTCCTAGACGACCTTCCAGCGGTTGACGGGGACTGTCTTGGACATCCTGTCCTTGGTCTCCTCATATACCTCATCCCCTATCTCCCTGGCTTTTTTCAGGATCTCGCTCTCATCGACTGTACTGATCTTCCGGTTCTCCATGACGATCTCGCCGTCGATGATAACAGTCTCCACATCTGAACCATAGGCGTATCTGGTAAGCTCCGCAGCCAGATCGAATGAGGGGGTGAGGTGGGGTTTCTCAAAGTCGACTAGGGTGATATCTGCCCGTTTTCCCCGTTCAAGGGATCCAGTCTCACCCTGGACCCCGTGGGCTTTAGCAGCATTTACGGTGACATTCTCCAGCAGTGTTTCGGCGGGGAGGACCAAGGGGTCATAGTAGTAGAGGCCTGAGGTTCCATGGTATACATAGGATGCGAGGCGCATCAGCTCGAAGGGGTCTGAGATCCTCATATCGGTGCCTAGGATACAGTTGATGCCGAGGGCGTTGAATAGGGGGTACTTGGGGATGGCGTGGCTGTTGAGAGCGGCCCTTGGGCAGTGACAGACATTGACGCCGTTGGCTGTGAGTAGATGGATCTCCCTGTCAGCGACGAACACCATATGGTGGGCATTAAAGTTCCTCCCCAGCACACCCAGCCTGTCCAAGTGCTCCACAGGCCTCTCCTTCCAGGTCCTGAGGGCATACTCTATCTCGTGACGGTGCTGGTCCAGGTGGTCGCTGACGATGGTCCCCTTCCCATCGGCGAGCTTCTTGGTCTCAGCGTATAGTCTATCAGATGTGGACCAGATGTTGGTGGAGAAGCCCACCCTGATCCGCCGCTCAGCAGAACCGTCCCAGCTCTTGTGAAAGGCCTCTGCGTCCCTCAGTGCCTTCTCTGTGGTCTGGTCCTGGGGGAGGGGACGGGAGTAGGGGAAGTTGGGGATCTCCTTGTCACGCATACCGAATGAGACGGTACCCTTCATCCCCGTATCCCTAAGTGCCTCAGCTACCTTGTGAGAGTACTTGCTCCCAACATCCCCGATATAAGTGACCCCGTTCTTGAGGCGATCGATACATGATAGGAGAGCCGCCACGTAAACCTGCTCCTCATCCAGGGCTTCCCCGAAGGGCATATACGTGAGGCCTAAAGGGATGGGTTCACCGTAGATGAGCCCCTTTACCAGAGAGGAGGAGAGGTGGACATGGCTGTCGAAGAGCCCAGGCAACACAACCTTCCCCCTCCCATCTATAGTCCTATCGACAGTGTATCTGTCGTCGATATCGGCTGATCTCCCCACCTTAACTATTTTCACCCCTTTTACGGCTATAGAGCCGTCCTTGATGATCTGCCTCTTATGGTTCAGGGTAACCAGAGTTGCCCCTGTGATGAGTATGTCTATCTCTTCTCCCATATCTTTCCGCTCGGATCCCAATCATAGCGAGGTAGTTATAAACGGTTTGTGGCTGATGAGAGACCGGCCACTGATGTTGGCGGTGAACTCATCTCTCAACCTTGAGTTTTTGAAAGATGACCCCCAATATCTTCAAATAGAGAAAAGGTAATCGCATCTAGGAGGCATTCGTGAAT
>JASFTK010000088.1:0-6227 GCA_050053595.1 Candidatus Bathyarchaeota archaeon | reverse complement strand
ATCGTCTACCAGGGACTCTGGGTGGAACCCTTCAAGCAGGACCTAGATGCATTCATCGACAGCACCCAAGAGAACGTGACAGGGGAGGTGACCATGAAGCTGTACAAGGGCTCTGCGAAGCCGGTGGCGCGCGAATCACCTTACAGTCTCTATGACTACAACCTCGCCAGCTTCGACATCAACACCCACTACGACCAGGGCGATGCCGTGGGCTTCATCAACCTATGGGGGCTCCCAAGCGTCTCAGCCTGGAACCTGAAGCGGAAGATCACGGACGAGGGTGTCAAGGAGATACAGAAGAAGGTTGTGCCCGTCCCCACCGGGGACTCCTAGCCCTTCTCCATAACGTGAAAGGACTACATGAAATATTAAGTGTGAATATCAGTCTAATTAGTGATAAGAATGCATCTGTTATCTGATTTCGATCTGACTAGAGAACAGGTGGTCGAGATACTCGGTCTCTCCTCCGAGATCAAGGCCGACCCTGGGAAGTTTAGGGACTCCATGGAGAACAAGACGCTCATCATGCTCTTCGAACTGCCCTCTCTGAGGACCCGGATCTCCTTTGAGGCGGGGATGAACAGGCTGGGGGGTCACGCTATCTTTTACAGCATCGAGGGCGGGAAGTTCACCCGTAGCGAGACCCTAGATGATGGCGTCAAGAATTTGAACAAGTATGTCGACGCCATCATGGTGAGGGCTTTGGAGCATGGGGCGGTGGAGAGGATCGGTGCCGCCGCAACCATCCCCGTCATCAACGGTATGACGGAAGTCTACCATCCCTGCCAGAACCTCGCCGACCTCCTCACCATCAGAGAGGAGAAGGGAGAGTTTGGGGGCCTCAAGATCGCCTATGTAGGCGATGGGGGATGTAACACAGCGAACTCCACCATGATCGGGTGTAACAGCATCGGGATGGATGTGACCGTTGTATGCCCTGACAACCCCAAGTACAGTCCCAGCTCCCAGATCTTGAAGATGATCAAAGAGCACTCAGGGGGCGAGGTGGAGGTCTCCCACGACGCCGATTCAGGTGTAGCCGGGGCGGATGTCATCTACACCGATGTCTGGGTCAGCGCAGGTATGGAGGAGGAGATGAAGAGGCGGATGGAAGCTTTCCCACCATACCAGGTGGACGCTGGACTGGTCTCAAAGGCAAAGCCCGACTGTATTGTGATGCACTGCCTCCCAGCCCACAGGGGATATGAGATCACTGACCAAGTGATGGACTCACCCCAATCAGTGGTCTTCAACCAGGCCGGGAACCGGATGTGGGCTCAAATGGGGCTTCTACTATGGCTCCAGAATCAAAAATAATCGCATACACCTTTTTTTATTTTAGTTTCTGCCCATTCCTGTAGGGTCTCACACACTGTTGGGGGTAGTCGAGACCCAGTTGTTACAAAGAGAACAGCCGAGACATTCATGTCTCATAGATCTCGGTGTACTCGTTACAACCTGACTCGCTCGCACGAGGTCATTACTCTTATAAACTTCACCCCACCACCCAGAACTCGGAAAATGCCCCGCAAACCCAACCAGACCGCAAAAGAACGCATCAATATCCTGTTCAGGCAAGCCCAGAAAATCCACACCCAGAACCCCCAACTCGCCCAACGCTACACAGACCTCGCCCGCCAGATCGCCATGCGCACCCGTACCCGCCTCCCCCCAGAACACAGACACAAGATCTGCACCAGATGCAAAGCCTACCTCATCCCAGGCACCACCAGCCGCACCCGCATCCGACAACGCCGGGAACCCCACATCACCACTACCTGCCTAAGATGCGGCCACATCCACCGACGCCCCCTCAAGGAGAGAGTCAGATGACCCTAACCCTCATCAGCATCGGCCTCACAGACGAAAAAGACCTCAGCCAAAGAGCCCTACAAGCCGCCAGAGACAGCACAACCCTCTACGCCGAACTATACACCACAATCCTCGACACAGACACCACACGCCTCTCAACCCTCATCGGAAGACCCATCCAAGAACTCACCAGACCTCAGATGGAAGAAAACTCAGACACCCTCATCAAAGAAGCAGCAACCAAGGACATCGGCATCCTCGTAGGCGGAGACGCCCTCACAGCCACCACCCACATCGCCCTACTGATAGAAGCCATTAAAAAGGGCGTCGAGACCCGCGTGATCCACGGCTCCTCCATCCTCACCGCCATCGCGGAGACAGGCCTCAGCCCCTACAAACTAGGACGCACAGTCACCCTCCCCCTACCTGAGAAAGCGCCGCCCACCACCGTCCTCAAGACCCTCAAACAGAACAGGGAACACGGCCTCCACACCCTCATACTCCTCGACCTAGATACAGAACACCAACAGACCCAGACCATCAACCAAGCCATCCAGACCCTCATCCAATCCAGACAACCCCAGACCTACAACAGAGACACCCTCACCATCGGCATCTCCCACCTCGGATGGCGGGATCAGAAGATCAGAGCAGACACAGCCCACAACCTCGCCAACCACGACTTCGGAGACCCCCCCCACACCCTATTGATCCCAGGGGAACTCCACTTCCTGGAGGCCGAAGCCCTCAAAACCTTGGCCGACTGCCCAACTGAAGCCTTAGAGAACCATAGCCCCAAAGGTGAACTAGACACCCTCATCCAAAAATACTCTACAAGCTGCAAGACAGTCATCAAAGATCTCGAAACTCAGGATCACCCCCAGAAAATCGACTTAGAAGAAACAAAGGCTTTAATCAAACACGCGGAGAGATACCTGAAAGACGCAGAATACTACGCCCTGGAACGGAAAGCCACAGCCCTCACCTCGGTGAGCTATGCTGAAGGTGTTCTCGACGCCCTCAAACTCCTAGGGCTGGTGAAATTCGAATGGGAAAGAAAGTGACAACCGTCTTAACCTCAGGGGCCTTCGATCTACTCCATTACGGCCATATCCGCCTCCTAGAGGAAGCCAAGAAGCTCGGGGGACCAGACGCCAGACTCGTCGTTATCGTCGCCCGGGATGAAACGGTCAAGAAACTCAAAGGGAGACCCCCGGTCATCCCTGAAGATCAACGCAGAGCCGTCGTAGAAGCCATGAAGGTGGTGGACGAGGCTTTACTGGGATATGAGAACCTCGATATGACCGCTGTTATCGACAAGGTCAAACCCGACATCATAGCCGTGGGATACGACCAAGACAGCATCGAGAGGATGGCCAGAGAGATCACAGAGAAACAAGGGCTCAACATCAAGGTCAAAAGGATCGAGAGGTTCGGACGTTCCGACCTCGACAGCACCTCCAAGATCAAGAGGAAGATAGTCGAGGACCTCAGAGGCGCCTATTAGGGCCGTTCAAAGCTAAACAAGATATCCAGGGATCAATCCTCCTCAGAGGGAACCCGTTGCCCATTGAATACTAGTTTCACCCGATCTCCGTCCTCTAGGCCAAATCTCTCACGCAGGTTTTCGGGTGATACCACCTCCATCACCCCTCGGTCATAACCTGACCTCTCCGCCACGATGAGAGCCCCCTCCACCTCCCCGTTCACCATCAACGGATAACACTGGGCGCCCCCGAAAGCCCTATCCTCCCCCCTGAAGCCCTCGAGTACCACCGCTGGCCATCCCTCCAGCACCCGCCTATGCTCTAGGTATTCCCCAACGAGCCTGAGGTTCAAGGTCCCCGGGAAAGGGTCGAACCCCAGCTTCTCCTGGATCTGATCTCGGTAACCTGACTGGGAGATGTAGTAAGCCCCCTGGACCAGACCCGTGAAGACCTCCCCCTCGAAGACGAGCTCCCCACCTCCCCCTTCAAGGGCCTCCTCCAACCTGCGATGTACCTCTTTTAACCTCTCCATACCCTCAGGGGTTATGCTAATCAGGCTTCCCCCGCTCTCGATCCGCCTTGATACTAACCCCCTCTCTTCCAGCAGTCTAAGGTGCCGAGAAGCGGATTGCTGGGAGAACCCCATAACCTCAGCGAGGTGGATCGTTGAAACACGTACGGACCCCTGCCCGGCACCCAATCTCAACAACTCATACAGAGTAAACCAGAGGAAAGATCTCAGCCCTCCGCTATCATCCATCGCCATCTTATAACAAAGAAAGGGAGGAAGTTAAAAAAACCGAGTCCGGAGCCTCAGCCTTTCACGACAGCCATGGGGACTGAGAGCATCACCTTACGCCCGATCCCCAGCCGGTGGCTTACATCAGCCACCCGATGGACATCCTTATAGCTGTCAGGACTCTCCTCCTCCACCACACGCCCACTCGCAGCCTTCACCACGATCCCCTTTCTCTTCAGCTTGGAGATAATATCTCTGGCCCTGAACCTCCTGCGGGCCCCCGTCCGGGACATGACACGCCCCGCCCCGTGAGCTGTACTCGCGAAGGATATCTCCTCTCCTTTATCTGTCCCCACAAGTAGGTAGCTCGCCGTCCCCATAGTCCCCACAAGTAGCACAGGTTGACCCGTTGACTTGTAGTCGCTGGGTAGATCCGCCCTCCCTGGGCCGAAAGCCCTTGAAGAGCCTTTCCTATGGATCACGACCTTCATCTTCTTCCCGTTGATATCGTGCTCTTCCTTCTTCGCGGTGTTATGGGTCATGCCGTAAACCAAGTTCATCCCCATGTCATCAGCTGACCGATTGAAGGTCTCCTCGAACGCCCGGCGTATATGGTGCATGATGATATGCCGGTTAAGGAAAGCCCAGTTGATGGCGCAGCTCATCGCCTCATAATAGTCCTCCGCCTCTCGGCTACCCAAGGGGGCACACCCCAACTCCCTGGCGGGGATCCGGATATTGTACTTCCTCACGGCTCTGTCCATCACCCTGATGTAGTCCGTAGCAATCTGGTGGCCGTATCCTCGAGAGCCTGTATGGATCCAAGCGACGACTTGGTCAGGCTGGGTTATGCCGAAGGTCTTCGCTGTTGAATTGTCAAATATCTCCTTGATCCTAGCGATCTCAAGGAAGTGGTTCCCTGCGCCTAAGGTCCCGAGCTGGCTAGACCCCCGCCTCTTCGCCCTTGATGAGACCTTGTCGGGGTTTGCCTCCTCCATACAACCCCCCTCCTCCATATGCTCTGAGTCTCCAGCCCAGCCGTAACCCCTCCCGATGGCCCAATCAACGCCCTCAGAAACGGCATTGTCGAGCTCGTTTTTAGAAACCCTGAGATCACTCCCTACCCCTACGCCACAGGGGACCCGCTTGAAAATCCTGTTGATCAACTCCTCTGCTTTTGGCTTAACCTCGTCGTAGGTGAGATCGGTCCGCATCAGTCGGACGCCACAGTTGATGTCATACCCGACCCCACCAGGGGTTATGATACCCTCATCCCTGTCGAAGGCGGCCACACCCCCGATGGGGAAGCCATAGCCTTGGTGACCATCTGGGAGGGTCACCCCGTATTTCTTGATACCTGGTAGCTGGGTAATGTTAATACTCTGGTATAGAGTCTGGTCTCCCTTCATCCCCTTCAGGAGTGCATCGTCGGCGTAGATCCTGGCAGGGACCTTCATGTGTCGATTATACTCGATAGGAATTTCATAGGTGAATTTATCCAACTTCCTCAAAGGCACATCCATGATCTTTCAGACCCGTTATCCCGAGGAAAGATAATAAATCTTTTTTGGTATAGACACCAATAAATAATGTAATGCAGCTCAGGATAATCAAGAGAATCCCTTTGGCTGAAGTAATAAGAAAGGTCAATGAACTCGAGAGAAAATACGGCGGGAAGCTCGATGACATATCAGACCGCTTCTCTGACAGGAGCTTGGAACGAGAGGCTTTCGAGGAGTATTTCGAATGGATGGGGATGGAACAAGCTCTAGGGGCCTACAGGGAAGGGGAGGAGTTTGACTACTTCACAGAGGAGCTCCAAGAGCAGGGAGAAGAGGTGATATCGAAGCTTACCCCCCGACGCTTGGAGCTCTTGGATCATATGTCCAGGCATAGAGCTCGGTCTATCAACGGGTTGGCTTCAGCTATCAGTAGGGATGTTAAGAATGTGTATAACGACCTGAGGATCCTCGAAGCTTTGGGGTTTGTGGGTTTGGTTAGTGAGGGGCGGAGATTGGTACCCGATCTACTGGTCAAGGAGATCACATTCCTAACTTGGTGATCTGGGGTGCAAAGATTAAATGATGACAATCTATTCTAAATGAGGTTGTATTTGAGATGGTTGGACCTGAAAGAGCCATAGAGGCCGATCTACTTCTCCTCAATGGGAAGATCATCACCGTGGACCC
>JASFTK010000087.1:0-6303 GCA_050053595.1 Candidatus Bathyarchaeota archaeon | reverse complement strand
CTGAGAATCATTGTTTACATTGGATACTGGATGGTCATAGGATTTTACCTCAGACGGAGCTACAAGGAGCTGTAGCCGATAGGACCCATGTATATCAAAGGGATATTATCAAACGCTAAGAATAGATATCCAAGATTTTCTACAATTCATACTCTTTTGATGGATGTAAGTCTAACCCCACTCATACTTTCATACACACTGTCGCATTGAAGGAGCCTAGGGATGACATGCGTTCTCAAAACTCGATAACTGGCTGTCAGCTTCCTCGACTTTCCCCTGAGAGATAAGCCTTCTGGCTTCCGCAACATGCTTGGAGGCGCAGCCTTTGAGGTCTTCAGAATGCTCACAGACTCCACATTTTGTATCTTTGCTCATATCTGTCATCCACCTTTGTCATGTAATCTTTATATCGTTGGAAATATTATAAATATTTTGATAATATTATAGGGGTCATGGAGATGTGTTGCAGGGACTCTGGATGTGCCGAGTTCGAGAAGGATATGAGATTTCAGAACTATTTCAGGGCCCTCCACTGCCCATCAAGGTGGAGGATCATCAGAATCATCGGTGAGGAGAAGATGGGGACGGGTGAGATAATGGATGGTCTCAGGGAGTCGGGGGAGACCCTCGCCAGGTCGAGCCTGTACTACCACCTCTCAGAGCTTGAGAAGGCGGGTATAATCGAGATGGCGGGATACAGGGAGGAGGGAGGGGGTGCGCCTGAGAAGACGTGGAGACTTAAAACCACGCAGATCAGGATCAACCTTCTCAATGATATCGAAATATGAATAGATCTTCCTCAAGATTGGAGAGTAATAATATTGGAGTATGTGATAGAGGCGTCAAACCTGACTAAGTATTATGGCGATTTCTGTGCAGTCGACCACATCGACTTCAACGTCGAGAAGGGCGAGATCTTCGGCTTCCTCGGCCCCAATGGAGCGGGAAAAACGACGACAGTCCGTATGCTCACAGGGATATCAATCCCATCTGATGGATGGGCGAAGATCCGGGGTTACGATATTCAAAGACAGTCAGTTGAAGCTAAGGAGCTGATGGGGATCGTGCCCGATATATCCAACGTCTATACGGAACTATCAGCATGGGACAACCTCACCTTCACCGGTCAGCTGTACCACATGTCAAAGAGCGACCGAGAGGAGAGGGCCAAGGAGCTTCTTGAGCTGTTCGAGCTTTACGATAGGCGTCACGAGAAGCTGGAGGATTACTCCAGGGGGATGAGGCGACGAGTGTGTATCGCCATGGCCCTGATGAACAGGTCGTCTATCCTGTTCCTCGACGAGCCCACATCAGGACTGGATGTACAGAGTGTCCTCAAGATTAGGGAACTGATTGGGAACCTGAACCAGGAAGGATTGACCGTGTTTTTAACCACTCACAACATGGAGGAGGCGAGTCAGATGTGCGACAGAATCGCGATAATCAATCACGGACGGATAGCTGCTATCGACACACCAGAGAAGCTGAAGAGAACTGTAGAGGGCTTACAATCTGTTGAAATCTCCTTCGAAACCCCAAGTAGAAGGATTTTAGACGACCTTAAACGCCTCGCAGGCGTCAAAGAGGCACAAAAACACGGAGACAAGTACAGGCTTAACACCGATGATCCACCGGGGGTTCTATCTGAAGTATGGGATTATGCGGAGACGAATGGGCTTAACCTTATCACCGTGAACACCCTCGGCCCCAGCCTTGAGGACGTATTTATGAAGCTCACAGGAGTAAAGGAGAAGCCTAAAAATGGTGGGCGCATGGGGATGAACGGTCGGGGAAAGGGCAAGGGTGGGATTCGATGATGAATGGGAAGCGGTTCGCTAGAGAACTGAATGTGGCTTGGGCGATAGCCGTTAAAGACATGAAGATATACTACCTGAGACCTCCCTCCTTGATGTTCGGTATCCTCTTTCCCTTCTCCATGTTCCTGTCGTTTGTCATAGGTCGGAATATGCCCATATGGCGGGCTATCCCGGTTCTAGTCGCTCAGACAGTATTTTTCGCCGCTTCGACCATAGGCCCAGTTTCCATACCGATGGAGAGGAGGTTACAGACATTCGATCGGTTCCTATCCGCTCCAGTATCTCTGTTGACTGTTCTACTGGGAAAGACCATCGCCGGCTTCATCTACGGAGTCGGTATATCACTCATACCCGTGGCAATGGGCTTATCCTTCTTTAATGCACAGGTCACTGATCCTGTCGCTCTAGGGATTGGGATGATGCTCTCTGCCTTCGGCTTTGCGGCTATGGGAATAATGTTCGCATCTCTGCCAGGTCAGGGACCAGGCCAGGTCATGATGCCCCTCAACTTCGTTCGGATACCGCTATTATTCGTTAGCGGCGTCTACACGCCAGTCAAAGATCTGCCTTCCTGGGGTCAAGTAGCTTCCGCAGCTTCTCCCCTAACCCACACCATCGAGCTGATCAGGCTTGGATTAGGCGGAGAGAATTTTTATGGACTTGCAGTCAATGTGATAATACTCACATTCTATGTGATAATTTTCCTGCTTGCCGGTATGAGGTTCCACATATTGAATCAGAAGAGAGAGTAGCGAAGAGGAATAATGAAGGATACGATCGTACTTCAAGGGTTAACTGAGTACGCGCTACGCTCAGTGCCATCCTTATGCCAAGGCTTATCTCTTGGATGGTAAAAGTCAGGAGAAGGGTGATTTAATGGAAAGTGATCCAAGACTCTCGGATTCGTGGTCATCAGAGGACTACCACCAGAAAATTCTGAGCCTGAAGGAGAGGGCTGAGGTCAAGAACAGGTGGCTGAGGCACCGTCTTGAGACTGTTCTCCCTGAGATCATGGGGAGGGAAGGGTTTGACATGTGGATAGTGGTATCATGGGAATACAACGAGGACCCTGTGATCATGACCTTGCTGCCCGATCCCATGATGTACGCCAGGAGGAGGACTATCTTGGTATTCAGTTTGAAGGAGGACGGCCTCTTGGAACGGCTTGTACTATCCAGATACGGCATCAAGGGCTTCTACGAGGCGGTCTGGGATCCGAGTGAGGAAAAGCAATACGATTGTTTAGCTAGGATTGTAAAGGAGAGAGATCCCGCTGTCATAGGGATCAACGTCTCAGAGACCTTTGGCTTCGGTGACGGTCTCACCCACGGCGACTACCTCCTCATGAAGGAGGCGTTGGGAGAGGAGTATTTGGCTCGGACGAGGGGGGCTGAGAGGCTCGCCCTGGGTTGGTTGGAGAGGAGGACGGGGCAGGAGCTGGAGGCCTACCCGGGGATCGTGGGGATCACACACGCTATCGTTGGCGAGGCCTTCTCTAACCGCGTCATCCACCCCGGGGTCACCACCACAGATGATGTGGTCTGGTGGATGAGGGAGAGGATTCTCGACCTCGGGCTTCAGGCTTGGTTCCAACCCAGCGTCGACATACAGGCTCCAGGTCTGACCCACGACGCCGAGGAGAAAAGAAAGCTTATCCGGCCGGGGGACCTCCTCCACTGCGATGTTGGATTTTACTACCTAGGCCTCGCTACCGATATTCAACGAAATGCATATGTACTGAAGGAGGGGGAGAAGGAAGCTCCTGAGGGGCTTAATACAGTCTTAGCAGACGCCAACAAACTCCAAGACATACACGCCGAGGAGATGGTAGCCGGGAGGACGGGGAACCAGATCCTGAGATCCATCTTGGAGAAAGCGACAGAGGAAGGTATCAACGCCAGCGTCTACACACACCCTCTGGGCTATCATGGCCACGCCGCGGGCCCGACGATAGGCCGCTGGGACCAGCAGGAGGGGGTACCTGGGAGGGGGGACTATGAGCTCTTCGATGACACCTGTTACGCCATCGAGCTCAATGCCAAGAAAGAGGTGCCAGAGTGGGGAGGGCAGGAGGTCAGGGTCGCCCTTGAGGAAGACGGAGTCTTCACCGGGGGGAGGATCCACTTCATGGCGGGGAGGCAGACCGAGTTCTACCTCGTTGGCTGAGAATATCACGCAAGATCCCCACGGGTGGACGACAAATATATGGAGTGCTCAAGTAGGCGATAATAGTCCGTGGGTTTTTTCTTGCCCCTACTTGAAAATCAATGCTCAATGATCAGTTTGGCCTTGAATTCTCGGACGGCTCAACGAAGGATTAAATTAAACTTTGAAAACGGGATCACCCATGGTGTCTAAACGGGCCGATAGAAGAGAGAGTCTAATATTCGCTTCGATAGTTTTTCCTAGCAAGTCATCTGAGACTAATATCGTTCTCTTGACAGAGAGCATCCGCGCCTTCGCGGGACCCCTCTCTCAAAATCCTATCTGGGTCTTCACGCCGGATGAGGGGGAGCTCTCCACTACCATAAAGGACAAGCTCCTGAGCCTCGATGTATCCCTGATCCCCTTCGAGATCGGAGTGGAGAACCGGGGGTTTCCCTTCATCGGTCACGCCTCCGCTATAGCGCTTGCGGAATCGGAGGCCTCAGGCAGGACCAATATCTTAGCTTGGCTTGCCCCCAACACAGTGGTGCTCCGGGAGCCGCGGAGTTTCCTGCTGTCTGAGGGTAAGAGCCTTGGCTTCAGGCCCGTCCATCACACGTTGGTGGGTTCGAGGTACGACGAGCCCCTTGACCCTTTCTGGACACTAGTGTACCGATATTGCGGTGTCCCCCAGGATCGGGTTTTCCCCATGGTGACCCATGTAGATGGGATGAGGATCCGCCCATACATCAACGCTGGTATATTGATAGTCCGCCCTGAGAAGGGGCTGCTACAGGCTTGGCGGGACCTCTTCCTCAAGGTCTATGGGGATCCCTCTTTCCAAGAGTTCTATGAGGGGGACAGGCTTTACACGATCTTCGTCCATCAGGCGTTGTTGTCCGGGGTCATACTCTCCTCTCTGGCGAAGGAAGAACTCCAGGAACTACCGCCGTGCTACAATTACCCTCTCCACCTGTATTTTGAGGATGCCACAGAGGGTCGACCATCCTCCTTGGAGGAGTTGGTGACCTTCCGCCACGAGGGGTTCTACGAGGAACCATTGTGGGGGGACAAGATACCAGCGGGGGAGCCACTCAAGAGGTGGCTAGCAGAGAAGGTAGGTGTGTAGATCAGTTGACGACCCTGAGCGGGGGTTCCCCTTTGTAGATCCTGTTGAGGTTCTCGACGACTTTGGGAGGGACCCGCTTGATAACCTCGGGGGATACCCCGCTGATGTGTGGGGTGAGGAGCACGTTCTCCATCTCCAGCATGGGGCAATCTCTGATGTTAGGTTCGTCTTCGAATACATCGAAGGCTGCTCCCTTCAGCCGACCATGTTTGAGGGCTTCGGCTAGAGCACTCTCGTCGACGATTCCTCCCCTTGCCGTGTTGATAAGGATCGCCCCCGGTTTCATCTTGGCGATCTCCTCCGCCCCGATCATTCCTCGTGTCTGATCTGTGAGGGGGAGATTGATGCTCAGTATGTCTGAGGAACGTAGTATGCCGTCGAGAGAAGAGTACTCTATGCCCAGCCGTTGCTCTATCTTCTCTGGCAGCCTGTTCCGGTTGTGGTATAGGACGCGTGTCCCGAATGTACGGGCGTGTCTGGCTACCTCTTGTCCTATGTTACCGCATCCGATGATCCCCAGGGTCTTGGCTGCTAACTCTTGGGGCGTCAGGTTGGGCTGTGTGGCTATCTCTTCTTGCGCCCATCTACCCTCTTTGAGCTCACTGTGAGCGTACCTGATGGGTTTCAGTAGGTATAGGGCGGCCATGATGACATACTCCGCTATGGTGTTCGAGTTGACCCCTGCTGAGTTGGCCACAGGTATTCCGCGACCCCTTGCAGCCTTGATATCAATATCGTCGTAGCCCACGGTGTGGCATTGGATCAGCCTCAGCTTCTTGCCTGCCTCGATGATCTTCTTGGTTACCTTTACAATGTGCAACGGATCGGAGAGCAGTATAACTGCATCCTCTACGAGCCTGCAGATATCTTCCTCGGACCTGCCTTTCCCCGCCCTCACCACCTCGAACCTGCCGTAATCGATATAGCCATCATATACAGAGTGGAAGAACTCATCCTCTGAGTGCATCAGATCGACTACCTTCAGTTTGACCAATCAAACAACCCAGGAGTTGATACGATTATCCCTTATAATACAATTTTCACATATAACCCAGCGACGCTCTTTTGTTAGCCGGTAATTATGTCCGGACCATTGAATATAGTACAATATCCGATGAACTGAGAGTATGTTAGGGGAAGGGCCTCGTGTCCTGGATATGCTAAACCCTTAACAGAGAACTTTTTTCCCCTGTGGCTATCCTTCAGGTTGAT
>JASFTK010000086.1:0-6313 GCA_050053595.1 Candidatus Bathyarchaeota archaeon | reverse complement strand
ATGATAATACATGGCCCCCCCTCGGCGATCTCATCCCTGAGGTCAGGCTGCTTCACCACCGTGAAATAGTCAGACTCGAAGGGGTTCTGCCCCTCCTGGAGGATCTGGTCCCTGAGCTCTGAGGAGAGGTAACCGGGGTAGGCTGTGTGTATCCCCGTGGCCTCGGAGATCATCCCCTCGATGTACACGGGGACCTCCGTCATCCTGCCCTCCTCCATATACTTGTTGATGACCATCAATATCTCCTGGGCTCTACCGACAGCCGGGACGGGGATGATCATCTTACCATGCTTCAATATGTGGTTGGTGAACTCAACGAACTCCGCATCGGTCTCACGTCTGGGCGGTGCCACATTCTGGGTGCCTCCATAGGTGCTCTCCATGATGAGGCTCTCCACCCTCGGGAAACTCTTGACAGCCGGGGGGAGGAGAGTGGTGTACCCATATTTGAAGTCCCCCGTGTAAACGATGTTGTGGAGCCCCTTCCCTATATGGAGATGGGCAATTGAAGAGCCGAGGATGTGCCCCGCATTGTGGAGGGTGAGCCGGATATCCGGGGCGATGTCCGTGACCTCCCCCCAATCAAGGGGGATGGTGTGAATGATGGCCTCCCTGATATCCTCAGCCCCATACGGCGGGACCCGGCCCTCCTTGTTCATCACATCCAGATAATCCCCCTGCAACAACGTCATCAAGCTGGCCGTGGGATCAGAACAGTAGACGGGACCGTCAAAACCATACTTATACAGAAACGGTACGAAACCACAGTGATCGAGGTGGGCGTGACCCACCACCACAGCATCAAGCCTGCTGAGATCAAACTCCCCTACATCGAACCTCGGATAAGCTTCAATTGCATTATTCGTACCAGGGTTGATACCACAGTCCAAGAGGACGCTACTCTCTCTACTCCTGACCAGTATCGCGGACCTACCTACCTGCTTAGCACTCCCCAGGAAGGTCAGCCTTACATCACTGCTCCTGTCGTAGATCGGCCTGAAGATGGACTCCCCCGTCTCCCTCAGGAAACGTTCCCTCTCCTTGCTCTTCGAATAGAGATAACCCCTGATCTGCTTGATGGTGAGGCTTGGTATAGGCGGGGACCTCACGACATTGGGGTTCCAACGGGTCTTTTTTACTATATCCACGAGGTTGGATCCCTTCTTACCGATGGCTACCCCAGGCTTCTCCACCTCCAAGACTACCTCCCCCAAGGTGGGATCAAAGTAGCTCTGGACCAGCCCCGCCTCCTCAAGGATCTCCCCGATGATCCTCTCTGCTTCGTTCTCCCTCACCCTTACAGAGGGGTCCGACCTGATAACGATCCGCTTCTTGATCTTACCTGCAATCTCAGCCACGATATGGGTCTTCTCCACCAGGATCTCCGGTCTCTGGGTGTAGATTGCGAGGCGGGGGCCCTCAAATTCGATCCTAGTTATCCCTGTCTCGTGAGGAACATTCTCCAATATCGTGTTCCTGATCTCTGCGTATGATAGGCCCTGCCTGTTGTCCATCAGAATCTATCTCGTTATTTAAGGAAGGAACGCTTCTCCTCCTCGCCGAGCTCCCTGAAACCGTCCCTGTCAACAATGGCGATATCGAAGCTATCCCCGCTGGCGGTGTCTCTCTTCATAGCTGAATCGACGGCGCTCACCATCACCGGTAGCATCTCGTCCACTGTGCAATCCTCTTTGTACCGATCCTCGAGGAGCCCATAAGCAAAGGGGGAACCGGAGCCTGTTGAGACCATCTTCTCCTCAGTCAGGCTCCCGAAAGGGTCCAGGTTGAAGACATGGGGCCCCGTGGCATCGTAGCCCCCAATCACCCCCTGGAGGGGGAGAGGCCTACCCACGGAGCGGTTCGAGAATAGAAGGTTGGAGACCAGCCTCGCCGCTGCAGAGACCGGCATCGGTCTCCCTTTCTCGAGCTCGAACAACTTTGCGTTGATCCTGAGTATCTCCACGACCCTCTGGGCGACTGCGACGCCCCCTGCGATGGTCATGGCGAGTTTCTCGGTGATCCTGTATACTTTTTTTGCGTTCTTGCTGGCGACATAGTTCCCCATTGTGGCCCGGGTGTCGGTCCCTAAGATGACGCCGTCTAGGCAGACCATAGCTACTGTTGTCGTTCCTTTGTATTCGCCTATGCTGTTTTTCATCCTAATTACCTCGATTCGAATTAACGGTTAGTAATCCTTAGAAGGAAAACCAAGTATCTTAAAAATGTCGTCTTTAAAAACCTTTCTTCGGAATTAATATCTGCTTAATTTAACTAGATCTGGTTGATTGGTCTGTTGGGTGAAAAAGCCTTATTGCCTTGTGTCCAAGATGCATAAGGCTGGTGGTACGTTGAACGAGAGACACCGTATCGACCTTCCCCGCATAGTATTGGTGGGGCGGGGGGTCTTAGAGTCCTTGGGGGAGGTGTTTCTCGAGTTGGGTCTCAGGAGGCCTCTGATAGTCACCGGTCGGGTAACCTACAACATCGCGGGCGCCAAGGCTGAGGAGATTCTGACTGAGGTGGGGCTGAGTCCCAGGGTGGTTTTCTGCGAAGTCGCCGACCTTGAGACGGTGGAGAGGGTGAGCGATGAGGCGGGGTCGATAGAGGCTGATGCAGTGGTAGGGGTGGGAGGGGGTAGGACCATCGATGTGGCGAAGCTCGGCGCCTTCAATAATCAGGCCTCGTTCATCAGTGTCCCAACTATAGCAGCTCATGACGGTATCGCCAGCAGCTTGGCTTCTGTGAAGGGTTTTGGGAGGCCCTACTCGATGAAGGCGAATCCCCCTATAGCGGTACTTGCTGACTCAGGCATCATATCGGAGTCGCCTTACAGGTTTACCGCCAGTGGCTGCGGGGATGTGATATCCAAGGTGGTCTCCGTGAGGGACTGGAAACTTGCTCATGTTGAGAACGGCGACTATTATGGGGAGTATGCGGGGAGTCTGGCCCTTATGGGCTCAAGACTCATCAGGCGTAGTTCAAACTTGATCAAGGCTAGGACTGAGGAGGGGATCAGGACCTTACTGGAGGCCTTGGTAAGCTGTGGGGTCTCGATGAGTATTGCGGGAAGCAGTAGACCCTGCAGCGGGTCGGAACATCTGTTCAGTCACACCCTGGATATGTTGGCTCCGGGGACCGCCCTCCATGGGGAGCAATGCGGGGTAGGCACCATCATGATGGCGAAGCTACACGGGTTGGACTGGGAGGATATAAGGGAGAACCTTAGACTCATCGGTGCACCGACAACTGCGGAGGATCTGGGTGTCTCCGAGGAGGTCCTAGTCGAGGCCTTGGTGAAGGCTAGGACTATCCGTCCTGAGCGTTACACTATTTTAGATAAGGTGGTTCTCACAAGGGAGTCTGCAGGGGATCTTGCCCGATTTTGCGGTGTCTTATGAGGGTGTCCCCGATGTTTGACCCCTGAAATAGACCAATGTTTATAAAAGTCAACTCAATCAGTCTTTTGAGATTAAAATCGGGTGTGCCTTTTGAGTGCTATCCAATTAAAAGTCGCTGAAGCGAAGCAGCAGAGAGACGTCGGAAGGAGTATAGCGAGGGTTGACTCCGAGACCATGAAGAATCTCGGGGTGACTGTTGGAGACGTAATAAAGATCACAGGTAAGAAAGAGACCGCTGCGAAAGCGTGGCCGGCGTACCCTGAGGATCAGGGTAAAGGTTTCCTGAGGATCGATGGTTTCATCAGGAAAAACAGTGGAGCCTCCATCAACGAGTTTGTCTCTGTTGAGAAAGTGGTGGCGGAGTACGCAGCCTCCATCAAATTGGCTCCTATTGATATCCGGATCAGCGTGGACAGCGACTTCATCCGATTTGTAAAGGACCGGCTAATCGACCGGCCAGCCACTAGGGGGGATACATTGTTGATCATGATGCTGGGGCACTCGGTGCCGTTCCTTGTGGTCAACACCCGACCGAATGGTATAGTGAAGATCTCCCCGACGACGGATATCACCATCCTCAGTGAGCCTGTACCGGAGCTGGAGATCCCCAGCAGGACCACATACGAGGATATCGGGGGGCTGGATGAGGAGATCAGACGGATCCGAGAGATGGTGGAGCTACCTCTGAGGCATCCCGAGATATTCCAGAGACTGGGCATCGATCCGCCTAAAGGGGTGTTGCTCCACGGCCCTCCTGGCTGTGGCAAGACCCTGCTGGCTAGGGCTGTGGCCAATGAGTCCGAGGCAAATTTTTACGCGATCAACGGCCCTGAGATCATGAGTAAGTTCTACGGCGAGTCTGAGGCCCGGATGAGGAAGATGTTCGAGGACGCTGAGAAGAACGCCCCTAGTATATTGTTCATAGATGAGATCGACGCCATCGCCCCGAAGAGGGGGGAGGTGACAGGAGAGGTGGAACGCAGGGTGGTAGCCCAGCTCTTGGCCTCAATGGACGGCCTCAAGGGGAGGGGGCACGTCATAGTCATTGGAGCCTCCAATAGACCGGATGCCCTGGATCCCGCACTGAGGAGGCCTGGGCGATTCGATAGGGAGGTCGAGATCGGGATCCCCGACAGGGAGGGGAGGAACGAGGTCCTCCAGATACACACCAGGGGAATGCCTCTTGGGGAGGATGTCGATCTCAAGCAGATAGCGGAGGTCACTTATGGCTTCACAGGGGCTGATCTGGAAGCGTTGAGCCGGGAGGCGGCGATGAAGGCATTGAGGAGGTATCTGCCTCGCATCGACCTGGAGGAGAAGAGGATACCCCACGAAGTCTTGGATCAGATGCTGGTCACCAACGGGGACATCCTCGAAGCATTTAGGGAGATCACCCCGACTGCAATGAGGGAGGTCTTCATCGAGAACCCCAATGTCCCATGGAACCAGGTGGGGGGCCTCGAGGAGGTTAAACAGAACCTGAGGGAGGCTGTGGAGTGGCCCCTGAAGACACCCGAGATGTTCCAGCGGCTAGGGATAACCCCCCCTAAGGGAATAATGCTATATGGCCCTCCTGGCTGTGGCAAGACCCTGCTGGCTAGGGCGGTCGCTACTGAGTCCCAAGCCAACTTCATCAGTGTGAGGGGGCCAGAGGTTTTCAGCAAGTGGGTGGGGGAGTCTGAAAAGGCGATCAGAGAAATCTTCCGAAAAGCCCGGATGGCAGCTCCCTCTATCATATTCTTCGACGAGTTCGACTCTCTGGTCCCCAGCAGAGGGATGGGAGGCGACTCCAGGGTCACTGAGAGAGTGATAAGCCAGATACTCACAGAGATCGATGGTCTCCTCACTCTCCAGAATGTCTTGGTTATAGCGGCTACCAATCGCCCTGACCTCATAGACCCCGCGGTGTTGAGACCGGGTAGGTTTGACAGGAGGGTCTATGTGCCACCACCTGACGATGAAGCGAGGAGGAAGATACTGGATATCAAGACTAGGGGGATGCCTTTAGACGACGATGTGGACTTGGATGAGCTGGCTAAGAAGATGGACAAGTATTCTGGGGCTGACATCGACTCCGTTGCACGGGAGGCGGCAATGAACTCCCTCAGGAACGATACCGAGGCTGTTAAGGTCAATCTTAAGAACTTCATTGATGCCATTGAGGATATAGTACCCTCTATTACTCCCAACATGGAGCGGTGGTACAAGGATACTGACAAGAGATTCAGGGAGCGGGAGAAGCCTCCTATGACGATAGCTTAGGTGTTGTGATGAACGACAAACTAATCAAGAGGTCCATCGTAGAGGCCCTCGAGAGGAATGGTGCGCTCAAAGTGGAGGATTTACTCAAACATGTGGGGAGCCTCCACGGCGACCTAGGCGAGCGATTTTTCAATCGAGTATTGATGACTATGGAACTCCAGAGCCTCATCAGGGTCTACAGTTTGACTAAGGAGAAGCGAAGGGTTGAGCTGGTCGGGGGTTGAGCGGTGGGTGTCAAGCTCAGGGACCTCGTTGATGTAAAGACTGTCGACATCCCCGACTTAACAGGGCGTAGGATCGCCATCGACGGCCACAACATACTCTATCAATTTCTAGCCATTATCAGGGGTAGGGGTGGAGAGCCCCTGAAAGACAGGGAGGGGAGGATCACAAGCCATCTTAGTGGTCTCATCTATCGGAACTCCAACCTCATCGAAGCGGGTATCAAGTTAGCCTATGTCTTCGACGGGAAACCCCACAGGTTCAAGACAAAGGTGATTATGGAGAGGCGACAGGTCAGACGGGAAGCCCGGGCTAAATATGAGGAAGCGGTGAAGGAGGGACGGGAGAAAGAAGCTGAGCGGTATGCACAGAGAACCGCCCGTGTAGACACGGATATTGTGGGAGACGCGAAGAGACTGTTGACTCTGATG